>JACPPN010000118.1 GCA_016190995.1 Acidobacteriota bacterium | reverse complement strand
TCGTTGTTCACGTACAGCCGCGCGTGCGCCTCGCGCGGGGCGGGAATACCCATCCGGGCGAACATCTTCATCGTCAGCCTTTCACGGAGCAGGGAGGCGTCGGTCAGCATGTTCTTCAGGATGAACCCCTTCAGGCCGAGGAACTGCTGGTTCGACCGGTACCGATTGATGTCAACCTTTAGGCTCGGCTTGACGTCGCTTCGCGTGCCGCTGCCTCGAGAACGAATCCCCGCATTGCGGACCGTGACGCCCCTCCAGGTGAGATCGGCCGGATAGTAGGTGTCCTCATCAGCGTGCGCACGGAGGGTTTGCCAGTCTCTGCTGCTGATGACGAGGCGAACCTCTTGAAGGGTGGTGTCATCGAAGAAATCGTTTTGAGTCTGCGCGGCCACCTGGCTCGCGCAGGCCGCCCATAGGGCGGCGGCGACAAGGGGCGCGAGCGCGGCCCGCATGCGGAAGGTGCTTGGCATCAGGCGTGGTAGCGAAGCTTCGCCCCAGACCGCCGAGTCAAAAGGCGGGACAGGCGAACCTTCGCCACTAGAGGACGAATTGAAACCGGAACACACTGCTGATGTACCGACCAGCCGCCGCGGGTGCCGGGCTGCGCTGCGGATCCGCGATTGATTCGATCACGACGTTGCTTTGCACCTTGACGTACCGATTGAGGTACCAATTGACGCCAAGGGTCGTCACGCGATCGGCGTTTCTGAGCAGGCCTGAGGCATTCGGAAATCCGAACGCCACGCCGGGATAGATGATGCTGTCGAACTCCAGCCTCTCGATCCGCGCCGCCAGCTCGATCGCTCCCCATCCGCTCTGCAGCAACGGGTGCCGCGGCTCGAGCCGTCCGTCCTTTCGCTCGCCGGTCAGGGCCCACGTGCCAGCGACGTACCAGGCGCGGGCGCGAACAGGCGGAAGATCGTCGCCGGTGAACCCCATCGCTTTTCGCTGGTCCGAGGCGCTGATGTACTCGCCCGAGACGGATACCGGCCCCGTGGACCAGGCCGCTTCGAATCCAATCCGCTGCCGCCGGCCGTTCACGTAAACGCGATCGAAAAAGACACCGTCACCGAAGACGGTACGGCCCCGAACGCCGAGCTGGTTGTCCAGGTGGCTCTGGAGCGTCGCCATGCCGAGCTGCAGCCCGGCGAGAGGCCCATCGGATCCCGAGGCGAACGGCCGCACGATGAGGCGTGCGGCGAACGCGTCGCGCCCGCCTTTCGTGTGTGTGGTCCGCGCGTTGTCACCGTCGCGCGTGAAGTACCCGATCTGGTAGTTCACGTGGCGCCCGACCGGCCGGCCGTGAACCATGAGGCCGACGTCACGGCTGGGCGACAGCACCCTCGCGGCGAGCGATCGACGGACGAAATCGAGGTTCGTCTCACCGGTGAGCGCGTCGTAGCCAAAGGGCACCTTAAATCGACCCGCTTCGAGCTCAAACGACTTCAGCGCGCGAAGATTCAAGTACACATCGCGCCAACGTGTCTTGCTGCTCAGGTCGCGTGACGCTTCAAAGTCGTCGCTCAGCTCGCGCGAGACTTCGAATTCGATCTTCTTGAACGCTGTCCCCTCGAAGCCGACGCGCCGGTCCCCCCATTCGACGTCAGGCTGATCGAGACCGATGGCGGGCGTGGCCGTTCGAAGATCCGTCTCGACTCGCGCCCTGAACTCGACTTTCACAGCGGAACCGATGTGGAGCGACGGGTGCTTCCCGAGCTTGAATGTCACGGGATTTGGCTTGCGCGACGGAGCGTCCTCGGCGGCGGCCTCCTCCGATGCCCGTTGGGCGATGCTCGTCGCCTTCTCGATCGGTGCTGCTCCGGCGGGCGTGGTAGGCGGCTCCTGTGCGCGGGCCGTCCCATCAGGCCCCAGCATCGCGACGAACACCAGCATGGCCAGCGAGGTGACGCGCTTCTGTCGTCTGCGGCGATCGAGGGCGGCTGCCACGGTGATTGCGCGACGGCTGTTCGAGCTCCTTCAGCACCCGCCGCTCGGGCGCGCGGGGGTGCGTCGCCCGTCGATGCTCCGACCGCGCCAGGACGCGCCAGAGCCAGGCATAGAGCCCCGCGCGTCTCACCAGCTCGTCGTGCGTGCCGCGCTCGGCGATGCGCCCGCGGTCGAGCACCACGATGAAGTCCGCATCGCGGATCGTGGCGAGTCGGTGCGCGATGATCAGGCTCGTCCGTCCCTTGAGCAGCGGTGCCAGCGCCTCCTGCACGTCCCGTTCGGACGCCGAGTCGAGTGAGCTGGTCGCCTCGTCGAGGATCAGGATGCGCGGGTCCTTCAAGATCGCCCGCGCGAGCGCCAGGCGTTGCCGCTCCCCCGCAGAGAAGTTGTAGCCGCGCTCGCCGACGATCGTGTCGTAGCCGTCAGGCAAGGCGGCCACGACATGGTGGATTTGCGCACGCCTCGCGGCGTCCTCCACCTGCGCGCGCGACGCGGACGGGTTGCCGTAACACAGGTTCTCGAGCACGGTGGCATGAAACAAGAACGTGTCCTGCGTGACGATCGCGATCGTCCGGCGCAGCGACGACAGCGTGACGCCACGCACGTCGATCCCGTCGATGGCGACCGACCCCGCGGTCGGGTCGTGAAGCCGCATCAACATCGAGACGAGCGTGCTCTTTCCCGCTCCTGACGGTCCGGCGATCCCGACCATTGCGCCCGCAGGAATCGTCAGATCGATGTCGGTGAGGACCTCCCCGGAGCTTCCATGGGCAAAGCACACGTCTCGCAGCTCGATGTGTCCCTCGACGCGATCGAGGGGGACCGCAGACGGGGCATCGCGAATCGAGGGTGTTCGATCCAGGACCCCGAACACGCGATCGAAGTACGCATAGCTCGTGATCAGATCGACGTGGACGGTCGCCAGCTCGCTGGCCGGACCGTAAAGGCGCTTCAACAAGGTGAGGAACGCCACGAGGGTACCGAGCGGAATCTCGCTGCGGATCACGAGGAGTCCGCCAAGCCCGAAGACGACCGCGGGTCCGATGGCCTCGAACAGTCGGAGGAGCAGTTGGAACCAGCGCCCCACCAGGGATTGCTCGAGCGCGAGCCGCTTGATCTCCTCCGCTTTGCTTCGGAAACGCCGAGGTTCCAGCTCTTCACCACAGAACACTTTCACGAGCAGCGCGCCGGACACGGACAGCGTTTCGGTGAGCATGCCCGTCAGTTCGCTGACGCCCGCCTGTACACGGCGCTTCAGCGCCTTGCGCCTTCTTCCGACGCGCCGGGTGGGCGTGATGAAGAGAGGGAGCAGGACCATCGCAGCCAGCGCGAGTCGCCAGTCCAGCACAACGACGAACACCACGGTCGACAAGAGCACGATCGCGTTCTGCGCGACATCGACCAGGGTCGAGCTCACGACGCTGCCGACGCCCTGCACGTCGTTCAGCACGTGGCTCACCGCCTCCCCCGGCTTCTGCTTTGTGAAGAACGCGAACGGCATTCGATGGAGATGCCGGTACAGCGCCACGCGCAGGTCGAGCATGACATCCTGGCCAATCCGCTCAGCGCCGTACTTCTGCGCCACCTGGAGCAGCCCGGCCGCCAGTGGGGCGACGATCATCCCGCTCGCCGCGAGCCATAACAGCTCGACGTCGCGGCGCGGGATCGCGACGTCGACGATGTACTTGATCAACCAGGGGGTGCGAGGTTGAACGCGGCGGCGACAACCATGCAGGCGGCGACGAGAGCGCCACGCGCCCAGTACGGGCTGATGCACGCGACGATGCGCCGGAGAGTGGCGCCCTCCAGGGCGGGGAGATCTTTCGCGTCGATGCGGGTCTTCGCCACAGGTCGCATCGCTCGCCGCGGTGCAACCGTTATGCCCGCGCAGAGGAGGCGATTTCCGCTTGAAATCGCGCGCGCCTGAGGAGAGTCGCGTCGGCCGTCGGAGGACGTATGTCAAAACGTCCGTCCGCGTAGGCGCGCGGCAAGCTCAAGAGCAGCAACAGCTCAGCCGCTGAATCCGTCACGGCTCGCGCCCGAGGGACACGCCAGAGCGCCGGCACGCGACGACCCGACTCCGGTGCAGGTGTCGCGCAATACCGGACGGGCGTCACGTCGGACGACAGAGACGCGGGCTGGCGCCCGGTCACCTGCGAACGGTCTGCCGGCGGGCGTGCCGCGCCGGTCATCCGTCGAATCATGGCATTCTTGCCCGCGAAACCGGCCGACTGGAAGCATGTTCCCATGTCTCCGACACGATCCGATCAATTTCCTAGCTTCTCGCCGCCGGAACTCGTTTAACATCTCCCAGTCAGCTTCCGGGCGGTCGGTGCCCGCCGGGGCGTCGCCGTGTCCGCCCGCCGCTCGCGGTTGGCCGGGCGCCGGCATGCGGCGCGTGGCGCGATCGCGGGCGGACGGCTGTCCTTGTCGGCCGCGGGCTATCCGTTTCTATAGTGCGAGTCTGAATGCGTGTCGCGTGGAAGAATGGACCGCGCGATGGCCAGGGGTGATTCATGTCTCAGCCGCCGCTCCCCGGGATCGCGACCACGGGTGCGATCGAAGCGGGGGGGACGTTCGGGGAATCGGCCGCGATGCCGGCGGAGGTCTTCTCGGCCACCGAGCGGCGCTTCGAGGAGTTGCGCCGCACGATTGGGTTCTTTGGCGGCCCCCTAGTCTTTCTCGCCGTCTGGTTCCTGCCGCTGCCGGCGGTCTCCGTCGAAGCGCACCGGCTCGCGGCCATTGTCTCGCTCGTCGTGGCGTGGTGGATCACCGAGGCGATCCCGATTCCCGCGACGGGACTCATCGGCAGCATGCTGACCGTGCTCACCGGCGTCGCCACGGCTCAGGATGCCTTTGCGCCGTTCGCCAGCCCGATCATCTTCGTGTTCATCGGCAGCTTCATGATCGGGCGGGCGATCGCCGAGCATCATCTCGACCGGCGACTGGCATTCCGCCTGCTGTCGCTCGGCGTCGTGGGCGGCAGTCTCTCGCGCATCCGTCTTGCGCTTGGCCTCTTCGGGCTGTTCGCCTCCGCGTGGATCGGCAATACGGCCCTTGCCGCCATGATGCTGCCGCTGGCGATCGGGGTGCTTACGGCGACGCGAAGCGCCCGCGGCAAATCCGCGGCCTCGTATGAAACCGGCGTGTTTCTCGCGCTGGCGTATGCCATCTCGATTGGCGGGATGATGACGCCGGTCGGGACCGCGCCGAACCTGATCGTCATCGGGCTTCTCGACGAGCTGGCCGGCGTCCGGATCAACTTCTTCACGTGGATGACGCTGGGCGTGCCGATCACCCTCGCGATGGGAGCCGTGCTGTTCGGGGTCGCCGGCCGGCTGTATCCCGTACATCGCGCGAGCGGGTCGGTGGCCAGCTTCCTTCAGGCGGAAGCGTCGGGCCTCGGCTCGATGACGGCAGGCGAGCGCAATTGTGTGATCGCGTTCCTCACGGCCGTCACGCTCTGGCTGACGCCCGGAGTCCTGGCTGTCCTCGGCCTTTCAGACGGAGCGCTTGGTAAGGTCGTGGCCGCGCGGTTGGATGAAGGCGCGGTGGCCATCTTCGCGGCGGGCCTGCTGTTCCTGCTTCCCACCGATTGGGGCGCCCGCCGCTTCACGCTCGACTGGCGCCAGGCGGCACGGATCGACTGGGGCACGGTGCTGCTCTTCGGTGCCGGCTTGTCGCTGGGCCGGTTGATGTTCGTCACGGGTCTGGCCGAGTACCTCGGGACGGCGCTCGTTCGGCTGAGCGGCGCCGAGTCGCTCTGGGGCGTGACCGCCATGTCCATCGCGATCGGGATCCTCCTGACTGAGATCACGTCCAACACGGCGGCCACGAACATGCTCGTGCCAGTCGTCCTGACGATCTGCAAAGCCAGCGGCTTGCATCCGGTGCCTCCGGCCGTCGGGGCGTGTCTCGCGACCAGCGTGGCGTTCATGCTGCCGATTTCCACGCCTCCCAACGCGATGGTGTACGGCACGGGCCGCGTGTCGATCACCGACATGATCCGCTTCGGCCTCGTGCTGGATGTGCTGGGGTTCTTCGTGATCTTCGCTGGTTTGCGGCTGCTGTGTCCGCTTCTCGGGTTCGTCTAGGAGCCCGTCTGAGTAACCGTGAACGGGCTCCTAGTAGGCGCGTCGCGCGACGCGCGCCGCGCAAAAAGACTCGAAATTTCGCCGGCGAAGCCAGCCTACTAGGAGCGCGTTGCCCTTTCTCGGACACGCTCCTAGCAGAATGACGAAAAAGGCTCACCACAGAGGACGCAGAGAGCACAGAGGAAACTCAAGTACTGTCCGGACTTCTGTGCGCTCTGTGGTAAGTCGTTTTTTTCAGCACTGCACCGGACGGCTCCAGCGTCTCGAGCTCCCGGTTGAACGCCCGTCAGCTCGGGACTCGGGACCGGCCGCAGAGTAATCTCGGGGAGGGAAGATGACGTCTCACACCGGCGTCGTTCTGTTCGTGGCTGGCATGACCTTCACGGTTGCGACGGTTCCCCAGCGCGCCGGGTCCGCCGCGAAGCCCGGAGCGCCGCTGACGGGAACCGACATGGTCGTGAGCACTACGGGCAAGGTGGAGGCCGACAGCGGCTCCGTTTCGGCGGAACATCCGCTTGCCACGCGCGCGGGGCTCGAGATGCTGCAAAAAGGCGGGAACGCGGTCGACGCCATGATCGCCACCGTCCTGGCCCTGACCGTCGTCAAGCACGGCGCGAATGGTCTGGGCGGCTACGGCGGGGCGATGGTCATCTATCGGCGCGATCTGCCGGCGCCCGTTGTCGTGGACTTCAACACCCGCGCGCCGCTGGCGGCCACGCACGACATGTTCTACGAGAAGCGCGAGGACGCGATCACCGGCATCCGATCGATGACGACCTGGAATACCGTGGCGGGCCTCGCCGTGGCGCTCGAGCGATACGGCACGATGAAGTGGGAAGAGGTGATTCAACCGGCGATCCGCTACGCGGAAGAAGGATTCGTGCTCGAGTCCCAGTACGCGCGCGCGCTCAGAAGCGCGTACGAGAGCAAGCTTCATAAGTGGCCGGCGTCGCGTGCCGCGTTCGCACGCCCTGACGGAACCTTCTATGAGGCGGGTGACAGATTCGCCCAGAAGGACCTGGCCGCCTCGCTGCGGATTCTCGCCAGGGAGGGTCCGGACGCGATCTACACCGGCGGGCTCGCGCGAAAGATGGTGGATTATCTCCGATCGGAGGGGGGCATCATCTCGATGGAGGACCTCGCGAACTGGCGCGAGCGCCACGTGCGGATTCTCAAGCCGGCGCACGTGAAGTATCGGGGGTTCGATCTGTACACCTCACCGATCAACACCGGCGGACAGAACCTCGTTGCGATGCTGCATCTGCTGAACGGCTTCGACCTGGAGAAGTCAGGATGGTCGGCGCAGTCGGTCCACTTCGTGCTCGAGGCGATGAAGCTCTCGTTCGCCGATCGCCTGTGGTACGTCGGTGACCCGTGGACGGCCAAGGTTCCGTACGGAGGCCTGATGTCCGCCGCGTATGCCGAGGAGCGGCGGAAGCTGATTGACCCGGACGTGGCGTGGCCGTACGCGAGGCCCGGCGATCCGTGGAAACACGATCAGGGCGGCATCGCGCCGTTTCTCACGCACCCGGCCCAGGCACTCGACATGATGGCACCCGCGACGGTCGCCGAGCTTCCAGCGATGCTTGCCAGGAACCTCCCTGGTATGGCGCCCGTCGGCGATACCGCCAGCACGGCCACGATGGACAAGGACGGCAACATGGTGGCCTTGACCATGACGATGCGCGACATGCTCGGTGGCGGTGTCACGGTGCCCGGCACCGGCATCGCGCTGAACAACGGCATGGGCCTGTTCCATCCTACCGAGAGCGATCCGGTTCCCGCCCCCAACCATCCCAACCGGCTCGAAGGTGGCAAGTTGGCCCTCAACAACATGAACCCGTTCGTGGTGCTGAAGGACGGCCAGCCGTACATCACGGGAGGCGGGGCCGGGGGCCGGCGCATCATGTCGGAATGTCTCGAGGTGATTCTCAACCTGCTGGACTGGAAGATGGACGTGCAGGATGCCGTCACAGGTCCGCGGTATCACGTCGAGCAGAAAGAGCCCGCGGCCGTCGAGCGTGACTTCCCATATGGCCTGGGCAAGGAGCTCGAAGCCAAAGGCCACAAGCTCGATTCCTCAGCGCCGTGGGGCAGCGTCCACGTCATCGTGCGCGATCTGCAGACGGGAAAACAGCACTCGGCCCGGGAGCCGCGGCAGGACGTCTCCGCGGCTGGAGGTTTGATCGCAAAGTAGATCGAATACGGCTCGCCGTTCTTCTCCCACTTGTGCGAGAATCCAAGGCACGGCTCGACACCCTCGCCATCGAGACAGGTTCAGCGTCTGGACCCGGGACTCGGGACTCGGGACCCGGGACTCGGGACCCGGGACTCGGGACTTCAAAGGCCGTCTATGCGTGCTCGCGTCATCGTCTTTCTCGCCTCACTCGGCTGCTCGTGGTGGCCGGCGTCCGCCCTTGGCGTCCAGGCGGCGGGTGCGGACGCGTCTGCCGTCAGGCCGGTTGACAACGAGAAGATGTCACGTCCGACCGGCTATGCCGCTCCCGTCACCTCTCCGGTCGTCGTCGACGGCCACTTGAGAGAAGCCGCATGGGAACAGGCCCCCGAGATTACGAACTTCGTTCAGTCGATGCCCAAGGCGGGCGCTGCGGCAACCGAGCGAACCGTCGTCCGCGTCCTCTATGACGACAAGCGTCTTTATATCGGAGCGATCTGTTACGACTCCAAGCCCACCGAGGTGGTCATCAAGACGCTCGAGCGTGATCTGCCGGGGCTCAGCACGCACGAGCTGGACATCTTCGGTGTGTATCTGGACACGTTCCTGGATCGGCGAAACGCGTTCCTGTGGCTCATCAATCCGCGCGGCGCCTACCGTGATGGTCAGTCTTTCAACGACAGCCGCAGCCTGGATTTCGGATGGGATGGCATCGCCGACATCAAGACGCAGATCACCGAGATTGGATGGACCCTGGAGATGGCGATCCCATGGACCACGCTTCGGTTCGATCCGACCCGTAAAGAGCAGACCTGGGGCGCCAACTTCATGAGACGCGTCAGGCGGCTGAACGAGGAGTCCGCGTGGGCGCCGCTTGACAGGCGCGATCGCCCGCACCGGATGTCGAAAGCGGGAACGCTGGAGAAGCTCGAGGCGACCCGGCCGGGGCGGAATCTCGGGTTCAAGCCGTTCGCCCTCGCGCGCTCGTCCTCGGGCGCCGCTCTGGCAACCGCGGATCGCGGGACCTCGTTCGACGGGGGTCTCGACTTCAAGTACGGCATCACCCCGCGCATGACGATCGACCTGACCTATCGGACGGATTTCTCGCACGTCGAGGTGGACCGGGAACAGGTCAACCTGACGCGGTTTCCGCTGTTCTTTCCCGAGTTGCGGGACTTCTTCATCGAGAACTCCGGCACGTTCCAGTTCGGCGATGTTGCGGAGCGGAACTACCGCACCGGGTCCTCCACGCGCGACTTCACGCTGTTTCACTCCCGGCAAGTCGGTCTCAACAGGGGACGACCCGTCCCGGTCGTCGGCGGGGGCAGGCTGACCGGTCATGCGGGCGATTTCGAGGTGGGCCTGCTCAACGTCCAGACCGAGGCTTTCGAGAACGACCCGGCCGAGAACTTCATGGTCTTGCGTCTTCGGCGCAACATTGGCGCGTCAGACATCGGGGTGCTGTTCGGGAATCGGCAGGCGACCGGCGCCCTCAGCGATCAGCGGTACAACCGAAGCTTCGGCGCGGACGCCAATGTGAAGCTGTTCGACAACCTGATCGTGAACTCCTACGCGGCCTTCACGCAGGTGCCCGGCATATCGGGTGACAACAAGGCCGCGCGACTGGCGGTGGGATGGCGCGACAAGCTGTGGGACACGACGGCCTTCGTCAGGCACATCGGCGACGCCTTCACGCCCGGCATTGGCTTCGTTCAACGGACGAACATCCGTCACTACTACGCCACCTTCGGCGCGCACCCGCAGCCCCGCATTCCCAAGATTCTCGAGGTCAATCCGTACGTCGAAGGCCACTACATCACGAACCTGAGGAAGGGGTTCGTCGAGACGCGGACGGCGACGGGCGGCTTCGACGTCTCGTTCCTCGACGGCGGGATCCTGAGGCTCGAGTACAACGATCGGTTCGAACGCCTCGAGCGGCCCTTCCCGGTCAGGTCGGATGTCGTCATTCCCGTTGGCAGCTATGCCTACCGGGAGGCGACCGCGGGGTACAGTTCCAACGCGGCGCGCCCCTTGTCCGGGACGGCTGAAGTGTCAGGTGGCGGCTACTACGACGGCCACCGCAACACCATCGGCGGCAGCGTGCTGTGGGAGGTGAACTACCATCTTTCGTTCAACGTTTCGGCCACGCACAACGCGATCTCCGCGCAGGGCAGGTCCTTCAGCGCCGACGTCTACGCCGTCCGTGCCAAGTACGCCCCGACGACCAGGCTCTTCTTCGGCGCCTACGTGCAGTACAACGCCGCGACCGATCAGTTGGTGACCAACCTGCGGACCAATTTCATCCACGCGCCGCTGAGCGATCTTTTCGTTGTGTATACCGAGCGTCGCGATGCAACCGGCAAGGGGATTCAGGAACGCCTGGTCACCGTCAAGCTGACGAAGTGGCTGCAGTTCTGACGCTGGGCAGTGGCTGCCGGCTTCAGGACTGAGGGATGAGCTACTCAGTCCTCAGAGTCTGTGAACTTATATTCCTGGCCTTCAAGCGACTGCTCCAACAGACGAACGCGCGGGCGCGAAAGCCGCAGGAAGAGGTGTCGCAGATCGCGCGGCAGGCGCTCGAGGGCCACCTCGCTCGCATCCGCCGCCGCTCGATCGGGCAGGCGAGATGGAGCGCGTGATGGCGCGGAAGGGCTGGAAGATCCGCAGCGCCACGGGCAGCTTGGGCGCTGGCGGGCACACGAATGCGCTACCCGGAAATGATGCGACGCGTCTCGGGCCACGTTGACCGCACAGCGTCTGATGCCGGGCGACCCCTTTGCGGCGGGGGCCAAGGGCGTTTTAGCATAATCGCGAAGTTTCGGCACTCACCGCGGACGGAGGAACGCCATGCGTAACACAAGCAGAAGGATGAACGCCTCCCTCGTCGTGGCGGCCGCGTCGGGTCTCTTCATAGTAAGCCTGATCACCCGAGTGGAGGGGCAGGGTGCCTTTTTCGACCCCACCGGCAGTATGAACACGCCCCGCACACAGCACACAGCGCAGCTGCTCCTGGATGGCCACGTCCTCATCATTGGTGGAAGCCAGATCATTGATGGCGACGCCCATTTCCTGGGAAGCACCGAGCTGTACGACCCTGGCACGCGAACGTTTTCCCTTCTCAGTGGAACTCTCTCGACCCCTCGCTCGCAGCACGTAGCCGCACTGTTGCAGGATGGTAGGGTACTTATAGCGGACGGCTATGCCAATGGGTTTCTCACGACTGCTGAGCTGTACGATCCCACAACTGACAGCTTCTCTCCCGCAGGCAAGACTCATTGCCCCGGAGAGCGGCAAACGGCCACCCTACTTCCAAACGGCAAGGTCCTTATTATCGGGGGGTACAACGGCAACTTCGTCTGGGGTTGCGACACAGAGATAGGCGATCTCTACGACCCCACGACAGGCACCTTTACACCAACCGGTGGTTCAGGCGTTCCACAGCGGAATAACCATACCGCGACCTTGCTGCAGGATGAAATCGTCCTGATCGCCGGCGGGCGCGCTGATGTCGGCCATGCGTGGAACAGTGCCGCTCTGTATGACCCGAGTTCGGGCATCGCCACGCCGACCGGCAGCATGAGCCAAGCGCGCATCTCGCATGAGGCGACGTTGCTCCAGGATGGGCGGGTTCTTATCACCGGTGGGCGACAAGGCGACGGGTCGGGTCACTGGCCGGTCTTGGCCAGCGCAGAGCTGTACGATCCCGCAACAGGAACTTTCTCGCCGACGGGTGACATGACGATGCCGCGGTCCTTGCACCAAGCGACGCTCCTCGATACGGGAGAAGTTCTCATTTCGGGCGGGGAGACGTCGGAGGACAACACATTCACCGCCACCGGCGAGCTGTACGATCCAATCACCGGAAGCTTTTCTCCGATTACCGCCACCATGTCTAACGGGCGTCGAAATCACACTGCCACGAAGGTCCTAAACGGCGACGTTCTCATCGCTGGCGGCGACTACAACGTGGGGACACAGCCAGCGCCGCCAACGCCCTTGCTGCCGTGGAACGTCGCGGCAAGCGCGGATCTCTTCACTAGTCGGCTGCCCAGCCCAGACCTCCTCGTATCGGCTCTTTCCGCTGCCACCGGCGCAAGCCCGACGCTTTCCCTCACCGACACCACCAGGAACCAGGGTGGGGCCGCGGCCGCTGCGTCGACGACGAAGTTCTACCTCTCGGCCGACGGCACTCTCGATGGCGGAGATACGCTGCTTGGTGGCCGGGGGATTCCCGGGCTTGCTGCCGCAGCGAGTAGCGCAGGCTCCAGCTCCGTCACCGTCCCCGGCGCGACAGCGCCGGGTGCCTACTACGTCATCGCAAAGGCGGATGCCGACAACGTCGTCACTGAGATCGCTGAAGGCAACAACACGAAAGCATCCCGTTCCCTAATCCTGCGCCCAGACCTCACGGTCCGTTCTCTTTCGCCTCCTTCCACCGCGGCAGCCGGCGCAACGATCTCGGTGACCGACACGACCAAGAACCAAGGCTGGGCCGCAGCGGGGCTGTCGGGGACAAACCTGTACGTCTCGAGCGACGCTAAGCTCGACGCTGGTGACGTCTTTCTCGGCACGCGAGGCATTGCTGGGCTGAACGCAGCGGCAACCAGTGCAGGGGCTACATCCGTCACCATTCCTGCTGGCGCGGCGCCGGGCACGTACTACATTCTTGCGAAAGCCGACGGGGGAAATGTCATTCAAGAGACTGTCGAGAAGAATAACATCAGGAAATCGAGTGCGGTGTCCGTGGGTCCGGACCTCACTGTCTTCTCGCTTTCCGCTCCCTCGAGCGCCGTGAAAGGGGCGACCGTCTCCGTCACGGACACGATCAAGAATCAAGGCGGAGGCGCGGCTGGCGTTTCGACAACCAGAATCTATCTCTCGACCGACAAGACGCTGGATGGGGACGACGTGCTGGTCGGCAGTCGCGGTGTTCCTGGTTTGGCGCCAGGGGCAAGTAGCTCAGGTGCCGCTTCTGTCGCCATTCCCGCCAGCACCGCGACCGGAACGTTTTACCTGATTGCCAAAGCTGACGGCGACGATGCGGTCGTGGAAGCTAAGGAGAACAACAATGTAAAGGTGAAGTCCATCACCGTGAGCCCTTGACCCCTCAGCAGCCTTGCGCTCGGCGCGGGTCGCGCGGTCCCGTTCGAGCAGCGCCGCTCACTCGGCGCGCCGGGCTCGCGGGGCCTCGCACGGCGTGAGTGTGCGCAGCCGGAATTTGCGGCGCGCGGCCTGGGGGCAGCCGCAGGCCCTCGCGGCGCAGCAGGCTGCGCACATGGAGAATCCACCGGCTCCGCGTGCGGATGAGCAGCTCGCGCACGCCCAGCCCTGTCCGCCGGTCTCGTTGGATGGAGGACGTACGGTGCGCCGGTCGATACGTCCCCAGCCGACAGGCTTCCGCCAGAGCGTGGGCGTCCCGCCGGTCGGTCTTGATGCGCCGGCTCCGGTGGGCGTACATCGGGGCATAGTTCGGATCCGCGACGATGACCTCATGCCCGAGCTCCTCTAGGCAGCCCGCGATCCATTCGCTTTCGGTGGCCGCTTCGATGAGGAGGCGCGCCTCCGGTCGGTGACCGAACACCTCCTGAAACCGTCGCCGATCGGTCCGAATCTGCAGCTCGATCAACTTCCCCCGCCTCGGTCAGCTCGCAGATGTGGCTGGTCTTCATCCATATTGGCATCGACGCGGGGAAGCGTTGTCACAGAATAAATGGTCCTATTCAGGGCGCGGGAAGATCACGTAGTTCCACTCGCCGTGGAATCGAGCGGGGCGCAGGTTGAGCGACGCGAAGTCTTTGCGAGCGACCTTCACCCCCTTGGGATACGCGTGGGTATCCAGTTTCGCGCGGACCTTCAAGCCCGCCGTCGCCGTAGTCCCGGCGATGAGGCTCACGATGACCTCGTGACTGGTCAGGGATTTGCCCCGCCAATTCAGGCTGATGAACGAGAACAGCCGATCCTCGATCTTGTTCCACTTGCTCGTGCCCGGCGGAAAATGGCACACGGCGATGGGCCGGCCGATCTCGTCGGCGAGCTTTTGCAACTCCACCTTCCACGGGTGGACTTTGGGCCCGTTGCTCCCGCCAGCGTCAGCCGTGACCAAGAGCCGTCGCGCCCGCCGGTAGCGAGGCTGGCCCATCGCATACCACCAGCGGCGAAGGCTTTCCACGGCAAAGGCGGCGGTGTCGTGATCAATCCCGACGCTCACCCACCCCGCATTCTCACCCAGGTCATAGACGCCATACGGAATGGCGCGGCCCAGGTCGGGCCGGACGAAATCGTGAATCTGCAGTGGCGCCGGTTCACCCTTGGGTTCCCATTCGCGCCCGCCATTCTTGAAGTTTCCGACGAGTTCCTTCTTCTTGGTGACCACCGACACTACCGGATCCTTCGACCGCAGGAACTCGTGAGCCTTCCGGTTGATGTACTCGAACTGGGCGTTGCGGTCCGGATGCGAGGCGCCTTCGCGCGTCTTGCGATTGGCCTGCAAACGGTAGTCGAGCCCGTGCAGCAACTCCGCCACCATTCGATGGCTGGTCTGGTGCCCCATCCGCGTCAATTCCCGCGCGAGCTGGCGCACGCTTTTGCACGTCCAGCGCAACGGCGATTCCGGATCCCCCCGGGTGCTCGGCTCGACCAACAGGTCGAGGTCCCGGAGCAACGTCGGATCCGTGTCGACCGTGCGCTTGCGCCCGCCCCCAGACTTTCGCACGCGTCCCGTCAGCCGCTGGGCCGGCGGCGCCTTCAACTCTCGAATCCCGACGCGAATCGCCCGCCGCGAGACCCCGGTGGCCCGGGAGACGGCCGAAGGCCCACCCCGCCCCACGGCTGCCGCTTCCGCCGCGGCCATGCGCCGCCGCAGCCGCTCGTCGAGGCATCCCTCAAGAAGCGTAAACCGCTTGCGAATGGCCGCGAGGTCCACCATACGTCGGGACAGCGTACACCAAAGCCCCTACAAACGGTATATTTATTTTGTTACAATCCCTAACGGAGATGCGCGGCATTCCTCTTAGAAACACAGTTGCGCGCGGCGACGTTGGCGCCACCGCCAACCGAGACCCTCTGGAACCGGGAACCTGGAACGGGAGTCTTTCTCAGCTCGCTACTGTCCGACGAACACCTCTTTCGTGCTCGTGTTGATGCAGACGGGAGTGCGATACAGGGGCGCGACGGTCTTCGTCTTCGGGAACTCGTCGCGAATGGCCGTGAACAGCGGAACCGTGGGCATGTCGAGCTTGCCCGGGAACATGTCGTGGTGCCCCGGTACGACGATGCGCGGTCGGAACAGTCTGACGAACGCCATCGTCAGATCGATCCCCATGTCCCCGCCCGTGTACGGGAGGATCCCGACGTCAATGGCGGGAATCTGACGCATCAACTGCTGCTGGGCATCGGTCGTCGGGCCGGGGCTGTTCACGTACATCACGTTGAAACCGTTGTCGAACTGGAAGAAGTACCCGATGGTTCCTTCGGTGATGATCCTGGGATCGCTGCTGCCGCGCGCGTTGACCTCGGTCGTCGAACGCTTCTCGGTCTCGGTGAGATCCCGGTCGAGCGACACCAGCCTGCGCGCTTCCATGATCCGAGCCTGATACTCTCTCGGGATCACGTTGTGATGACCCAGGATCGCGCGCACCTCGAAGCCATTGAACTTGAAGATCTCCCCTCCTTTGGCCATCTTGATCCGCTGTTCGGGCACGCCGACCTTCTGGAGATATTCAACCGTGGGCGGGCCACCGGCCACGAACGCTCCCGTTCGTTCGCTGATAAACGGCGCATCGGAGATGTGGTCCGAGTGCGCGTGGCCGATGAAGATGGCGTTGACTTTCTTGAGCTCCTCACGCGTGACCCCGATTGGATGCATCCGCGGCGGTCTGTCGTAGTAGGCGTCCAGAAGGATCACCGCATCGCGGTATGCCAGCTCGAAGTTCGAGACGCCGGTCCATCTCAGGACCATCACCGAGGGGTCCTTTGGCGCCGGGGCTCCCGCCGCTGCGAGTGTGAGGGTCTGGCATGCCGGCTCGTCCGCCAGGGCTTTCGCCCCGTTCTGGGCCACGCCGGGGGCAGCCAAGACGCAGACGAGCAGTAGCAGGACTAATGCCGGGACGAGTCGATTTCTCCACGAGAGGCCGTCGCGTGTGCGTGGCAGATTCACAACGTTCTCCTTTGCTCAGCCGTGAACGCCACGGCCGGTGACCCGCGGAAACAGTTGAGGGCGTGGCCTTGGGACTGAGACCGGGCCGGCTCGGTGCCGACATCAGGTTGGTGCGACCTGTGGCGCGCACTGGCGAGCCCGTCCGTCTTGTTGACCTAAACCCAGCGGAGGCGATCTTGTGCTGACCGTCGGGGCTTGTCAATGGATTCTGGGTAGTGGTTGACATTTAGCTCGACTCACGGTCACGATCCCCCTGCTTTTCCGGCAACCGCGGTAGGAAGAAGCCTCCACACTTTGGGTGACCCACATGAGCAACGCGAGCGGCCTTTTTTGTCAGACCTGCGGCTCAGAAACTCCGGAATCACACTTCCAGCTGACGTGTGTCGCGTGTGGAGGCCGCCTGGAGGTTCGATACGATCTGGATCGGATCAAACACGCGTGGCCGGGTCTTCCGCGGGGAGACAGCGGCCGTTCCGTGCTTCATCAATGGTTGGACCTGTTGCCGATCGAGCGACCGGATCTGATCGAACGCGTGTCGCTTGGGGAACAGACAAGTCCCTTGATCCGATCTTCTCGCCTTGGGAAAGGAACGGGACTCGATGATCTGCGGTTCAAGCTGGAGTACCTCGGGCCGACCCTGTCGCTGAAGGACCGCGGGACCTCCATGTGCGCACTCAAGGCCCTCGAGCTGGGTTTTCACACGTTGTGCATCCCCTCTTCGGGAAACAACGCCGCGTCGGTTGCAGCCTATGCCGCGAAGGCCGGCCTATCAGCGGTGGTGTTCATTCAACGAGACGTATCGCCTGCCAAGGTCCTGAAGATTCTCGCCCATGGTGCGAAGATCGTGCGCGTTGATGGCGACATGAGCGCCGCTGGCGACGTGTGCCGTGGATTGCTCAAGTCCCGTCGCTGGCTCCAGTGTGGCGGCGCGAATCCGTATCGGTTCACGGCCAAGCGAACGGTCGCGTATGAAATCGTGCATCAGCTCGATGGGCGCGTACCCGATGCCGTGGTGTTCCCCGTCGGCGGAGCCACCGGGATTGCTTCGGCCCACGCTGGGTTCCAGGAGATGGTGCAATTGGGAGTCATACCCTCGGCACCGCGTCTGCTTGGCGTTCAGCTCGCTGCGTGTGACCCCATCACGCGAGCTTTCGATGCCGGGACCGACGAGCTGCCCATGCTGCCGCACGGACGGTCCGTGTCCGACGCCCTGCTCAATGCGGTGCCCTTCTATGGTGTGCAAGCCCTCAGAGCGGCCCGCGCCACGGGAGGTGCGTTCGTGACGGTCTCGGATGAGGAATGTGTCACTGTCGTTCGACGGCTCGCTCGCGAAGAAGGGCTCTTTGTGGAGCCGGCCGGGGGCGTGTCGGTTGCCGGTCTGTTGAAGCTCGCGGCGCAAGGCCGATTGGAGGGCGTGCACTCCGCTGTTTGTATGCTGACGGGGCACGGTCTCAACGTCCCAACCGCTGCCTTCGGCGTCGAAAACCTGCCAGACCCAGTGGCGCCGAACGTGGCAGCAGCGGAAGCCTATCTCGACACGCTATAGCGCTGCGGCCCGCATCTTCGTCCCATCGAACACGCCTTCCCAACGTGCGATGACGGCCGATGCCAGGCAGTTACCCATCACATTGAGCGTGGTTCGGGCCATGTCCATGATGTGATCGATGCCCAACAGAATTGCCGCACCCTCGAGCGGCAGCCCGAAGGTCGTGAGCGTGGCCGTCAAGACGACCAGGGCGCCGCGCGCACCGCCACCGACCCCTTTGCTCGTGACCATGAGGGTCAGAAGGATGGCGACTTGCTGGCCCCACGTAAACTCGATGCCGGTCAGCTGCGCCACGAAGATGGTTGCCAGGGGCAGATATAACGCCGTCCCAGCCATGTTCAGACTGCCGCCAGTGGGCAGAACGAATCCGACGATGTTCTTTGGAACACCAAACCGCTCCATCACTTCAAGCGCCTTGGGCAGCGCGGCTGCGCTGCTCGTGGTGCCGAAGGCGATGAGCAGGGGCTCGCGGATGGCGCGGAGGAACCTGTAGAACGGGACCCCGATCAGGAATGAGACACTCGCCAGGACAACGAGCGCAAACACAGCGGCACCCGCGTACATCAGCACGACGAGCTTGGCGAGCGTGCCCAGAATCATGAACCCCTTTCCTCCGACAGTCGCCGCCATCGCCGCCATGACCCCAATGGGTGCAAACTTCATCACGTAGCGTGTGAACACGAACATCACCTGCGCGGTGCTGTCCAACGCGTCGAACAGGGGCCGGCCTTTCTCCCCAATGGCAGCGAGAGAGATTCCAAACAGCGTCGAGAAGACGACGATCTGCAGGATGTCGCCGCGAGCCATGGCGTCGACAACGGAGGTGGGAAAGAGTGAAAGCAACGTGTCCCAACCACCGGCACCCGCTTGTCCGGCCCCTGCCGACTGTCCCGTTGCTATGTCCATCGGGACTGCCAGGCCCGCCCCTGGCCGGAAGAGATTCACCAGTGCGAATCCGAGGAGCAGTGCCACAGTCGTGACGACCTGAAAGTAGACGACGGCCTTCAGCCCGATCCTGCCCATGGCTTTGAAATCGCCGCTGCCGGCGATCCCGACGATGATCATGGAGAAGAGCAGGGGGGCGAGAATCATTCTGATCATTCGTAAAAAGGCATCGGCGAGGGGCCTTATCGCCACGCCAAAGTCCGGCCAGCCGTATCCGATGAGGATTCCGACAACCATACCGACGACGATTTGCGTCGTGATACCGGGAACACGTGCGCGGCGCGCTCGGGCACGCGAAGGAGCAACGGCCAGGGATGAGGCTGACTGTGTCGTGGTAACCGTCGCGTTGTCAGACATAGTCAGACAAATTAGAAATAAGGAGTGGGGTATCGGGCGCTTGCTCAATGAAGACAGGCGGATTATAGCCCATGGTCCGACTCATGACTCGACTCTTGGGGTTCCGTCGTGCCAGCCTGGGGATGCTCCGTCTGGCACATGGTGCGAATTCGCTCTGTGGTAGTGACCCGCGTCACACGTGGGTGTGATTCGCGTCACCCGGGGCCGCGAGCGGTTGACAGGCTCACCAGCGTGTGCTAGCGTCCGCTAACCTGGTGCAGTCATTCGGTGCAGTTTCTTCGTTGCACTTCCCAACTGTTCGAAGATGCTGCTGTTGCGTGTTTGTGAGGGTGGGGGTGTTTATGTCTCGCACATCGACGAGCGTTCGCTCGTTCGTTCCGGCGGTGGGGCTGGCTGTCCTGCTGATAGGTCTGGTCCCAGTGCGGGCGGTCGCACAGGACCTGACGGGGACTCTGTACGGAAAAGTCACTTCGGAGGATGGATTGGGGGTCCCCGGAGTAACCGTGACGATTACCAGCCCCCAGCTGATCAAAGGATCCGAGGTTCGGGTGACGAGCGAGACCGGCGGATATCGCGTGCCGGCACTTCCGCCGGGTCAGTACACCGTCGCGGTCGAGATGCCCGGGTTCCAGCCGATGAGCCGCGGGCGGATTGTCGTCGAGGCGGGAGCCGCGCTTTCGGTTGACTTCGTCCTAAAGCTCGCCGCGCTCGAAGAAACCGTGACCGTCACGGGGGAGTCCCCTCTGGTCGACGTTCGAAGCACACAGGTGACCAGAACCGTCGACCATGCCGTGCTCGAGAACATCCCGACCCGTCGCACCCTGCAGGATGTGAAGCTCATCGTCCCTGGCGTCACGGATGCGCAATACCCGCTCGCGCCACAGTCATCCCTGTACGGTGCCACTCCACGGGACACGCAATACAACGTGGACGGCGCGAACATGAACGACAACGTGGTCGGATACATGCTGACGGATCTCTCCTACGATTCGGTCGAAGAGGTGCAGGTGACGACGGCCGGTGTCTCGGCGGAGTTCGGGCAGGGTGGTGCCGGAGTCTTCAATTTCATCAGCAAATCGGGTGGGAATCAGTTTCGAGGCACGGCGGAGTACTACTTCCAGAACGACGCGATGCAGTCGGACAACGTGAGCGACGAGCTCAAGCGGGCCGGGTTCACGGAGGGCAGCGGGTTCAAGAAGCAATTGGACTATTCGGGAACCTTCGGCGGTCCGTTCAGGCGAGACCGGCTCTGGTTCTTCGGCAACGCGAAGCGCGTCGAGCTCGAGCAGACCCGGCCGGATTTTCCGGCGTTCAATCCGACCATTGACGACACGCAGTATTTCTTGAAGCTGACGTCGCAGGTGACCAAATCGATCAACCTCCAGGGCTCGCACTCGCGCCGGAAGACGACGCTGTTTCCGGACGACCGCACGTTGGGCTTCGAGTTCAACGATGCGCCGGAAGCCTGGGCGACGGGCGACCGTCCGATCACCATCTGGAATCTCGGGTCGACGCAGACGTTGAGCGATTCGACGCTGCTCGAGGTCAGGTACAGCCAGACCTACGCGGGTTTCAACAAGATTTTTCCGGTGGCCAAGGCGGCCTACTTCGACCAGGTGACCGGCAAGGTCTGCTGCGGGCAGAGCAAGATCGAGGGGGAACAGAAACGGCTCGGATACAACATCAAGGCGAATCTCTCCCACTATCGCGAGTCCTGGCTTGGAGGCTCGCACGCTCTGAAAGGGGGACTCGACGTCACCTACGCCCCGAACTCCAGCATCCGGGCCCAGGCGGAGGATATGTGGGTGTATGTGCGCAACGGCGCGCCGTTTCGAGTCCGGCTCTACAACACGCCACGCTTTCCAGAGGAGACCGTGCTCCGCTACGCGGGATTCATCCAGGATGCCTGGAACCTGCGCAAGCGGGTCACGCTGAATATCGGACTCAGGATCGAATCGACGACCGGCTGGCTACCCGAGCAGGAGGGCGGTGGGGGCCTGTGGTCGGCGGTGCAGACCTTCGCCAAGCGCGAGGATCTCATCAACTGGCTCACCTTTGCGCCGCGCGTCGGCCTCGTGTGGGATCTGAAAGGCGACCAGCAGACATCCGTGAAGGGCAGCTACGGACGATACTACAAACCCCTCCTGACCCTGCACGTGGGAACGGCGAACCCGAACGGAACGGGATACCAGGAATTCGACTGGATTGACCGAAACGGCGACAGGATCTTTCAGCCGGGCGAACAGGGAACCCTGCGCAACAACTCGCTCCCGGGCGCCGACTTGATCGATCCCGACCTGCGCTCCCCGTTCGTCGACGAGATCCACGTGGGTCTCGATCGACAGCTTGGCCGGCAGGTCGGTGTGTCGATTGCGGGCCTGTACAAGCGTGAACGGAATCTTCTCGAAACCCTTAGCGTCAGCCATCCGTTCTCTGCGTACAACCCCATCAGCGTCGTGAATCCGATAGACGGACAGCCGATCACGATCTACGCTCTCGACCCCGCCTATCAAGCTCGACTGCGAGTCAGGATGCTGACAAACCCGAAAGACCCGGAGCCGGTCGAGCGGACGTACAAGGGTGTCGAGTTCGTGATGCGCAAGCGCATGAATGATGGTTGGCAGTTTCAGGCATCCCTGAACGTGGGGCGGTCCGAAGGCAATGTCGGCACGAATTTCGGTCAGAGCTCGGGCACGACCGCCTTCTATCTCGACCCGAACACGCTGGTCAACGCGTACGGGCCGCTCGACTGGGACTCACCAGTTCAATTCAAGGCCCAGGGGACCTATTTGGCACCTTTCGCCATTTCGGTGAGCGCTTTCTATACGTTCGCCGCCGGAATCCCCCTCCGAACCGACGTTGGGTTCCCGACGGAAGTGGCTGGCGCCTACACCGTGCGGTACAACAGGGGCGCCGTGCCCGGTATCGTGGCCGAGAGCTTTGTCGAAGTGGCAGGTGAACGTCGCGGAACGCACCGTGCGGATCCGCAGAACCTGCTCACGTTGCGGCTGCAGAAACAGGTCCCGCTTGGCAAGAGTCGCCGTATAGATCTGACAGCCGACATCTTCAACTTGCTGAACAATGATGCGCTCGGCGCTGTACAGACGCTCCAGTTCGGCCACCCGAACTTCCTCAAACCAAGCCGGATTGAGAGGGCTCGCAACCTGCGGGTTGGCGCGCGTATCTCGTTCTAGGCGCGCTGCGCGCGCGAGATGTTCGAAATCATTGGCGTTTCTGCCGGCGAAGCCGGCCTACTAGGAGCGTGTTCGGGTTACTCAGACACGCTCCTAGTGAGCATGACAGAACGAAGTGACAAACAGGCGGGTCCTGTCGCCGGACAGCCCCACCGGTCCTCGGGCCGAAAAGCCCTTGCCACGGGGGACGGCCCTGCGGGCCGGCGGGGCGGCCCCGTCCGGCGCCACCCGCGAGCTTGTCACTTCGTTGTGTAGCGCTCTGTAACTGGGCTCCGTCAGTCGGACGGCTAGTCGGTGGGGACGCCAGGCGGTTTGCGCCTCCTGGCGTCACCCCGAGGCCCATCACTCTGCAGGATACTTTGCTCGCCGCAGGTTCATCCGCCAATACGTGTCCTTCGACTTCTTACTGAGGCGCCCTGAGCTCGCGGTGCCCTCGGGTGTGAGGCGGTGATGGTTCGGAAACTCGGTCTCTCAGTTCTTGTCGGCTCGGCTCTTCTGAGCCTGACGCTCCGAGGCGCCGCCGACCACGCGGTCGATGCGTCAACGACGGGCCGATTCGACCCGGTCCACTTCAAGGCGCTGAAGTGGCGCCTCGCGGGTCCGACGCGAGGCGGCCGCTCAGTTGCCGTGGCGGGTAGCCTGCGCGATCCGATGCTCTTCTACTTTGGCTCCACCGGAGGAGGCGTGTGGAAGACCGGCGACGGCGGTCACACGTGGGCAAACGTGTCAGACGGCTATTTCAAGACCGGATCGGTTGGTGCCATTGCGGTTGCGGAGTCAGATCCGAACATCATCTATGTCGGTATGGGCGAAGCCTGCATCCGGGGCGATCTCTCTCACGGCGACGGAGTCTACAGATCGACCGACGGGGGCAAGAGTTGGACGCACGTGGGTCTCGGCGACTCTCGACATATCGCAAGGATTCGAATTCATCCGAAGAACCCGGCCATTGTATTCGTTGCCGCGCTGGGAGACGCATGGGGACCGAGCGCACAACGCGGAGTGTTCCGATCGCGCGACGGCGGCAAGACCTGGGAGCCCGTGCTGGCTCGGAGTGAGAGAGCTGGCGCCATCGACCTGAGCATGAGCTCACAAGATCCGCGAGTTCTCTATGCTGCCTTGTGGGACGCGCAGCGGTACCCTTGGGGGTTGCGGAGCGGCGGCAAAGACACTGCCATCTACAAGAGTGTCGACGGGGGGGACACCTGGGTCGACATCAGCAATCATCCCGGTCTTCCCAGAGGGCTGAAGGGCCGAATCGGGCTGTCTGTCTCGCCAGCGAGGCCCGATCGCGTCTGGGCGATCATCGAAGCGGAAGGCGGTCAGACGGGATTGTATCGGTCGGAGGACAGCGGTTCGACCTGGGGACTGGCGAGTGACGACCCAAGCCTGGTTCAACGGCCGTGGTACTACCAGCATGTGGTTGCTGATCCGAAGGATCCCGAGACGGTGTACGTGATGAATACCGCCCTCCGGAAGTCGAGTGACGGTGGGCGGACCTGGACACGGCTCCGATCGCCGCACGGCGATAGCCACGATCTCTGGATCGCCTCGAACGATCCCCGCCGGATGATTGAGGGCAACGATGGTGGTGCAACCATTACGTTTAACGGCGGCACGTCGTGGTCGAGACAGGACAACCAGCCCACCGCGCAGTTCTATCATGTCACCGCCGACAATCAATTCCCCTATAGACTTTACGCCACGCAGCAAGACAATACGAGCATCTCGGTGCCAAGCCGTGCGAGCTACGGCAATGTCGATGGTGCGGACTGGTACGCGGTTGGTGGCGGCGAAGACGGCTACATTGCCGTACGATCCGACGATCCAAACATTGTGTTCGCCGGCGACCATCACTGGCTGACGCGGTATGACCACAGAACGAGGCAGGTGAAGCTTGTCTCACCGTGGCCGGAGATGTACCGCGGTTGGGGCGCGAGGGATCTGCGGTACCGATTCCAGTGGGTGTATCCCATCCTGCTGTCACCCCATGACCCAACGCTCTTGTACGCAGCGGCTAACCACGTTTTCAAGTCCACCGACCAGGGTCACAGCTGGGAGATCATCAGTCCGGACCTCACGCGCAACGACCAGTCGAAGTTGGAGCCGACACCCTCCGGAGGCGAGGTAGCGACGGGCGAGTATTGGGGACCGATCACCAGGGACAACACCGGCATCGAGTGGTATTGCACGATCTTCGCACTTGCCGAGTCGCCGCGAGAGAAAGGCCTCCTGTGGGCCGGCTCAGACGACGGCCTGATACACGTATCGCGGGATGGCGGAAAGACCTGGGTGAACGTGACCCCCGGAGGACTCCCTGAATGGGCGCTCATCAACATGATTGAGGCCTCACCGCACGATCCTGGAACGGCCTACGTGGCGGCAACCAGATACAAGCTCCAAGACCAAGCGCCCTATTTGTACCGGACCACTGACTACGGCAAGACATGGAAGACCATCACGAATGGCATTCGCCCCAAGGATTTCACGCGAGTCATTCGCGAGGATCCGGTGCGACGCGGGCTGTTGTATGCGGGCACGGAGACAGGTGTTTATGCTTCGTTTGACGGCGGGGAATCCTGGCAATCCCTGCAGTTGAACCTGCCCATCGTTCCCATCCACGACATGATTATCAAGGACAACGATCTCGTGGTGGCCACGCATGGTCGCGCTTTCTGGATTCTGGACGATGTCACGCCGCTTCAGCAGGTAACCGAAGAGGCGTTCAGCGAACCCGTCCGGTTGTTCAAGCCACGCAAAACGGTGCGATTTCGCGGAGCCGGCGGACCAGGCGAGGAGGGGGGAGAAAGCGGGTCCAGTGCGGTGCAAGATGCCCCCGCGGGTGTGATCATCAACTACTACCTCAAGGACCAGGCAAGCAGCAAAGTCTCCCTCAGCATGCTGGACAATGAGGGCAAGGCGATTCGGACGTTCTCAAGTGGGGAGACGCGTGGAGCGCCTGTCACCGCGGAGCCGGGGCTGAACCGCTTCATTTGGGACATGCGGTATCCGGGCCCGATCGAGCTTGCGGGCGATGTGTTCAGGCCGTCTCAGCCAACTGGCCCGCTGGCAGTGCCCGGGACGTACCAGGTTCGCTTAAGCGTTGGACAGAGCAGTGCGACCGAGAAGTTCGAGATTGCCAAGGACCCGCGCCTCACAGTCGCGGCCAGCGAGTTCAATCAGCAGTTCGAACTACTCATGAGGATCCAAGACAAGCTGTCGGACGTGCACAACGCGGTCATACGAGTGCGCGAGCTGCGCCGTGAAATCGCCAAGAAGATTGCGGCGTCGCAGGCGAAGACCGACGCGAGCCGTGCAGTTCAAGCGGGAATGAGCGCCGAGGACAAACTGGCGCGCATAGAGGACGCGCTGAGCCAGCGCCGTGCAAAGGTTCCACACGCGCTTAATAATTATCCCAACCGCCTGAACAATAAGCTCGCCGCGTTGGCGGGACACATCGAACGAGGCGACGGCCCACCTACGAAACAAGAGTATGAGGCGTTCGAAGACCTGGCCGCGAAAGCAGACCAAGAAATCGCCAGGTTGCGCCAAGTGGTGGACACGGACGTCGCGGTGTTCAAGAAGCTCGCCAAATAGGCGCGGTGTACAATACTCATCCCGGAAATCGCCCGGGTTGCCGCGGTCGCGGCGGGTGGCGCCGGCCGGAGCTGCCGGGCGACAGGACCCGCCACGACTCTGTCAAGGCAAGCGAGTCCAGGGATGAGGGCCGTCGCGCGAACTGAAGATAGAGACGAATTCAGAGTGGGGCCCGCCGCCGCGCACGCCGCGCGACGGGCGGGGAGAGTGCGATGCGCAGAAACTTAGTTGTCTTGGGCGTGTTGTTATCCGTTATCCCGACTGCCGCTGCCGGACAAAGTGCGCTTCCAAAGGTCCTCATCATCGGGCTCGGGGGCACAATTGCGGGGGAGCAGCGCGAGCCCGGGACGCTGGCCAGCTATGGCATCACGCGAACTGTCGAGGACCTGGTGCGCGACGTCCCGGTCCTCAAACGGTACGCACGGGTCGAAGGCGAGCAGTTTCTCAACATCTCGACACGCTGGTTGACGTCAGACCTGCTGCTGAACCTGGCGCGTCATATCAACACCCGGCTCAAAGAGCGCCCGGACCTCGCTGGTATCGTGGTGACGCACGGGACGAACAAACTCGAGGAGACCGCGTTCTTCCTGCATCTTACGGTAAAGTCCGATCGCCCGGTCGTTCTCGTGGCGGCGCAGCGACCCGGGACCGGCATCAGTCCAGACGGTCCCATCAATCTGCTTGGTGGCGTGCGTGTTGCGGCCTCGCGGCTGGCGCGCGGCAAAGGGACGTTAGTCGTCATGGACGAGCGCATCCTGTCAGCGCGGGACGTCACGAAGCTGTATGCGCGCAGCGGCGGGTTCGATGCCCCCGAAATGGGCATGCTGGGTGTGGTCGGTCAGGAGGTGGAGTTCTTTTATGCTCCAGCTCGCCGGCACACGATGGATTCCGAGTTTGACGTGTTCAAGATTCAGCAACTCCCACGGGTGGACATCAGCTACTCCTATCTGGGATCGGATGGCGCGAATGGCGGCTCCCGCGTGGAGGACGTTCCGATCGATCGGAAGGCACCCGCCAGTTCCCTGCGGCCATGGTCGGCTGAGAATCAGAAGCTGTACGAGGCCAGGGACCATGCGCTCACTCAGCACGACGCGCGGGGAGTGATTGTGGCGACCTCCGGGTTCACTCCTTGGGAAAGCCGCTACTACGAGGCCCTGGCTCGGAAGGGTGTGGTCATCGCGGCCACGTTTCCGTCCGGGTATCATGTGTCGTCGGGGACCAAAGGAGAAGACGGCCCTCCCGTCATCGGCGTGCAGCATATGCTCCCCACGAAGGCGCGGATCCTCTTGATGCTCGCGCTGACCAAGAGCACCAGCCCGGACGAGGTCCAGCGTATTTTCGACACATACTAGCCGTGCTTGCCCGGCCTGAATGTGTACGAATGTGTCCAAGGTTGCCGCGCAAGCCCGGCTTAGGCGCGGCCGCTCCTGCGGCCGCCCACATATGAAACCTCTTCCCTCAAGTACGTCCTGCATCATCATAGGCTCCGGGTTCGCGGGCGCCGCGACGGCCTGGGCGTTGGCGCGCGCCGGGTCAGGTCCGGGCGTGATTCTCGAACAGGAAGCCAGCTTCGGCATGCACGCCTCGGGCAGGAATGCAGCGCTTTTCCGCGTCGCTGAAGAAGATCCGCTGATTCTGGCGCTGGCCTCCCGATCGCGCGAGCACGTTCTGGCGCTCGAGCAGACAGACGGCCCGCTGCTTGGCGCGATCGGAGGCCTGACGCTCTCGCCCCATCTCCATGCAGCCGAGGAGCGTCACGACCTGCTGGCCCGGGCCGGCGTAGACTCGGTGCTGCTGACGCGCGCGCGCGCCCACGCCCAGTTTCCATGGCTCCACACGGCCCGCTTCGAAACCGCTCTCTGGTGTCCGGCCGAAGCCGTCGTCGACATCCACGGCCTGCTGGGACGATATCTGCAACGAGCCCGGGAAGGTGGTTTCATCCTCCACACCAGTTGCCGTGTGGAGGACCTCCTCGTCGAGTGCGGGCAGGTGCGCGGCGTGATCACGCCAGCCGGCGAGGTCAGGGCCGACGTGGTTGTTGACGCGTCGGGCGCATGGGCAGGTCGACTCGGCCGCGCCGCGCGGCCGCTTCCGTTGCAACCCTTGCGGCGGCACCTGTTCGTGAGCGGCCCGCCTGGCCTCGAGTTCGAGGCGTGGCCGTTCGTCTGGTTCGAGGAGCCCACGATGTATTTCCGGCCCGAGGGCGACGGACTACTGTTGTCGCCTTGCGATGAAACGCCATCGCCGCCGGGCGAACCCACCCTCGACCCGCACGCGGCGGAGGCGCTTGCCGAGAAAATCGAGATCTGCATGCCGGCACTCTCCGATCTGCCGCTGCGGCGCCACTGGGCATGTCTGCGAACGTTTGCGCCCGATCGCCGGCCGCTCATCGGCGCCGATCCCGCGCTGGGTGGCCTATTTCACGTTTCAGGGCTGGGCGGGTTCGGTGTCACGACGAGCGCGGCGGTCGGCGAGCTTGCCGCGACGCTGCTGAGAGGCGAGACTCCGGATTGGATCGACGTGTCGGCGACCGAGCCGGTACGTTTCACTGCAACGGCGTGACACGAGGCGTGACCGGCCTCGGTGAATGTTCGCCGTTCAGGATCCCGCTTCTTTCCACTTTCGAGACCGGTAACGAAGCTTCGCCTCAAGCCGACGAGCAAGAACGATGCGCGGGCAGCGAAGCTTCGCTACTTCTCCTGCCGACAATTGGGCTCTCACTCGCTTCACGCGGACGGGCGATTCTCGGGCCGAGACAGGCCATCTCACCGTCGCTCTCGTCCGACATCGCCGAGCAGACAACCCCGGCGAAGCGACCTCATCAGGCGGGCGTGATCCACGGGCGCGCGATAAGAAAAAAAAGTGGCCCCGCGTGAGTGAGTTTCGGTAGAATAACACCTCCGAACGTTCCTGCACATTTTCCGAAACAGCATTTTCGGTAGCTCGACTATTCATGGCCCGCTAGGTCTGTGTTGCGGTCTGCTGTGTGTGTCCCTTGCTGCGTGCCAAGGGTCCTCGCCCAGCGGCCCAACGACGACGCCGTTCCCCCCGAGCGCCGATGCGCCACCCAACCAACCGGTGCCGAGCCCGGGGCCGGTTCCTGGTCTACAGGCAGACGGGATGCTCGTGGGGGCCGGCGACATTGCGATGTGCGACCGCCCTGAAGTGGCGGCGACGCCGAATCTGCTCGATCGCTTCCCCGGCACCGTGTTCGCTGCCGGCGACAACGCATATCCGAATGGGTCGGAGCATGACTACGCGACGTGTTACGACCCCACGTGGGGCCGTCACAAGTGGCGCACGCGTCCGGCTCCTGGTAATCATGAGTACGACACGCCTGGCGCCGCAGGTTACTTCACGTACTTCGGCGGGCGTGCCGGTCCCGTCAGCTTGGGGTACTACAGCTATAACGAAGGTTCGTGGCTCGTCGTCTCGCTCAACAGCAACATCGCCGCCGACGCCAATTCTGCCCAGGTGCAATGGCTGCGCAGCATCCTGGCCTCGTCGCGAAACAAATGCACGGCCGCCTACTGGCATCACCCGTACGTCAGCTCGGGTCCCAACGGCGACAACCCGCACATGGGGGAGATCTGGCGCGCGCTCTACGAAGCGGACGCCGAGCTCGTGGTCGTGGGCCACGATCACATGTACGAACGTTTCGCGCCGCAGGATCGCAACCTCCGCGCCGATCCCAAGCGCGGCGTCCGGGAGTTCGTGGTCGGGACCGGGGGCGCCTATCTGTACTCGCCGCGAAGCATCAAGGCAAACAGCGAGATCCGGGCAAGCGAATTCGGCGTGCTCAAGCTGACCCTGAAGCCTGACAGCTACGAGTGGGAGTTCGTGCCGATCGAGGGTGGAACCTTCCGAGATTTCGGATCCGCAGGGTGCCATTAGTCAGAGTTAGAGGTGCTCCTCGAACGCCGCGCCGAGCGACGTGCCGGCCGCTTGCCCTCTCGGATCCATGAAGCCTCCAATCGAGTCCCGCGTCGTCCGCAGTCCGAATCCCGGAGCTCCGAATCAGAATCAGGGGCGCCCCGGGACGGTGGCGCGGATTGTAGCAAATGGAGTAAGGCGCACGGGGTTCCGGGCTTGCGAATGTCGAACCCCAGCTCGGTCAGGGTCATGCCCTTGACATGCTTCAAGTCGGCCCCCGCCGATGCGAAATTGCTCGTCGGCCCGGTTTTCGCAACCAGCAGACCTTCATTCTTCTTGTCCTTCGGATCGCCGGTCACGCTGCGGTATCCTGATCGGCTATGACGACCCTCGACGATCGACGGCGAGCCCTCGAAGAAGACTACTTCCGCAAGAAGGATCAAGAACTGGTCGAGAAGTTGCGCCGGCAGGCTGATGCGCTCAGCGGTCGCGAGTCGATGGCCAGGTCCATTGGCATCGACGATGACGAGCTGCTGAAGGAGCTGGAGGAGCGCGGGTTCACGGCCTCGACCGTGTCGCTCTTGCAGCTGATGCCGCTCATCGAAGTCGCGTGGGCGGAAGGACGCGTCAGCGACGCGGAACGCACGATGATCGTGGAGGTCGCGCGCGCTCATGGGATTGCGGAAGGCACTCATGCCGACGCGCAGCTGGGCGAGTGGTTGGAGCGCCAGCCGAGCGACGAGGTGTTCACGAGCGCGTTGCGCGTGATGCGCGCCGTGTTCGAGACGCTGCCCTCCGACCAGCGCAAGCACCGCTTCGACAGTCTGGTCACCTATTGCACGGCGCTGGCATCCGCTTCAGGAGGCATCTTCGGCTTCGGCTCGATCTCGGCTCAGGAGTCAGAGGTGATGCGCCGGGTCGCTGCTGCACTCGAGGAGGCGCACGCCGAAGCGGCAAGGAAGGTGATCGACGAGACTGAATAGGGCCTGCGATCGTCGCATCCGCGCCTCCCACCATCGCCGAAAACCCGGCGGACACACAGCCGCGGTGGGGCGCCTAGCCGAAAACCCCCGAGACTTCATCTGCTTCGGTGCGGACCTCCGGTACGCGTCTTGCTGAACATAAATACCCCCGTGATTCTTCCGGGTTCCCGGCAATACCAGACCGTTGCTACCGCCGCCCGGTTGGCTCTGAATCAGAGGGCTGGGCAGGATGATCCCGCGTAGCCGCTAGATCGAGCGACAAGGTTCAAGCCCAGC
>JACPPN010000103.1 GCA_016190995.1 Acidobacteriota bacterium | reverse complement strand
GCACAAAGGTGTGAACCCGGACGAGGTCGTCGCCGTCGGCGCGGCGGTGCAGGCAGGCGTGCTGGCTGGCGAGGTCAAGGATCTGCTCCTGCTGGACGTGACGCCGTTGTCGCTCGGCATCGAGACGCTGGGCGGCGTCATGACGACCCTGATTCCGCGCAACACCACGATTCCGACGCGGAAGAGCGAAATCTTTTCAACCGCCGCGGACAACCAGACCAGCGTGGAGGTCCACGTGCTGCAGGGCGAGCGCCCGATGGCGCGCGACAACCGCACGTTGGGCCGATTCCATCTGATCGGCCTTCCGCCCGCGCCACGCGGGTTGCCGCAGATCGAGGTGACGTTCGACATCGATGCGAACGGCATCGTGAACGTCTCGGCGAAGGATCTCGGCACGGGCAAGGAGCAGAAGATCACGATCACGGCGTCGAGCGGCCTGGCGAAGGAAGAGGTCGACCGCATGATGCGCGAGGCGGAGGCGCACGCCGATGACGACAAGAAGCGGCGTGAGGAAATCGAGACGCGCAATCGGGCCGATCAGGCGGTGTATGCGGCCGAGCGGCTGCTGCGGGATACGGGTGACAAGGTGTCGGCGTCCGACCGCCAGCCGGTGGAAGCGGCCATCGACGAGCTCAAGAAGGCAATGGAGCGGAACGACGCCGCGGCCATTGGTAGCGCCATGGATCGGCTGAATCAGGCGCAGCACCGTGTGGCCGAGCTGCTGTACCGGCAGACCCAGACGGGTGCCGCTGGGGGCGCCGCGTCGGGTGCGGCCGGGCGGCCGGCGGACACGCAGGAACCGCCACGCGCCGGCACCGGCGACGTGATCGATGCCGAAGTCGTGGAGGAGGATCGGAAGTAGTCGAGCCTTGGCGCCATGGATTGCTACATCCTGCTCGGACTCGCGCGCGGGGCATCGCCCGCCGAGATCAAGCGCGCGTATCGGCGCCTCGCGCGGCGCTATCACCCGGACATCAATCCGGGTGATCGCGAGTCGGAAGCGTTCTTCAGGCAGATCGTGAGCGCCTACGAAACGCTGATCGACCCCGGTCGGCGCCGGGAGTACGACGCCGGAATGATCCGCTCCACCGATCGCGCGACCGAGCCCGCCTTCGAATTCCAGGGATTTGATTTTTCCCAGAACCTCGGGTTCCGGGACGCCGCCACGGTCAACGAGTTGTTCGCGGAGGTCTTCACGCCGCCGGCCGGCGCCTGGACGCGCCCCGAAGACGGCGCCGATCTCCATGCGAATCTGACGATCAGCTTCGGGGATGCCATGGCGGGCGGCGAGCGGCGCGTCACGGTGACGCGGCTCGAGCGCTGCACCGCCTGCCGGGGCGGCGGTCAGCTCAAGGCTCCCGATGCCATGTGCCCGCACTGCACCGGGACGGGCAGCGTCCGGTGGACGCGCCATCACATGGTGTTCACCAAGAACTGCGCGCCATGCGCGGGAACCGGGCGCCAGCAGAGCCGCGCGTGTCCCGCATGCGCGGGCGAGGGCGTCAGTGTCCGGAGCGAAGCCGTCCCCGTTCAGATCCCGGCCGGCGTGGCCGACGGGGCGCGGCTGCGCATCCCGGGCAAGGGCCACGTCGGCCGCCGCGCCGGCAGGCCCGGTGATTTGCACGTCGCCATCACCGTCGAGCCGCATCCGCTGTTCCATCGCGAGGGTGACGATTTGCGCGTGGTGGTACCGGTCGCCATTCACGAGGCCGCACTCGGCGCGAAGATCGACGTGCCGACCATCGACGGCCCGGCCCGCCTGAGGATGCCGCCCGGCACGCAATCGGGGCAGCGATTAAGGCTGCGGGACCGGGGTGCGCCGTCCCCGCGCGACGGCACCCGTGGGGACCTCATCGTCGAGGTGAAGCTGGTGCTGCCGCGCGTCATTGATGAACGGTCGAAAGAGCTGCTGCGGGAGTTCGGCCGCATCAATGCGGAGAACGTTCGAAAGAACCTCGGTGTGTAAGTCCGGAGTCGGATCCCGACTCCCACGGACCGGAGCGCTATGGGTGCGAAGAAATCCGGCAAGGCGTTCTACATGATCAGCGCGGTGGCGCAGAAGTACAACATCCACCCGCAGACGCTCCGCTTGTACGAGCGCGAGGGCCTCCTGAAGCCGTCGCGCACGGAGGGGAACACGCGCCTGTACTCGGACGAGGATCTCGAGCAGCTCGAAACCATCCTCTCGCTGACGCGCGAACTGGGGGTCAATCTGGCGGGCGTCGAGATCATTCTCAACATGCGTCGAAAGATCGAGCGGATGCAGACAGAAGTCAACGACTTCATGGAGTTCGTCAAGCACGAGCTGGCGAGAGGCATCGGCGATTGGGAACAGCGGCTCAGCACCGCGCTCGTCAAATCGACGCCGACCGATCTCGTCAGGATGAGTCACTCCTCCCCCGCGCCGTCACCGCGCGAAGACCGGGCAGAGCCCGATGCCAGGGCCAAGGGGTGAGAACCCGGCGAGGAATCACAGGCGCGGGAGTCCTCGCGCCACTTCTCATGGGAAGGCCATCGCGGGCCAAGCATCCCGCCGTGTTCCAACCTCCGCGCCACAAGGTCACTTCACCAAACCTTTCTTGACGATCTCCGGATCCACCGGGTGGAGGTATGATGGCAGCGATGCCGGTTCGCAAGCTCGCACCTTCGGCGGAGGGCGACTCGCGAAAGAAAAGTTGCGCCGGTCGAAGAAGGCCACCGACTTGCGGAGCTATCTGAACTGATGACTTGGCTCGCCCGTTTCAATCTGCCTTCTGCAATCTGCGATGTCTATGGCCTGCCCACTCTGTGACGACACCGGCTGGAAACCCCTCGACGTCGACGGCGTCCGACGTGTCACACGCTGCGACTGCTGGCGTGAAACCCTGGGGGCGAAGCTCCTGGGCGACGCGAGGATCCCGCCGCGCTACCGTCGCTGTGGCCTGGCGAATTTCGTCACCTATTCGAACGAGCGCCTCCTTCGCGCCGTGACCGAGGCGCGCCGGTTCGCCGAGGCGTTTCCGGTGGTCGACCGCGGGCTTTTTTTCATTGGTCCGCCCGGCATCGGGAAGACGCATCTGGCCGTCGCGGTGCTCAAGCAGGTGATAGAAACGCGCGGAGCCCGCGGACTCTTCTACGACACGCGCGACCTCCTGCGGATGATTCGCAGCACGTACAACCCGGTCGTCAAGACCGCTGAAATGGACATCCTCAAGCCGGTGATGGAGGCGGATCTGCTCGTGCTCGATGACATCGGGGCGGAGAAGACGTCCGAATGGGTCGAAGAAACGCTGAACCTCATCGTCAACACGCGCTACAACCAGCGGCGCGCCATCATCCTGACCACGAACTACGAGGAGAGCGACGATCCGACGGATCCCAGCTCGCTGCAGGCGCGCATCGGGTTCCGCATGCATTCGCGCATCTACGAGATGTGCGAGATTCTCGAGTTCGACGGCGCAGACTACCGTCATCTGCCACCCAATGGCGGAGCCGACGATCTGCTCGCGATGTGGAAGCTCCGCGGCCGGGGGACGAAGCGAACGCTGCCCACTCGTGCGGGTGGCCAGGCGCGCGCGCAGCTGCGCGACGGCAAAGGGGATCTGGGCTGGCCTGGCGGGAAGGCGGGAACATCTTCCTAGGTCTTTATCTCCATATCCCCTTCTGCCACGCAATCTGCAACTATTGCAATTTCAATCGCGGTCTGTTCGAGAGCGGACTGAAGGATCGATACGTGGCCGCGCTCGAACAGCACATTCTGGACGTGGGTCGCGGCGAGCCGGCTGACACGGTGTTTTTCGGCGGCGGCACGCCATCCTTGCTCGACCCTCTCGAGATCGGCCGTCTGCTCGACGCCTGCCGCCGCGCCTTTACGCTGGCGCCGGGCGCGGAGATCACCCTGGAGGCCAACCCGGAAAGCGTCACAGAGGGGCGGCTCAGCGGCTATCGGGCATGCGGCGTCAATCGCGTAAGCTTTGGCGTCCAGTCGTTTCGCGATCAGGACTTGGTGCGGCTGGGGCGATTGCACACGGCGGATCGCGCCAGAGAGGCATGCGCGCTCGCTCGTCGGGCGGGGTTCGACAATATCGGTATGGACCTGATGCTCTGGCTGCCGCAGCAGACGACTGCCGATGTCCTCGCGTCCACCGCGACGCTGATCGATCTGAGTCCCGAGCACGCTTCGCTGTACCTCCTGGAGCTCTATCCCAATGCGCCGCTCCGCGAGGACATGGCCCGAGAGGGATGGTCGCTGGCGCCCGACGAGGATGCCGCAGACATGTACGTCGCGGCGATGGAGAGGCTCGAAGGCGCGGGATACCGGCAGTACGAGATCTCGAACGTCGCGAGACCCGGCCGGGTGGCGCGGCACAATCTCAAGTACTGGACCGATGGCGAGTGGCTTGGCTTCGGATCGGGCGCGCATTCGACCCGTCAGGGGGCGCGGTGGAGGAACGTCAGCCGCACCGAAGACTACATCGAGCGTATTCGAGGAGCGGTCGATCCCACTGCAGACCGGAGGGTCCTGTCGAAGGACGAGCGGCTGGAAGAAGCGCTCTTCACGGCGCTGCGGCTTGTGGAGGGCGTCGACCTGGCCGCGGTGGGGCAGACCTATGGCGTCGACGTCTGGAGTCGCTACGGCGACCGGCTTGGGCCGTTTGTCGATGCCGGCCTCCTGGTTCACGAGCCGGAGCGCCTCCGTCTGACCCGCCGGGGCATGCTCCTGGCCAGCGAAGTCATGGCCGTTTTCGTCTAGGAGCCCGTCTGAGTAACCGTGAACGGGCTCCTAGTAGGCGCGTAGCGCTGCGCGCTCCGCGCAAAAACCTTAGGAATTCTGTTGGCGCAGCCAGCCTACTAGGAG
>JACPPN010000109.1 GCA_016190995.1 Acidobacteriota bacterium | reverse complement strand
TTGCTTCTGTTGGTGTCCGTCATCCGATCGGCCCACCCATGCACATAGACGACGTGGGTCCCGGCCGGCGAGAGTCTCGGGTCGGTGGCTGTGTGCCAGTCGAGCAAGGTCTCGACCGTGAGCCGCTGGGGTCCCTGCGCCCGACCAGACCAACCAGCGGGCAGAAGAGCGAGAGCGGTGACGAGGATTATCGCCGCACCCCTCGGTGGCATCGTTGTGCTCCCTTCGCTCTAAGCTCAAGCCGGCTCGACAGTGTCCGGCTAGACCGCGGTCCCCGACTTACTGGCCTGTATCAGCCGAATCGGGAGCGGGATCGCCGCCGGGTCCTGTCGGCGAGCAGCCCACCGGTGTTCGGGCCGAAAAGCATGATCACGGGTGACGGCCCTGCGCGCCCGTGGGCGCCCGCTCGCGGCCACCCGCAGCGCTCCCGATTCAGCTGATGCGCGCCACTAGAACGTGACGCGCAGCGTGAATTGCGCCGCGCGCGGCGCCTGGATGACGTCGGGCTTTCCGTAGTTGGGACTGCTGATCTGCTGGGCGTCACCGCTCCTGAACCGCTCGATGGCGCTTCCGTTCATCAAGTTGAACACGTCGAACCCCGGTTCTACGTCGATCGCCCCGAACCGAAAGCGGCGCGCGACGTGGGCGTTCCAGAAGTACTTGTTCGGCGCCCGCACCTGTCCGTCGCCACGCGTCTGGCCGATGAAGCGGAAGGTGGTGGCCAGCGGGTTCGACACCACGCGTCCGTTCGACAGGCGCACGGTGGCCGGGCCGAAGCGCGGATCCGGTTGCGCAATCCGGGTCACGATCGGTCCGCTGTACCAGCCGGCCTGCACGTTGAAGTTGGTTCCCAGCACCCAGTGCCCCGGGGCCATATAGACAACGGCCACGCGGCCGACGTGATCGGTCCACGCATTGCCGCCGAACCCATCCGCCACCCCCGAGAGGCTGTTGGTGTTCCCTCCGCGCGTGCCGAGTCCCTTGTCGTTTGGGAACGCCTCCGGCTGAACAAATGACGCCGGGTCGTTCGGCTGCCACGTGCCGCCCATATGGCGCCATCCCCGGGTGTAGGTGCCAATGAGCTGGATACGATCGGTCCGCTTCGCGACGACGACATCCAGGCCCGAGTACACGTACCAGTTCCAGATGTTGTTGGTGATGAGGAAGACGTCGTTGAGCGACTCGTCCTTGTAGCCCCTGAACACGCCGCCGTCGTAGATCCCGTTGGTCTCCACCAGAGCCTTGCGGTCCCGATAGTCCCGGCGGACGAAGCTGACGTCGACACTGACCTGCTTCGGCAACTGACGCCGGTAGCCCACCGTCCACTCATTCATGTAGGGCTGATGGTAATCGGGGTCGATTTCGCGATCCAGTCGCAAGCCCGACCCACCCGGGGTCACGAACGTCGTCTCGAAAATGCCGTCGAGGTTGAGGTCATAGAGGTCACGAAAGCCGGCGGTCGCCGAGGATCGCTCAGGCACGCCGAAGCTCTCGAATCCTCCCATGAGCACGAGATCGTGCACACGGCCCCAACTGAACTGCGCAACGTTCTTCCGGTCCTCCGTCAGCACATAGGTGGCGCCAAACCGGGGCCCGACGTCGATGCTGTCCTGCAGCACGAGATCGAGGAGCTGATCCTTCGCCTGGACGAAATCCACGCGGACGCCCACGTTGAATGTCGCGCGCTCGGTGGGTTTCCATGCGTCTTGGATGTACACGGCGTTGTCGTGCCCTCTGGTGTTCACCGACTGCACCACGGCAGAATCGAAGATCTGCCGGTGGAACGGGACGAACCCTGCCGCGAGGTTGGCCGAATTGCGAAGGACGACCTCTTCCTGGGCGAACCCGTTGTTCTGATACAGCGTGGAACGCTGAGTTTCCATGAGCTGAACGCGCACCCCCGTCTTGATCTCGTGGGAGCCCGCCCAGCCGCTTCGATAGTAGGTGAGGTCACCGCTGAACGTCAGCCTGGACGCCGGTTGGACCGGACGCGACTCGATGTTGTCGAGCTTGACGACCAGACCGGTACCTCGAAGGCGGCCCCCCTGCAAGAACACGCCATCGTGTACAGGCCGGGCCGGGCCGGTCCCTAGGTTCGAGTCGAAGACCGACGGATCGGAGTTTATCGACTTGCTGTTGTAGGCTACTGCCAGCCGCGTCGCCGTCGACGAACCCCAAACGGACGAGAGCCGCAGGTTGGCACCATGCCCTCCGAAGCTCTGAACGATCAGGGAGCGGCTGTTTTCCGAACGGTTCGTCTCGGTCGGATATTGGTCGAACTGATAAAAGCCGTCGACCGTGTGATTATGGGGAAGGTTGACGTTCGACTTGACGAAGTAGGCATGTCCCGTCACTTCGTTGTCGAACGGCTTGTACCCCGGATCCAGCCCCGCGAAATATCGCAGATGTTTCTGGTCGCGGAGGATCCCCACGTGGCGGATGGTATATCGATATGACCCGAAGAACCACGCGTGCCTCCGCCAGATCGGTCCTCCGAGAGAGACATCGGGCTGGGTCTGGTAGGCCAGGTTCGGGTCTCCTTCAGGATTGTTGTTGGCATTCCAGCCTCGCGCCGTGTAGACGAGCCCGAAGGCGCCCTTGAGACTGTCTGTTCCCGTGCCGGTCGCGACGTTCATCACGACCCCCAGACCGAGCGGTGCGGAGGCGTCGCTGGCGGCCGTGTGTACCTGCGCGTCTTCCGTCGAGTCCGTGCTGAGGTTCATGTAGTCGGGACGCGCCTGCTGCAGCCCCGTGAGGTCAGCGCCGTCGACCATGGTGACGTGGCTCTCGAGGTTGCTGCCCCGCAAGAAATACACGGCCGTTTGCGAGTCGGTTGCCGCAAAGGTGGTCAACCCCGGGGTCACCGCCAGGAAGTCCGTGAAGTCCCTGCGGCTCGTCAGCGGGGCCGTCCGCTGGAAGTCCCCGCTGATGTTGACCGCCTGAACCGGCTTCTCCATTTCGAGCATCGGTGTATCGGCTTTGACTTCGACGGTCTCTTGCAGCGTGCCAATCTTCAGCTCGATATCCACCACGATGTTCAAGCCCGCTCGCACCGCCACGCCAGGCCTCACGAACTTCGCGAATCCCGGCAACTCCGCCGTGATGGTGTAGTCCGCCGGCTGCAGGGCCGTGAGCCGATAGAGACCGTCCCCGTCGGTGACCACCGCGTAGGCGCGTGGCACCGTGGGGCTGGCAGCCGTGACCGTAACGCCCGGGAGCGCCCCCTTCTGCTCGTCCCTCACATAACCCCGGATGGTCCCTTCGCCCGAGATCTGCGCCGCTGCTGCGGACGCGCTCAGCGAGACGACGACCAGAGCGGTCAAGATGCGATACATGATCCTTCTCCTTGCAATGTTGGCATGGCCGCGATCTCGACACGCCGCCACGACGGTGAGGCGTACCGCCTCGACTGCGCCAACAGATAGTCGTTCCCCACGCGCCCCGCAGGGTTTCGGCAACACTGCTGGGCACCAAGGGACTACACACAGTCACTCTGAGATCGGCGATCCCTCGGTGGACCAATGAGAAATCCTTGGGTCGGTAGCGCCAAGATTACAGATGGGCGGGAAGACGTGTCAAGGTGAACGTTTAGCCTGCTTTTCGGTGGGGCAGTGTGCAGGACGGCGTTGCGCCTTTCCAGTTCATGCGATCAACTTGCCCGGGTTCATCAGGTTGTTCGGATCGAGCGCGTGCTTGATCGCGCGCATGATGTCGAGCGCATCGCCGTGCTCCTGGCGGACGTACGGCAGCTTGCCGTATCCCACGCCATGCTCGCCGGTGCACGTACCGCCCAGCGCGAGCGCGCGGGCGACGAGCCGGTCGTTCAACCGCGTCGCCTCTTCGAGCTCCGCCGGCCGGCTCGGATCGATCACGTAGATGAGATGGAAGTTGCCGTCGCCGACGTGGCCGACGAGCGGCGCGGGGATGGAGGCCGCTTCGTTGTCGCGCTGTGTCTCGCGGATACATTCCGCCAGGCGCGAGATCGGTACGCAGACGTCGGTCGTCCACGCCTGAGCGCCGGGCCGCAGCGCCAGCGCTGCATAGTAGGCGTCGTGCCGCGCACGCCACAGCCGTGCACGATCTTCCGGCGTCGTGGCCCACTTGAAATTCGAGCCGCCGTGTTCGGACGCGATCTCCTGCACGATTTTCGCCTGCTCCACGACAGAACCTTCGCTGAGACCGTGGAACTCGAAGAACAGCGTCGGGGCGATCGCGTAGGGGAGGTCCGCATAGCGCGCCGTCGCCGCCATCTGCACCTCGTCGAGAAGCTCGATACGCGCCACCGGCACCCCAAGCTGAATCGTCGCAATGACGGTATCGACGGCGCCCTCCAGCGTGCTGAAGCCGCATACCGCCGCCGATAGCGCCTCGGGCCTTCCGTGCAGCCGCAGTGTCACCTCGGTGACGATGCCGAGCGTGCCTTCCGACCCGACGAACAGCCGCGTCAGGTCGTAACCGGAGGCCGACTTGCGCGCGCGGCTGCCGGTATGGAGGACACGACCGTCGGCCAGGACCACCGTCAGGGCCAGCACGTTCTCCCGCATGGTCCCGTATCGCACGGCCGTCGTACCCGAGGCGCGCGTCGCGGTCATCCCGCCGATCGTGGCGTCGGCACCGGGATCAACGAAGAACATCAGGCCAGTGTTGCGCAGCGCATGATTGAGCTGGCGATGCGTGACCCCCGCTTCGACCGTCACGTCCATGTCCGCGGCGCTCACCCGCAGAATCCGATTCATCCGGGACATGTCGACCGAGACGCCGCCGTCGAGCGCCGCGACGTGTCCTTCGAGCGAGGTGCCGGCGCCGAACGGCACGATCGGCATCTCATGACGCGCGCACGTGCGCACGATCGCACACACTTGCTCCGTCGTTTGCGGAAAACAGACGATGTCCGGGGGAGCGGGCGGGTGATACGACTCGCCCTTACTGTGATGCTCGCGGACCGCTGTGGCCGTCGAGACGGCGTCGGCCAGCGTGGCGCCGAGCTCGGCGGCAACGGCGTCGATGAGGACCGAATCGCGCGCCGACCGAGGAGGTGTCATGGGCCGCCGTTGCCGCGGCTGGACGCCGACTCTTTTCCGATCCGGTTCTTCATGTCACCTCCGGCCGGCCAGTATAAGACAGTCCCCTCCGTTTCAAGCGATCCGGTTCCCACACGATGATCGGGCCCGGGCTGGCTTCAGCTCGCGGGCCCGGACAGCGAGAGGCAGCGCCGATCCTCGGCAATCCTATCGGGCGGCGCCGTCATTCTTGCAGCCGGGGCCGTCTTCCGTCATAGTCCCGATTCGCAACGAAGTCGGATGTTGCCAAGGCTCGCGCTCGATCGCGCGGCCGGAGCACCGCAGGGCGCACCTTCGAGTGTCACCCTGCGCGGAACGGAGGTCGGAGCAGAATGGTCACCTACGAAGTCAACGCCACCGTTGCTCCCGAGTTGATCGATTCGTACGAGCGCTACATGCGGGAC
>JACPPN010000108.1 GCA_016190995.1 Acidobacteriota bacterium | reverse complement strand
TCAACGTGCGGTTCGGAGGCATGAGCCCGCATGGTGCCGGTCCGCCGAATCGTCATGGGATGCCGACGATTCCAACCGGGCAGCGTCTCGTCAGCAACTGGCCGGTGCTCGATCTCGGCGACGTTCCAGACATCGCGCTCGACCGATGGCGCCTCGAGGTCGGCGGGCTGGTCGAAAACCCGGTGACGCTCACGTGGGACGACTTCATGAAGCTGCCGCAGGTGGAGGACGTCAGCGACTTCCACTGTGTGACGACCTGGAGCCGGCTCGACAATCACTGGAAAGGCGTGCGGTTTCGCACGATCGCAGAGCTCGTCGTTCCGAAAGACGAAGCCCGGTTCGTCCTCTGCACCGGCTACGATGTCGCGCCGGGGACCGATATCCCGTACACGACGAATCTCCCGCTCGAGCGCGCGCTCGACGACGATGTGCTGCTCGTCCACACGTGGGAAGGACGTCCGCTCCCGCGGGAGCACGGCGGTCCGTGCCGTATCATCACGCCCAAGCTCTACGCGTGGAAGGGCGCGAAGTGGATCCATCGGATCGATTTCCTCGCGCGGGATCGCAGGGGCTTTTGGGAAGTCCGCGGGTACTCGAACACCGCGGAACCGTGGTTCAACGATCGATACTCGTACTGACCTTGAAGACGGGTTCCAGGCCCCGCGTTCGCAGGTGGCAGATATCCGATCCTCGCGGCTTCACTGGTGCCTGTCGGGCATCGTGGTCGGCATGTTCATCGCGCTGGCGACCTCGCCGGAGGCGGACCGCCTTACGGCGTTCGCTTCATCTGATTCAGCACCTCGCCGAGCCGCCGAATCTCCTCGCCGTAGACCGCCCAGTTGCCCTCGCGCTGCGCCTGCAGGGCACGCCGGTAATGCTCAAGCGCCCTCGCCGAGAGCTCGTCCTGCATTGCCGGCCGCGGGGTGCCTTCGGTGACCGACTCTCCGGCAACCTCGGCCGGCGGTGCTGCGCGCTCCGCACCCGACGGAAAGAGGCGCTCCAGCGCCTTCTCGAGTGTCTCTTCCATCACAATCTGGTTCTGGTGGGCGACGATCACGCGTTTGAGCTCCGGAATGCGCCCCCCCGCCGAGCGGAGATAGAGCGGCCGGACGTAGAGGAGCGACTCCTCAACCGGAATGACCAGCAGCGTGCCCTGCAGCACTTCGGAGCCCTGTTGATTCCACAACGTGATCTGGGGCGCGATCGCCTGGTCCTGATTGATCCGGGCGACGATCTGCCGCGGCCCGAACACCACCTTCTGCTTCGGGAACTGGAACGCGCGCATGCGGCCGTAGTGCTCCCCGTCGCTGCGCGCGACCATCCACGAGGCAAGGTTGTCCTTGCGCGCCGGGGTGAAGGGCAGCATCTGGATGAATTCCGGCGCCGGCTCGCCCGGCAGCCTCATGATGGTGTAGTACGGCTGCATGACCTGCGCCCGAGGCTCGGCGTCCATGGTCGGGATGTCCCAGAGGTCCTCTTTGTTGTAGAAGACCGCTGGATTGGTCATGTGGTACGTGGCGTACATCGCCGCCTGAAGGGTGAAGATGCCTTCCGGATAGCGCAGCCGCGCGCGCATGTCCTTCGGCATCTCTGCAAGCGGTCGAAACAGCGCGGGGAAGATGCGTTGCAGGGTCAGCGCAATCGGATCCTTCTCGTCGATCAGGTAGAAAGTGACGGTCCCGTGATACGCGTCCACGGTCGCCTTGACCGAGTTCCGGATGTAGTTGATCCCGTTCGGCGCCGGCGAGGAATAGGGATAACGGCCGCTCACCGTGTAGCCATCCTGCAGCCACAAGAGACGGCCGTTCGAAATGACCAGGTACGGGTCCGGGTCGTACTGCAGGAACGGCGCAATGCGCGCGACACGGTCCGACAGCCGCCGATGGAACATCACACGGCTCTCGTTCGTGATGTCATTGCTGAACAGCACCTTGAATGACTGGAACCGGATGCTGAAGAGCAGCCGCCGGAGAAAATTCGACACGGGGACTCCGCCCGTGCCTTCGTACGTCGTGTAGACGTTGTCGTCGCCCCTGGGGTAGTGAAACTCCCGCGCCTTGGTCTTGACGAACACGTGGTCGTTCGAGAGCTGCCCGTAGTAGATGCTGGGCTCCCCGATCCGCAGATTCACCGCAGACTGCGGCGGAATATCCTTGATGAACAGCACAGGCAGACCTTCCGGCGTGACTTGGTTGACCGGCCCCAGCGTCAGCCCGTAGCCGTGCGTGAAGGTCAGGCGTTCGTTGATCCAGTTGCGGTTCGGCAGGCTCTCGGAGTTCAGCTCGCGTGCCGACAGCATGATCTGCCGATACGCGCCGTCGATCATGTACCGATCGTTGTGCACCGAGACGAAGTCGTAATACGTGCGGATCTCCTGGATCTGGGCGAACGTCTGCAGGAGCGGCTGGTGATCCCAAAGCCTCACGTTGCCAAGCGTGGCATCGTTCGCGTCGATATCGGCTCGCGTGAGCAGCGTGTCCCCCGATAGCTCACGCTCCTCGACGTCGTCCAGCGCGAACGCCCTTCGTGTAGCCGCGATATTGCGTTCGATGAACGGCGTCTCGCGGGCCTGCTCGTTCGGCGCGATGACGAATCGGTGCATCACCGCCGCCCCTGCCGATCCTGCGACGGCCACGACGATGTACAGGCCCGCTGCGGTGACGATCGGCCACCAGGAGGCGACCGCCAGCTGGTACAGCGCCAGCGCCGCCCCGGCAAGCGCCGCGACCGTCAGTACGCGCAAGGCCGGGATCCTGACCGCGACATCGACGTTCGCAGCGCCGTGTATGATGCCGGCCGGCGTCGTCAGCAGCCTCGGAACATCCAGGTACGCGCCGAACGCGAGCACGAGCAGCATCGCGGCAGCGAGGACCGCGAGGTGGCGCTTCGCCGCTGCGGCAATTCGCAGGCCGCGGCTCATATCGACGTCCACCGCACCAGCGATCACGTACGGCGCCCCGGCAGCGACAAAAGAGAGCGCGACCAGGGCAAACAGATAACCGCGGATCACATCGAGGAACGGGAGCTGAAGGATGTAGAAACCCACGTCCTTGCCGAGCACCGGGTCCACGTCGCCGAAGCGCTGCGCGTGTCGAAACATCAGCCACACCTGCCACTGGCCCGAAGCGTACAGCCCGAAGAGCAGCGCAACGACGAGGGCGAGCGCCGTGCCGATCGCCTGAACGCGCCGGCGATCGACGGTGATCGCCATCGGTCCGTCGCGGGTCACGAGCACCAGCTCCCGCGCGGAGAGCGTCCGCAACGCCACCCGGAGGTTGAGGAGGAGGACGCCCAAGGCCACGGCCATGGCCACGCCGCCGACCGTGGCCTCGGCCGCGAGCGTGGTGATGAAGACGTCCCGGTA
>JACPPN010000101.1 GCA_016190995.1 Acidobacteriota bacterium | reverse complement strand
CGTCCGGACCATGCGCAAACGCCTTCGGCGCAGTGTGAAGGCCGTGGCGCAGTGGTGCCAGCAGCATCGGCACGACCCGGTCGAGGCGCAAGCCGTAGCGCTCAACGCGAAGCTTCGGGGTCACTATCAGTACTACGGCCGCCCGACGAACTACCGGTGCATCTGGCAGTTCTATCGGGCCGTCCGGCGGCGCTGGCATAAGTGGCTCAACCGGCGCTCACGTCGCAGGTCGCTCAACTGGGCCTGCTTCAACCAACAGCTGCTCCGCCATCATCCGCTGCTCCTACCGCGCATCATGCATGCCTGGGCCAGCCCGGCGAGTCCTGGTTGAGGAACCGAGTGCGTCAATTGCGCATGCTCGGGTCTGTGAGGGGAGGGGACGGCCCTGCTATGGCGACCGCTACTCGGGCACGAAGCCGGAAACGGCGGACACATGCCAAGCGGGAACCTACGGCGGTGCCTCGTCCTCTCCTACTCGGAAGTAAATAGCCAGCTTTGCGCGAGTTTCAGCGTCGGTTTGCGACGGAGGAGGCCTGCGAGGAGTACCTGGCTGCGTGTCGCTGGCCTGACGGCTTCGGCTGCCCCTGCTGCGGCCATCGGCGGGCCTGCCCCATGCTGAAACAGAGACGCTGGCGATGCGTCGCGTGCCGGCAGCACGTTTCGCTGACGGCCGGGACGATGCTGCATAACACGAAGATCTCGCTGACGGTATGGTTCTGGGCAGCCTATCTGATGACCAGATGAAGATACTCGTTTTGCCTGGCGATGGAATTGGTCCTGAAGTGACGGCCGAGGCGATCAAGGTGCTGCAGGCGGTGGACCGGCGGCGCGGCCTCGGCATCGATCTCAAAGAGGGCCTGATCGGCGGCGCCGCGATCGATGCGCACGGCGTGCCGCTCCCCGACCCCACGCTTGCCCGCGCCCGGGCTGCCGACGCTGTCCTGATGGGATCGGTGGGCGGACCGAGATGGGACGCGCTGGATCGCGCAATCCGGCCGGAGAAGGGATTACTGGGACTGCGTGCCGCACTGGGGCTGTTCGCGAACCTGCGCCCGGCGTTTCTGTACCCGCAGCTCGCCGATGCGTCGGCGCTCAAGCCCGACATCGTCGCAGGGGTCGACATCCTGATCGTGCGCGAATTGACGGGCGGCATCTACTTCGGCGAGCCGCGCGGGATCCGCATTCGCGCCGACGGCGAACGCGAAGGCTTCAATACGGAAGTCTATTGCGAGTCGGAGATCCGCCGCATCGGGCGGGTCGCGTTCGACGCCGCGCGCCAGCGCACCCGGCGTCTGTGCTCGGTGGACAAGGCGAACGTCCTCGAGGTGATGGTGTTGTGGCGCGACGTAATCGGCGCGCTTGCGGCGGACTACCCGGATGTGGAACTGTCGCATATGTACGTGGACAATGTCGCGATGCAGCTGGTGCGCGCGCCGCGGCAATTCGATGTAATCGTGACCGGTAATCTATTCGGCGACATCTTGTCGGACGCGGCGGCCATGCTGACGGGCTCAATCGGAATGCTACCATCGGCCTCGCTCGATGAGCGCGGCAAGGGCCTGTATGAGCCGGTTCACGGTTCGGCGCCCGATATCGCAGGACATGGCAAGGCGAATCCGCTCGGGGCGATCCTGTCGGCGGCGATGATGCTGCGGTATACTTTTCGTCGGCCGGACGCGGCGCAGGCAATCGAGGCGGCGGTGGGGCGGGTGCTCGATGCCGGGCTGCGCACCGCCGACCTCCTGACACCGGGCCGCGAGGCGATCGGGACAACCGCCATGGGCGATGCCGTATGCGACGCGTTATAGGCCCCTCGGCGAAGTAAGCGTCCGCTCAAGCAGGACCCATTGTGGGCCTGACGATGGAGGGTTACTCCGATGAAAGGGATCAACGTCATCCTGTTTCTTGCATTCTTCTACGTCTGTACCGCAGGCGTTCGCTCCGTCGCCACCGCAGGACAGTAGCGCCGCGGCAGGGCCGGGCCCGGATCAGAATCAGGACAAATTCGGGATTGCCGCCAAGCGGCCGGTATTCGCCGGCGCTTGCACGACATGCCCGTTCGGCGCAACGGCAAAAATCATGAAAACCGCGATGCAGCCTTACGGATACGACGTGCAAATCTGTTATTCCTGCGCTGGCATGGACGCGCCGCGTTTCATGGCTAGCAAGAGCATCCAGCCGCAAGGCCCCACGACACTTCGCCTCAACAGGCCCGCTTCCCCTCGCGCCCCCGTTGACTTTGGCGTGACGACGCATCAATTTCCTCGATGGGCCTACGATGGAACCCATTATTACGAGGGCGAGGGCCCCCGGAAGAACTTGCGTGTCATTGCTGCGCTCCAGAATCCCTGGTATCTCGTCGCGGCTGCGACAAAGGAATCGGGTATTACGGATCTCCATCAGATTGCCGGAAAGCCGATTCGACTACTGAACGATCCCTACCAATTCACGTCAGACGTGCTGAACTATTACGGTGTCAGCGGGGAATCGATCAAAGCCGCTGGCGGGAAAGTCGCCAATGGCATGTTGCCGGACGCGCGGCACGATTTCGATGTCGTCGTGTTCCTGGGCACGCTGAACAACACGCCTGAATTCAGCGTGCTGTACGAGATCACTCAGAAATACGATTTAACGTTCTTGCAGCTCGACGACAAGCTTCTCGACAAGATGGTGGCGGATCACAATATGGAGCGCCGCGATGTGCCCGAGGGGTTTTTCGCGGCGTCGACCGACCGATCCCAACGGTGGGTGCTCATATCGAAGTGATCTACGGCCGCGACGATTTGCCGGCCGATTTTGTCTATGCCGTGGCGAAAGCCATCGACGAGCACCAGGACTTGCTCGCGTGGAAGATCGACGCGGCGTCCTACAACGTCCACACCGTATGGAAGGTCCCGGGAGTTCCATTGCATCCTGGGGCAGACCGTTATTATCGAGAGAAAGGCTACATGAAATAGGGCCTGTCTCGGATTCGACCGCCGCGCAATGAGCGGCAGGCTTACTTCGACCGCATCAACACAGTGAAAAGAGATAAACCGTGGCATTCAAGGTGAGCAGCGAGAATTTCAAGGATGGGGACTATCTCGGCGCGGATCATATGCTGTCGTCGAGCTATGGTTTCGGATGCGACGGAAAGAACTCATCGCCGCAGCTGGCATGGACCGACGCGCCGGAAGGCACCAAGAGCTTTGCGGTGATGTGCTACGATCCCGATGCGCCGACCGGCAGCGGATTCTGGCACTGGGTCGTCGTGAATATCCCGGCGAGCACTACGTCGCTTGGGTTCGGCGCCGGTGCCCCGCAGGCGGGCAAGCTGCCGACAGGTGCCCTCCAGACTCGCACGGATTTCGGCGCCGCCGGTTACGGCGGGCCGTGTCCGCCCGTTGGCGATCACCCCCATCGCTATCTCTTCACCGTGTTTGCCGTCGGTGTCGAGGAACTTCCCGTCAACGCCGATACGTCGGCAGCAATCGTCGGGTTCTACCTTCATCTCAAGATGCTTGCGAAGGCGACGATCATGGGTCTCGCGCGGCGCTGAGGGCGCCAAATAGACGTCGGGATGCCGATCGCTGTCGGACGGCATGAACCACCGCCCGACGAACGCCGCTGCTGGCGCGCCAAACACCGCTTTCCAACCTTTCATCAGACCGGGTAATGTCTGCGACTGTCCCCCGCGGTTCATTCAGCGGCAAAAAGGGTTTTGGATTGACCCTCAATCCACCAATGCGTACACTCTCGGCGATAAGCGTCGCACATAACGAAATGACGAGCGTGGGTGGACGTTGCGCGACGCGGGGGGAGCAAGTGAACCGAAAACGATTGTTTCGAGCGCTAACTATAACCATGACCGTGGGTGTGTTAGCGGCGATGGACGACGGGGTCGCGCAACAACCCACAATTCCGCAAATCCGATTTAAGGCCGAAACACCATTGGTACTGCCGCCCGACCTACACTTTGGCGAAACCGCAGGCGTCGGTGTTAATTCTCAGGGGCACGTTTTCGTCTTCTCACGTGGTAACAGCGCCAGCGGACCCGCATTCGGCGCCACTGCGTCGCAGTTGCTCGAATTCGAGGGTAAAGGCAAGTTTGTGCGTGAGATCGGCAAGAACTTGGCCGCTTGGTCGTACGCGCATAGTGTCCGGATTGATAAGGACGACAACATTTGGGCGGTCGACAAAGGCTCAAATGTTGTTGTCAAATTCAACCCCGCGGGACGCGTAATAGCCATCTATGGACGCCGAGACGAGCCGACGCATGGGCCTCATCCTTCCCCGCAGGTCGGACCAGCTCCGGTCCATCGCGACGGCATCTTCGATCAGCCAACCGATATTGCCTGGAACTCGGCGGGGGATGCATTCATCACCGACGGCTATGTGAATGCCAGGGTCGCGAAATTAAACAAAGACGGCGCTTGGGTAAAATCGTGGGGCGAACGTGGCACGGGTCCCGGGCAGTTCTATACACCTCATGCGGTTGCTGTGGACGCGCGGGACAACGTGTATATCGGGGATCGTGGTAATGCGCGCGTGCAGGTTTTCAACAGCAACGGCGAATTCTTGCGGCAGTTCACCGTCGACGCTCTCTGGCTCGAGCTTGCGCCCGGTACCCCCAATGCGAATCCCATCTTCTGGACGCCGCCGCAGAGGCGCCGGGACGACCCGACCGTACCAAAAGCCTATCCGAGAGATATGCCTATGAACCTCACGCGCTTCCCTGGCGCGCCTGACGCCATGTGTATTCCCCCTGGTCCTGATCAGGTGCTGTTTGTGGCCGACGTGAACCCATCTCGCATCTACAAAGTGAGCCTGGAAGGGAAAATCCTCGGCGTCCTTGGCGAGCCGGGCGAAAAGCTGGGGCAGTTTCTGGCAATGCATGGACTGGCGTGTCCATCAGCCAACACTCTTTGGGTCGCTGACATGCTCAACTGGCGTGTGCAGAAGCTCACGTTGGACGGTGGGCTGCGGACGACCTCTCAGGACGACTAGCCGCGAAGATTCGACCCCGGCGAGACCGCAGGCAGGGTGCGGTCCCACCGCCCCGCCAAATATCTTGCCGCATCTAGTGGAAAACGAACACACGCTCCCATAGATGCTTGGACGGCGGTAGAGTCGAGGAGGGGCGCGGCGGGGTGCAGGACCGGCGGCGCCGAGTACGAGCCGCGCCTTTCGTTGTCGCTCTCGCCGAGAAGTCCATCGCTCCGTTTCCCCTCCCAGCTGATCGAACTGGACATGACCATCTCGGTCATCCAGCTCTCGGACGGGTTTCACATGCAGGCATGCGCCGATGTTACCGCGGGGATGCATCGAGACAGAACACCCCCAGTTCCCCGAACACACACGCTTCGGGAAACCGCCGGGTTAGCGACGTTGGGAAGCCCCCCGGCTCTGCCGGGGAGGCAGTAGAAGCTCGACGTTTGAGGGAGTGTGCCCACTGTAGATTCTTGTCTCGTGAGCCGCCAAGCAGACGGGAGGACGAATCGCAGTCGACAGTCTGAATCACTCGGTATGGGACTGCAAGTACCACGTCGTGTTCATTCCGAAGTACCGTCGCAAGACGTTGCACCGGCGGTACCTGGGCGACGTGTTTCGGAAGTTGGCCGCGCAGGTGATCGGATTCATCAAGGGGAAGAGGGCGATCCATCTGGCCCGGCTGTACAGCGAACGGGAGCGAAATGTTGTGGGAGAACATTTCTGTGCGCGCGGCCACTTCGTCTCGACGGTCCGCCTGGACGAAGCGGTAATCCGCGAGTACTCCACAACCAGGAGCAAGAAGACATCCGGTTGGACCAGTTCTGACCCGGAGGAGCTGGTAGCGAAGGCTCGCCTGTCCGCCTTGGGACTCGGCGGTCGAGGTGAAGCTTGGCTGCCGTACACGTGCCGCCGACGTCTGGCGGAAGAATGGTGGACGGTGAGTTAGGCGGCAAGAACGTTGACATCCTGGACGCGGCTACCGGAAAGCTGATCGAGGTGATTGAGGGAGCCAGTCCCAGCCACAGTCACCAGGTCGCGGTGGACGCGCAGACGGGCGACGTCTACGTGGCCTCTGTCTATCCTGAACACGGCGGCGCAAAACGCGGCCCCGGGGGCCCCACGTTGCGCCGCTGGACGCGACAGGCGAAGTAGGGCAGGACTCGCCGCACAAAGATGTTGCGGGCCGCCACCGGGTGGGTGATCGCCGGACCACGTGCGCCGACTCCTCCTCGATGCAGATGCAGTAACTCAACACGTCGGGCCGGGCCGCCATACTCTTCCGGGACCTGAATCTCCTACCCCATCTCGCTGGCAACTTTCAGGAACGAGTTCGCGGCTTGCGGTAACTGCGCCTTGTCGCGATAGACCAGTCTCACGGCGCGCGATCGGGAAAGCTGCCGCATTGGAACGGCGACGAGCCTTCCATCGGCAATTTCGGTGAGCGCGCATCGCCGGGGCAAGAGCGCCACGCCAAGTCGCATCTCGACTGCCCGCTTGATGGCATCGAGGCTTGGCAGTGAGATGAGGGGGTGCAGACTGAGCTGGCGTGTCGCGAAGAACCGCAGCACGTGCTCGCGTGCCGGAGATGGATCGTTATGCGCAATAATGGTTTCCTTTTGGAATTCTTCGATCGTGATCTGTGCCCGGCGCGCCAGATGATGCGCCGGGTGCACCAACACCAGGAGCTCATCGGACGCAATCGTAATGGCCTGCAATCCCGCCGGAACACGCTGAGTGGCAAGGACGCCGAAGTTGATCGTGCCGGCCGCGATCTCGCTCGCGATGTGCTTCGCGGGAATGCGGATCACTTCGACCTCCGTGTTTGGGAACCGCTTGCGGAACCCGGCAATGATGGGTAGCAGCGGCGGCACCGCGGCTTCGTTCGCGCCGATGATCACGACCGCCCGGGCCTGCTCATGCAGCTGGCGGATCGCGGCCTCAGTTTCATTGACGAGCTGAAGGACCTGAGCGGCGTAGGTTTGAAGCAACCGCCCGGCAGCAGTCAGGATCCCTCCTTTCGACGCTCGGTCGAAGAGCCGTTCGCCCAGTTCTGTCTCCAAGCGGCGGATCGTCTGGCTGATCGCCGGCTGCGTCCGGTAAAGCTTCGCCGCCGCTCGGGAAAAGCCCCCTTCCGCTGCGACCGTGAGAAAGACCCTCAGCTCCCACAAGTCCATAACCGCCGCCGCTCATCGATTCGGAGGCTCGATTGGAAACGAATCCTCGATCTCGCAGTGTACGCGATGGCACGGGAAGAGAAGAGCGCGAAGAAGGACCCGGTGAGCGGCAGCCGACCGGAACCCGCACGGCCTGAGCGATTCCACCGCCAGCGCCGTCACTGCCGTCGGGCCCGTTCGCTGGGGCTTGATGCGCCTGTAGAACGTCATGGCCCACAGACACGCCGTCCACCTCGCAGGCGGCGAAGCACGGCGTTCTACGGCCGCTCGGATGGCTCCTCACTGCGCGACCTGGATGATTGGTTGCCGATCGCGCATTCGTGCCGTGATGTCCTTCCGCACGAACACCTTTACCCTTGGATTCACGGGCAGGGTCGTTTCGGTGAAGAGACCCGGCGTTCGGATGGCGAGCATGAGCTGGTAGCCAAGCGAGCCGTCGACCAGGCGCCGGTAGGTGCCAGGATCGAGCAGCCACTCGTGCTCGACTTCTCCCTCTTGAAACGGAATGACGGTAATGAACTCGGGACGGGTCCGCTCGATGAATGGCGTGGGCTGCGGCGGGAGCGGCATCCTGACCGTCTCGATGTCCCGCTCGAGCCGCGGCAGATGAAACGGCTCGTCGGTGTGCGTCACGCGGTCGCCCGGACGCGCGTTGCGGCGAAACCATTCCGCGGCCTCGTAGCGGGAGTCGCGAAGCATCTGGTAGGTGAGGTCCGCGCCGCGCGCGAGGTTCCAGGCGCACGCGAGCACGAAGAGCGCGATCACGGCGCGTCGCCGAAAAGCGGATTGCGCCTCGAGGGCCGAGGCGACCGCAAGGCCCGCGAACAGCGCAAGGACGTAGTCCATCAGGAACACGTAGCGGTAGAGCACGAAGCGCACGGGAAAGACCACGCCCAAGAGGAGCGCGACGGGCACGAGCGCGAGCGCCATCGCGCGCGGCGTACGGCGCCACGCGACGATGAGGCCGCCGATCGCGAGCGCGAGCACCAGGGGCCCAAGAGAATCGCTGACGTGCGCCAGCGTCGTGCGGGTGACGTCGAGATAGCCCGCCAGCGTGGCGGGCGCATTGAAGTAATTGTGCCGGAGCCGACTGCTGACGGAGCCGAAGCGGATGAATTCGACGTGCTGCCAGTAGCGACCGGGGTGGAACACCAGCCCGCTTGCAACGGGGTAGGTCAGCACGGAAACGGCCAGCCCGATGAACGGCGCGCGCCAGACCGTGCCGACGCGCGCGCGATCCCGCCAGTGCCAGACGAGGAGCGGCGGGACGAGAACGCCGAACGCAGCGTACCCTTGATCCTTGGTTGCGGTGGACAGCGCGGCGAACAGACCAAGCCATGCGGCCCGCTGCTTTGTGAGGCCGTCGCGCGCGCATCCGGCGAAGACGAGAAAGCCCAGAGCCGTCCAGAAGACGGCGGGCATGTCCACGTTGCTCGTGCGCGAGTAATAGAACATGACGCGCGTGAGCAAGATCGCCATCGCTGCGGCCATCCCGGCGCGGTGGCTCCAGAGGCGCGCGGCAGTCTTGTACGAGATGATGACGACCCCCCCGGCCATCAGGAGACTGGGGACGCGCCCGAGGATCGTGAGGACGCGCAGCGGCGTAACGGGATCGGCCAGACCGTAGGGATAGTAGATCGACGCCTGCGTGAGTTGTCCGGAGATCCACAGATATGCGAGGTACGGAGCCGCGAAGAGGCCTTGGAAAAAGAAGTGGAACAGCGGATAGCGCGGGTCGAACCGCCGGCCCCGGTGAAGGATGACGCCGTACAGCTCGCCGAACCCCAACGGCGCGAGCTCATCCGTGCCCCAGGGATGAATGCGATTCCAGGCGGTGGCGAGCGGCAGGCCCCACCAGATCCCGGGAAGATACAGCACGGCCGCGGCGGCCATCAGGCAGAAGATCGTGCGGCGCTGATGAGCGGAAGCGTGGGCGCGTGGACGGAGCACGTGGGCGCGCGAATCGTACCATCGGCCGATCATCCCAGCAAGCCGACGATATCGGTTACAGTTTCCTTGCCGAACAGGCTGATGAAGAACCTCACCACAGAGTGCACAGCACGGCTGCCCCGCAACCAAACCAGTGGGCATCCGCGCTCGTGGCGGGTCGGGCCCGCCAATCTCGTGGAACAAACGCTTTCCTGTCGGGAGAACACGTTCTCAGGCGTTTGTTCGACAGAGCACACAGAGCCGAAGATTTTGCTGAGGTTTTCTCTGTGCTCTCCGCGTCCGGTGTGGTGAATCAAGGTCGGACCGACCTCCAGGCCGGTCCTCCTGTGCGATTCGTCAAGAGAAATGGCCCCGCTCCGCTTCGCGATTGTCGGGTGCGGCGATATCGGCCGCCTGCGCGCGGCCGCGCTGGTGGCGCTCGGTCGGGACCGTCTGGGGGCGGTCAGCGACCAGGACGAAGCACGAGCGGCGTCCGTCGCGGCCGCGTTTGGCGTCCCGGCCGAGCACGACTGGCGTCGCCTGATCGAGCGGCCCGACGTGGACGCGGTCGTCGTGTCGACGCCGCCTCCATCGCACGAGGAGATCGCAACCGTGGCGCTGGACGCCGGCAAGCACGTCCTCTGCGAGAAGCCCCTGGGCCGGACTCCGCACGAGTGCCATCGCATGGTCGCGGTCGCGGCCGCCTCCGGGCGCCAGCTCGCGACAGGGTTCAACTACCGGTTCTTGCCGTCGGTCAAGAAAGCGCGCGAGCTCTTCGAATCGGGCCGGATCGGCGATCTCGATCACATCCGCAGCTACAGCGGGTATTCGGCCTCGGACCATGGCCACGCCTGGATTCACGACGTCGCGGTGATGGGTGGCGGGGCGCTGCGCGACAACGGGATCCATCTCATCGACCTCACGCGCTGGTTTCTCGGAGAGGCGGTCGAGGTGCAGGCGTGGGGCTCGAATACGGTCTGGCGATTCCCAGGCTGCGAGGACAACGGATTTGCGCTCATGCGAAACGCATCGGGACGGGTGGCCTCGCTTCACGCGAGCTGGACGGAGTGGCGCGGCTATCGCTTCGTCATCGAGATCTACGGCACCCGCGGCTGGCTGCGTCTATCATGCTTTCCAATGACGACGAGGGTGGGATGGCGCGTTGAACGGGGCGGTCGCATGCGGACGGCGAGCCACCTCTTTCCCTGGACCCACCTGATGGAGCACGCTCGCTCCTATCGATGGGTGGTCACGCGAAGCTTCGTCGAGGAGCTTCGCGCGTTCGAGCGTGCAGTCGCCGGCGAACAGACGTCCATCGGGACCGGACACGACGGATTGCGCGCGGTGGAAATCGCCGCTGCGGCCGGATCGCCGACCGGTACCCCGGCGGACGCGGCAGCGCGGCGTGCCACAGGTCCTACCGGATGAGCCCCGCGATACTTCAGCGCTTGCGTGAGTACATCGGATCGGCTGTCCTGCTAGGCGAGCGCCCGATCGACAAGCTCGCAATCTTCTGGCGCCAGACGAAAAACCTCAGGACCAGGCTGAAGCTCGCCGCCTACCATCCCGATGCCGTCTTCCGCCTTCGCACGACGTACGGGCCGCTCTACGTCCGCGACAATTTCGGCGACATCACCAACCTGGTGGACCTGTTCTACCGGGAGGTGTACCGCGTTCCGGCCCTTGGCGACGGGAGCGCAATCCTCGATATCGGGGCGAACATCGGCCTGGCGGCCGCGGCGCTGGCCTGGCGGCATCCGGGGCACCCGATCTACTGCGTCGAGCCGCTGGCCGCGAACGCCCGGCTCATCCCGCTCAACTGCCCGAACGCGGTGGTCGAGCAGATTGCGGTCGGGGCAACGCGAGGGCGCGTGCGCCTTTCGGTCGACGCCGACGAGATCATGGCGTCCGCCATTCCGTGCGCGTGGCAAACCACCGAGCGCGAGTTCGACGTGGTGCCGCTCGACGATCTCGTTCGGCGCCATGGCCTCCATCGGATCGGCTTGATCAAGATTGACGCCGAGGGCATGGAGATGGACGTCCTCCAGGGCGCGACCGACGCGCTCAGTGTCACTGAGCGCGTGGTCATGGAAACGCACGGCCGAGGAATGCACCACGGATCAGCCGGTTTTCTGAGCAGCGCAGGCTTCACGATCGATTTCGAGGCCTTCAACGGCGTGACCGGTCTGATTCGCGCGTCGTCCGGCCGGGCGGTCACTGGGAGCGTGTAAAAAAGAAGCTCACACCGCCGAGAACACAGAGCGCGCGGAGGAACGATTTTCAAAGAAATCCTGGCTCCGCGTCCTTCGCGTGCTCCGCGGTGATGGCTTTTGTTCACAAGCTCTGAGCTCTGAATTAATGCCCCGATTCACGGCAGCCGACCTCACGGTGATTGTGATCGTGCTCGACGGCATCGTCTCGTTGAGGAAATGCCTCGCCGCCCTGACGACATCGCCGGAGTGGCCGCGGTTCGCCATTCTGGTCCCCTCAGACTCGCGATTGAACGGCGACGAGCTGAAGCGTGAGTTTCCAGGCGTGCGCTTTGTCGGCGTCGCAGAGCGACGGACGCCGGCCGAGCTGCGGGCAATCGCGGTGAGGGAAGCGCACACGCCTCTCGTTGCCCTGACCGAGGATCACTGTGTGCCGGCGTCCTCCTGGGTCGCGACAGTCATCGCGGCGCATTCGGAGCAGTCATCCGCGGCCATCGGTGGCCGGGTCGAGAAAGAGATTCCGGATGGGGCCGTTGGATGGGCGCTCTACTGCACTGACTACCTTCGCTACGGCCTCGATGACGCCCAACGTCCGGCGCGCGAGCTGACGGACTGCAACGTGTCGTACAAGCGCTCGGCCCTTGCTCCGGTCTCGCGCGCGTGGGATCTGGAGTTCCACGAGCCGGTCGTCCACCGAGCGCTCGCCGACATCGGCGAGACGCTTTGGTTCGCGCCGCAGATGATGGTGCGGGAGAGCCGGCGGATCCGCCTCAGCCAGGCATTGCGCGATCGCTTCGACTTCGGGCGGCTCTTCGCGAGCACCCGGATCGCGAGACGCGGAAGGCTGGCACGCGGGGCGTATGCGGCCGCATCGGTGCTGCTGCCGCCGCTCTTGATGTGGCGCGTCGCGCGACAGGTCATCGGCGATTCGCGTCTGGCGTCCGGCTTCGTCAGAGCGCTCCCCGTCCTGGTGCTGACCTCGACCGCCTGGGCTGCTGGAGAGATGGTCGGGTATGCGACCGCGCGACCAGGCACGGCGCTGACGCCGGGCCGTCGATGACGGCGGCAGGTGCAGGGAGAGGGGACCAGGCGCGCACGGCGCGCCTGCGAGGGAGCGGTGCGGGGCGTAGGGGTCCCCGCGAGCGACCGAGCCGGGGTCCGGGGCGGAGCCCCGGTCTGGTTAAGAGCGATGCGAGTTCACGATCTCGACCTTCTCTGCCCGTTCTGCCGGGCTCTTCTCGTGGAGCCGTCCGCAACGGACCGCCGGCTGGCCTGCCCGCGTTGCGGGCGAAGCTTTCCAATCATTCTCGGGATCCCCGATCTGCGGATCCGCTCCGATCCCTTCATCGATCTCGAAGGCGACCGGGCGAAAGGCATCGAGCTCGAAGAGAAGACCAGAGGCCTGAGGTTTCTCGACTCGGTTGATCTGTACTACCGGCTCGCGACGAAGGTCCCTGCCAGCCAGGCGGCGCTGTTCCGGCGCGGTCTCGTGGCCGCGGCCGCGCGGGCCGCGGAAAGTGTGCGTGAATGGGAGCGTCGTACCGAGCGCGCGCTCGACGGCCCGGTGCTGGACATCGGATGTGGGACGGCGCCGTTGGCGGTTGCAGCAAGCCGCTGCGGCGTGTCGGTCGTGGGGGTCGACATCGCGTTCCGGTGGCTCGTGATGGCGCGCAAGCGGATGGAGGAAGCCGGTGTCGAGGTGCCGCTCGTCTGCGCCTGCGCCGAGGCATTGCCGTTTCAGGATGGGGCCTTTCAAAGCGTGGCGGCCGAGTCGGTGATCGAGCAGGTGTTCGATCAGACGGTTGCGCTCACCGAGATGGCGCGTGTTCTCCGGGCGGGGGGACGCCTGTTCCTCTCGACGCCGAATCGCTTCAGTCTTGGGCCCGACCCGCACGTCGGGATCTGGGGAGGCGGGTATCTGCCCGAGCGTCTCATCGATCGCTACGTTCAGCGCCGAGGCGGGAATCCTCCACACCGGCGCCTGGTTTCCGCGCGAGGCCTTCGGCATCTGCTGGAGGAGTCAGGTTTCACTGACGCACACATCTATCCCCCCTCCCTCGCCGCTCAAGCGACGCAGATCGGCGGCGCGCTCAAACTGCTGGCTCAGACGTACAGCATGCTCCGTCGCACTTCGGGCGGCCGGTCCCTGCTCGTCGCCATCGGGCCACTGCTGCACAGCGCGGCCCGCAAACCGCCCGAGCTGACCGGTGTCCCCACGCCCGGTGTCGTATAATGTGCTGTCCTTGTGGAGCTTACGGGCTCTGCCGTAACCATCGAACTGCCCCGGGTGCTCACACCACGTGTCCCTATCTCCGTCCGCCGATCTCGGCGAAGGCCAGCTCTCGTCCGCCGCCGCAGGCGTTGCTGAAGCACCCGGCGTCCTCGCGATTCCCCGCAAGAAAAAGCGCCACACGCTGACGGGACGCTACGTCACGCTCTTCTCGGGTGAAGCGTTTAACAAGCTGTGCGTGGCGCTGGCGTTCGCGTACGTCGCCCGTGTGCTTGGCCCCGCGGATTTCGGCCGGATCGAGCTGGCGTTGTCCGTGACGCTCTTCTTCATCCTGGGCATCGAGAGCGGGCTGGGACCGTACGGCGCAAGAATCGTGGCGTCCGAGCCCGCGCGGACCGGCCAACTGGTGGCGCGCGTCATCGTGCTGCGCGGAATGCTGGCGATCCCGGCGTATCTGACGATCCTGTGGATTTCGGCGCGATACGGGATGCCCGGCCTCGGGATTCTGGCTATCTACGGCCTGACGGTTCTGTTCATCCCGTTCTACATCCAATGGGTGTTTCAGGGCATGGGTCACATGGCGTGGGTCGCGGCGGCGAATGTCCTCCGCTACTCGATCTTCGTCGTCGCCGTGTTTCTGCTGCTGCCGGCCACGCGAGACCTCCGGATGGTGGCGGTGGCCGAGGTGCTTGGCGTCAGTGCGGTCGTGGCGTTCAACGCGTATGCCTTGCGGCATCTGGCGCGGGTCAAGATCGACTGGCACGGCGTCTTCGGTGGCGCCTGGTCGCTGTTCCTCGACGCGTGGCCGCTCGCCGTGAGCCAGGTCGCTTGGGTCACGCTGTGGTATTCGCCGGAAGTGGTGCTCGGGTTACGGGCGACCCCGGAACAGGTCGCGTGGCTCGCGGGGCCGCTCCGAGTCGTGCTGGCGATTCACACGTTCGTCTGGCTGTATTTTTTTAATCTGTTGCCGAACCTTTCGAAGAACTTCAGCGAGGGCCTGGAAGCCTGGCGTGACCTGGCGAATCGATCGCTCGCGACCACGCTGTGGCTGTCGGGCCTCGTGGCAATCGGGGTCACATTGCTCGCGCCCTTTGTCGTGACCACGATCTATGGCGAGGCGTACGCGCCCGCCGCGTGGCCGCTGCGAATTGTCGTCTGGATGATCCCCATCGCGTGGTTGAGCGGTCATTTTCGGTACTCGCTGATCGCGACGGGGCACCAGCGCTCTGAATTCTATGCGTCCACGGCAACCGGCATCGTGACCGCCGGACTGGCATACGTACTGATTCCGCGTGGCGGCAGCGGAACCCTTGCCGCGCTCGTCCTGCTGACGGGCGGTATCGTCAATGCCTCCTTGACGGCGCTGGCGCTCGAGCGGACGGTCGGCTCGCTGCACGTGTTGCGCGCGCTCGTCCGGCCGGTGACGGCTGGCGCGCTGTGCCTGGCCGCCGGGTTCGTGATCAGGGAAGCGATTGGCCCGCTCGTGGGCGCTGCCGTGAGTTGCCTGAGCTTCGCAGCCATCGCGCTGAGGGGCGACCCGGAGCTCATCCGACTGCGGCAGGTCTGGTTGGGGCGATGAGCCGCGAGCGAGCGGCGATCTTGAAGCTGTTCGGCGTCTGCTGGCTCGTTTACACGCTCCACTGGGCGCCGTTCTTCATCCGCGAACACTTTCCGGCCGTCACGCTCGCCGAAGATGGCACCCTGAACGTCGGTCGCTTTCTCGGTTGGCCGGACGTGTTCCAGAGCCCGCGCGGCGGTGCGTATATCAACAACAATCCGGGCGCCTCGATGCTGGGCGCCGTACCGCTCGTCATCGCGCAACCAGCGGTTGAAGCCGTGAAGCAGTGGAACCGGACGCTGCCGGTTCCCTACGTCAAGCCGTCCGTCGAAAGCCGGACCTACCGGCAAGCGATACTCGACCATCAGGAACTGTTTCTCCTGACGGTCTGCTTCGTGACCGCGGCGGGCCTGATGGCCCCCGTCAGCGCTCTCGCGGCGGCCGCCATGGCCAGCGTGTTGATGCGGGGCGCGCCCGGCCGGCGCGCCGCCCTGACGGTCGCGCTCGTGTATGCCTTCGGGACGCCCGTCTTCCTGCGGACGACTTACTTGAATCACAACCTGCTCGTCGCACAACTGGGCGTGTTCGGTTTTCTGGTGCTGTTCGGCGCCGCGGACGAGCGGCTACGTATGCCGCACGTGCTCGCAGCCGGCGCGCTCGCTGGCAGTGCGGTGCTCTGCGACTACAGCGGGGTCATCAGCTTGGGCACGCTCGGCCTCTACGTCCTCATGCGCGCATCGGACGGCGATCTGCAAGGCGCTGGGTCAGGCCACAGACGCCTGCGATGCGCGCTGGTCTACGTTGTGGGTGCGCTTCCCGCCCTCATGGCGCTCGGCGTGTACCAATGGTCGGCCTTCGGATCGGGTGTGCTTCCGGCCCAGCATTACATGCCGGCGTCCGGGCCGACGGGTCGCGGCTATCGGGGATTCGACTGGCCCTCTCTCGATCTCGTGGCCGCAAATTTCTTCGACCCGCGCTTCGGGCTGTTCGTGTACTGCCCGATTCTGGCGCTCGGATTGGTCGCGCCGCTCGTTCGACCCGTGCGTCATCGCGTGCCGCGACGTGAAGCGTCTCTGATGCTGGGATTCGTTCTGCTGTTCGTGCTGTTCTCGGCGGCGAATCAGTACTCGCGACTGCAGTGGACGACCGGCTTTCGCTACCTCGTCCCCGTCGTGCCGCCGTTGCTCGTCTTGAGCGCGCAGGTGCTCCAGGCATTTCCCCGGATGCTCGCCGCCGCCCTGGTCGGCGCGACCGCCGTCCTGAACTGGCTGGTCGCGATCACGAACGAGCGGCCGCTCGTGGCGGTCGCGATGGCCATCCGCGAGGGCCCCATCTACGCGTGGGCGCGCGGACTCGACGAGATCAGCCGGCTCGCGTTTCCGCTGGCTTGGTCCGTGGTGGCCATGGCCATGACGCTCGTGGCGGTGTACACCTTCTGGCGGAGGGAGATCTCGTGCGCTTCCTGATGCTCACGACGTTCTACCCGCCGTACAGCTTCGGCGGCGACGCCGCGTACATCTTCCGGCTCGCGGGCGAGCTCGGCCGTCGTGGTCATGATGTCCATGTGGCGCACTGCGGGGACGCGTTCAATCTTCTGCGGGCGGCCGGCCCGCAGGAACCCGCGATCGGCCAGCCGGGCGTCACGGTGCACACGCTGCGGAGCGGTGTGGGGTTGTTGTCGCCGCTCCTGACGCAACAGACCGGTCGCGGCTTCTTCAAGCGGGGACCGATTCGTGAGCTCGTGGAGCGCGAGCGCTTCGACGTTCTGCACTTTCACAACATGTCGCTCATCGGCCTCGACGTGATCGACGTGGGGGACGCCGTGCGGCTGTACACGACGCACGAGCACTGGCTCGTCTGCCCGACGCACGTCTTGTGGAAGTACAACCGCGAGGTCTGCACCGAGCGCTCGTGTTTCACCTGTCAGCTCGTCTCGAGGCGGCCGCCGCAATGGTGGCGCTACACGGACTTTGCGGATCGGCACCTGTCGCGAGTCGACCGGTTTCTCTGTCCGAGCCGCTTTACGCTCGAGAAGCACCGCGAGTACGGATTCCGCGGTCCCATGACGCACCTGCCATATTTTCTGCCACGACCGACCGATGCGACTGGACCGCGCCCCCACCAAGCGCCGTACGCGCTCTTCGTCGGTCGTCTCGAGAAGATCAAGGGCGTGCAGAATCTCTTGCGCGTCTTCGGGCGTTACCGCAATATCGATCTGGTGATCGTCGGCAATGGAACCTTCGAGCGAGCACTGAAGGATCAGGCGCAGGGCCTCGACCACGTTCACTTCCTCGGGCGCATGGGATACGACGAGCTGCGTGCCTGGTACCGGCATGCGACAGCGGTTGTGATCCCCTCGATCTGCTTCGAGGTGTTCGGGATCGTGGCCCTCGAGGCATTCGCGCACGACACGCCCGTTCTCGTCACCGCCTTTGGCGCGCTTCCCGAGGTCGTGCAGGAGAGCGGCGGCGGCTATGTCTATCGCGAGGATGAGGAGCTCGCGAGCATGCTCGAAACCCTGCGGGCGCACCCGGACTTGCGCGACGAGCTGGGGCGTCGCGGTCACGAGGCAT
>JACPPN010000100.1 GCA_016190995.1 Acidobacteriota bacterium | reverse complement strand
TCGTCAAGCTGGGCGCGAAGCTGGAATTCTGATCCCGGAGATCGCTTGTGTTGACCAGGTCGCGGATGGCGCCGGGCGGGGCGGCCCCGTCCGGCACCATCCGCGACATGGTCACTTTGTTCCGTAATGCCCAAATAGGGTTTGGAGGTCGTGTGCGGCTGGTAAGGCGAGGGTTTCACCTTCCCGCCCTCGTTACCGCCCGCTGGAGACCATCGTCTCCGTTCGCCTCAGGAATTCTGTGACGTCAGAATCCGCTGTCTGACTGAGCCCGTTTGCCTCCTCCGCCAACCGCCCGGATAGTTCCTCGAAAACCGAGTAGGTCCAGCGTGTCGGCCGCCCATCCGCGCTGTCGATGACATTGGCCAAGGTCGCCAGCCTTTGATGTACGCCCTTCGGAGGCAGACGCATCGGATTTGGACCGACGACCCGCGTCAATCTCGCTTCTATGGTTGCCAGTTTCGCTTTGATTCGTGCGGCAGCCCGGTTGAGATCCGCGGCTGTCGCCTCCTGGCCCAGGCGCCGGACTCGTTCATCGACCTGCTGGCGCACGGCACGAAGCCGGTTGACCGTATCCGTGGTCTCCGACAGCTTGTCGCGAAGCTGTATCCAGAGGGCGAACTGAGCTTCGAGGTCGGCGTGAGAGGCTGAAAGCCTGGGGTCCTTGCGGATCTCAAAAGGCTGCTCGAGTGTTCGCCCGTCCGCGACGAGTTGGACCCGATACTGCCCGGGAGGCGCCACTGGAGCTGACGCCCGCGGCCACTGCTGGGAAGTGAGGACCACCTCCGGCGACAACTGGCGAGCGTTGGGATATCGCATGTCCCACACGAACCGATTCAGGCCGGCCTGAACGGGTACGGGGCGGCCGACCGCCTGCGAGGGCTCGCTGGAAAAGCTTCTGATTGCCTGTCCCTTGCCATCCCTAAAGGTGAGGACGACCGGCCCGGCCGGCTTCTCCTTGAAGTAGTAGCTGACCACGACTCCGTCCGGCGGGTTCTGGCCGGCGTCCAGGAATACCCGTCTCGAGCCGCCATGTGCGGTCCGCACATCTCGTACCGCCACGCCGAGGATCCCTGATCGGTCGTACCGAGTGATGTTCACGCGCGGGTCGTCGCGGATTTGCGGCAGCTTGCCTTTCCCGAGCGCGTCATCCACGACGTTTCCACGTTCTTGTGCTCCACTGGAGAAGCTCTTGATGGGGAGAAACCGGTATGCCGGAGTCACGGTGAACAGATGCGTGGAGGACTGGTGGATCTGCAGCGAGATTTCCCGCAGCGGCGATATGTCATCCAGTATCCAGAACGAGCGCGAGTGCGTGCCAATGACCAGATCTTGGCCCTTGACGACGAGGTCGCGGACCGAGACCGCCGGCAGGTTGAGTTGGAGCGCTTGCCATGAGTCCCCATCGTCGAAGGATACGTACACCCCGGTCTCGGTCCCTGCGTACAGGAGGCCAGGACGCACAGGGTCCTCGCGGAGCACGCGGGCGAAGTCGCCCTCGCGAATACCGTTCGCCATCTTGCGCCACGTCTGTCCGTAGTCACGCGTCCTGTAGAAGTAGGGCGTGTGGTCATCGACCAGGTAGCGATGCGCCGCGAGATATGCCGTGCCGGCCTGGTGACGCGAGACCTCGATAGCGCTTGCCTTCAACCATGCCGGCCATTCCTTCGACGAGATATCCGTCCAGCTCTTGCCTCCATCCCTTGACAATCGGACGAGGCCGTCGTCGGTGCCCGCCCAGAGCTCGCCAGCATGCACGGGAGACTCGGCGAGGGCCGCGATCACGCTGGAGATCGTCCAGCCGAACGCCGTCGTGGTGATCGGACCGCCAGCGATCTCCTGCATCTTGCTCGTGTCATTCCTCGTGAGGTCCGGGCTGATGACCTCCCAACTCTGGCCCTGATCCATCGACTTGAAGACCTTGTTTGCCGCGACATAGAGAGCGTTGGGATCGTGGGGTGAGAGGATGACCGGGAAATCCCACCGGAACCGATACCTCAGGTCCTTGACGGCATCCGAACTGTATTGATCGTCCGGCCAGATCGTCATGACGCGATCTTGTCGGGAACGGTGGTCGTAGCGCCGGAATGCGCCAACACCGCCAGGCGAGCTGCCAATGGAGCCCGCGAACACGATGTTGGGGTCGTCTGGGCGCACCACGATGTGGCCGCTCTCCGCTGCGCTCACGGAGTAGCTGTCCTCCAGGCCAATGGCCGCCCCATTGGTGCGGCTCGGCGTGCTGATCGCCGAGTTGTCCTGCTGGGTGCCGTAGACGCGGTAGGGAAACTGATTGTCGACGGCGATGTGATAGATGGCAGCGGTGGGCTGGTTGTAGATGGTCGACCAGGTCACGCCCCCGTTGTACGTGACGTTCGCCCCGCCGTCGTTGCCCTGGATCATGCGGTCCGGGCTGCGGGGATCGATCCACAGATCATGGTTGTCACCGTGCGGCGTCGGAAGTTGGACGAACGTCTTCCCGCCGTCACGGGATTCGAAGAAGTCGTACGACATCACGTAGACGATGTCGGCATTCTTCGGATGGGCGATCACGTGCGAGTACGAATGGGGAAGCGCACGCAGGTAGCGCTCCTCATTGATTCGTTGCCAGGTCGCGCCGCTGTCGTCCGAACGAAAGAACGCGCCGTCCTCAGCTTCGACGAGCGCCCAAACACGAGTCGGCTTCGCGGGCGAGACCGCGACGCCGATCCGGCCTTTGATCCCCTTCGGCAGCCCCGGACGGTTGCCGATATCCACCCAGGTGTCACCCCCGTCGCTCGTCTTGTAAAGGCCGCTGTCCGGTCCGCCACTGATCTCGTCCCACGGTGTGCGGACGAACTGCCAGACCGACGCGTAGAGCACACGCGGATTCGTGGGATCCATCGTCAGATCGATCGCGCCGGCTCGCTCGCTCTTGAACAGCACGCGCTCCCACGTCTTGCCGCCGTTCTTCGACCGATAGACGCCGCGCTCCGGATTCGGGCCGAAGACGTGTCCGAATGCCGCCACGTAGACGAGGTCTGGATCTTGAGGATGTATCCGGATGCGGGCGATGTGGCGCGTGGGCTGGAGGCCCAAGTGGATCCATGTCTTTCCACCATCAGCCGACTTGTACACGCCGTCGCCGGATGCCAGATCCGGCCGCATGCACGTGTCCCCCATGCCGGCATAGATGACGTTGGGGTCTGACTCGGCCACCGCGATGGCACCGACGGGCCCGGTCTTGAAGAAGCCGTCGGACACCGGCTCCCAGTAGGTGCCGCCGTCGATCGTCTTGAAGACGCCTCCCCCGTTGGCCCCGAAGTAGAAAACCAGCGGGTTGCGCGGGTCTCCCGCGACGGCGGACACGCGTCCTCCCCGGTGGGGACCGATCGATCGCCACTCCAGGGCCTTGAACAAGCCCGGATCTACGTGGGTGAGGTAACCTGCGGCCGCGCTCCGGTCATCCTCGTCCCGGGTCCTGCGACTGCCAACGACCGAGAGGAGCGCTACCAACGCGCCGAGAGCGATGAGCGACGCAAGAGCAACGAACACCAACGTCCTTGTCCGCATAGCAGGCACACCTGTGGCTGAATGGAAGCGACTGACCGCGCTCTTCGCTCGGACCGGTTTCTTCTGGAGCAACCGGCAAGGATGTCACTGCCGAGCGCCGGCACCCGGGAACGGGCGTGCTGGCTCTGTAATCCAGCAGCGCACGATCGGATCGCCGGTATTCACGACTTTGTGCCCCCAGACCAGGCCAGCGACCCCGGCGCGGGCCGGTCGCACGACTTCGACCGTCTCGCCGAACACGTTGCAGATTTCGGCGACGGCCTGTCCTGCTTCCACTCGATCCCCAATGGCGACGTTGAGGCGAAGGAGACCCGATCGCGTCGCGCGCGTCAGAAAGCGATCGGAAGAGGTGATCTGGTCACCCGGGAGGACCGGATCGCCGTCGATCATGCCGAGATGGCGGAGGACGTTGAAAACGCCGTCGACGTGGAACGCGACGTCCTGGGGCTCCAGCGTCCCGTTGCCGCCAGCCTCGGCGAGCATGGAGACGACGCCCTTGCGGCTCGCGGCATAGGTGAGGAAACCCGGGAAGGGAGGGACGATACCTGCGTCGTCTGCCAGGACGAAGAACCGAGGGCTGTAGAAGCGCACCAACAGCTCGCCTTCCCGGTCCTGCTCCGCGTTTCCGCTGAGCTTGTATGCCGCGAATGGCAGGAGCATCTCGCCGAAGTCCCCGCCGTGGAGGTCGATGTGATACCGCGCCGCGCCGATGATTTCCTCAAGGAGCACGTGGGCAAGAATCTCCGAGAGCGAACCGGCTGCATTTCCCGGCGCGATCTTATTGAGATTCAGGCCGTCGATCGGCGAGATGAACGGTGTGCGGGTCTGAAACATCGCCATGCTGACTACGGGAACCGCGATGACTGTGCCACGAAGCCCTGCCGGCGAGAGGCGGCTGACCACCTTCATGAGGGCGTCGATCGGCGGATACTCCGTCGCGTGGACGCCCGCAGTGAGGCAGAGGACCGGACCTTCCTGCTCGCCGTTGATGATGATGAGGGGAAAGAGCATCGGGCCGCCCGGAGTCTGCCCAATCTCGATGAATCCCTGCGTCCGCTCTCCCTTCTCAGCACGAACCGTCCTAATCCCAATCGCGCCGTTCGTCGCCATGGCTACTCCTTTCGCGCAGATCTATCCTGGGCCGCCGCGGCCTCGTCCCCCCCCGCGGCGCATCTCGTCTCCTCGTCCGCCTACTCCAGCACCCTGCCCTTCGTTTCCGGGATCCCGACCCACATGACTGCACCGAGCAAGAAGGCTAACGCGTTGATCGACAGGGCAGCCTCAAACCCATACGTTTGCGCAAGTGACCCGACCGCGAAGGGGGCCCCTGCGCTCACCAGCCGTGCGATGTTGTAAGTGAACCCCTGGGCCCGACCGCGAATGCTTGTCGGATAGATTTCAGCAGTTACGGCGCCAAAACCGCTGATGTGACCGGTCCCGAAGAAGGCCGTCGGGGGGCCGAGAATGAGCAGGACGAGGGGATTTCTGGTGGACGCATAGGCAAACACCAACACCGCCGCGACCACGAGATAGGTCACGTAAGTCGACTTGCGCCCGAAGCGATCACTGGCATACCCGAAGCTCACGTAGCCAAACCACATGCCGGTTTGCATGGCGACGAGCAAGCCCGCCATCGCATAGGCACTCAGCCCGATCCCCCCCTGCTCTACCGGAAGCGTGAGGTATGCGGGAACCCAGAAGTTGAATCCCCACCAGGCGAAGCTGGTGAAGGCGTGCATCAAGGTCAGCGCGATCGTCGGGCGCCGCAGCTCGCCGCCGAAGATGTCCCAGAAGCTGCCATGCGAGTCCGGGTGCGCGCGCGATGCCTCCCACATCCGCGACTCCTTGACGCCGCGCCTGATCCAAAACGTCAAGAGTGCCGGCAACACGCCGACGAAAAAGACCGCGCGCCAGCCCCAGGTCGGCATGATGAGCGCGACCACGATCGGCGCGCAGATATAACCGATCGCCGCGGTGCTTTGCATGAAGGCCAGCGCCTTGCCGCGGTGTTCTGCGGGCCAGATCTCCGAGACGAGTGCCGCGCCGCTCGCCCACTCGCCGCCCATCCCAAGCCCGACGAGGATCCGAAGTACCGCGAGCTGGCCAATGGTCTGGGCGAGGCCGCACGCGCCTGTGAAGGTGGAGTAGATCAGGATGCTGGCCATCAGGGCGCGCGTGCGACCGTAGCGGTCGGCGATGACACCAAAGGCGATGCCGCCAACCGCAGAAGCGACCAGCGTGATTGACCCGAGCAGTCCACCGACCGACTTCGCCATCCCGAGGTCGAGCATCAGCGACGCCAGAACGAGCGCGTACAGGTTCACGTCGAACATGTCCAGCATCCACCCCAGCGACGCGGCAACAAGGGCACGGCGGCCGTCGGGTGAAGCTGCGCGCCACCAGCCGAGGAGGCCCGTTGACACGCTGGGTGGGAGCGCTACAGCGCCAGGCATTGATTCACGGCTCACAAGCCTCTCCCGGATTCGCGACGTGCCCGAGCACGCCCTTGTTGAAGACCGGCCTCGGGTTGGACATGGTCAGCGTTCGGAGTGGGCAATCAAATGGTGTGCGGTCCCTAGCCGAAAGGGGGCACCGGGTGATGTGGATCTCACGGGCAGCGAGACCTTCGATCCGGCGAGCATGGTCGGCGCCGTCGTGACGAAGCTCCAAAAGCCCGGGAGCGCAAGAGAGTCCGCCTCGCGATCACCCGGTCAAGCCACTGACCGCAATGCGGACTCCGCAGCGAACCTGCGCCTCAAACCGACAAGTACGAATGGAGCCTCGCCGGCGACGAAGCTTCGTTACTAGCCGTGCTTGCACGGCTGACATGTGTACGAATGTGTCACATTTCCGTGCAAGCCCGGCTTAGGCGCGGCCGCCCAGCGGCCGCGCAAACTAGTAACGAAGCGGAGCCGACCCCTCATGCTCACGTTCTTACTCGACGGTTTGAGGCGGAGCTTCGTTACACATCTCCTGAGGCCGGAACGGTGACAGATGAAGCAAGTTTTCTGTCATGAGCCTTAGATTAGATCTGACCGTGGTGAAACTCCGCGCACGTGGTGTCCGCCTTCAGGCGGACCCGGAATCCAGCGCAGACGAGGCGAAACTCCGGCTAACCGCCTTCGCCAAGGCTCCGGCGGTCCCCGAAGCTCCACGCGAGGGCGGAGCCGGACCCTACGGAGTTTCGCCACGGGCAGCTACATGCCCAGCTTCACGCCCGAGCCGATGTCGATGCCATCGAACGCAGGGCACCAGCAAGCCGGCCGACGCCTTCATCGATCTGAACGGGCGTCGCGTGGCTGTACGCGAGCCGAATGTAATTCTTTTGAGGCTGCCCCGCGAAGAACTTGCTGCCGGCCAGGATTGTCACGCCCGCGTCGGCTGCCCGCGTCGTCAGCTCGTCGCCATCCATCCCTTCGGGCAGCTTCAGCCAGAGGTAGTACCCGCCGTGCGGCACCGTCATCGACAGCTCGGGCAACTGGCGCCGAACGGCTGCCACCATGTGATCGCGGTGTGAGCCATATGTCCGCTGCACGCTCTGGATATGCGCGTCAAGGCCTCCAGCCCGGCAGAACTCCACGATGATTCGCTGCGTCAGCGGACAGGAGCCCCCGTCAGACTTGAGTTGAATGATTCGCGCGAGCGCATCGGTCGAGGCGCTCACCCAGCCGATCCGTAGTCCAGGCGCGATCAGCTTCGCAAATGTGCCAATCAGGATAGTGTTGGCACGGTCCAGCGCTTTGATCATCGGCTCCGGCGCACCCTCGAACCTGACTTTCCGGTACGGACTGTCCTCGAGGATCAGGATGCGGTGACGCGCCGACAGCTCGACCAGCGCCTCCCGCCGCCGGCGCGACATGGTTACGCCCGTGGGATTGTGGAAGTCAGGAACGTTGTAGATGAATTTCGGCAGGCGGCGGCCTTCCCTGACGAGGCGGGCCAGAACCGCTTCGAGCTCGCTTGTGTCCAACCCCTCCTCGTCCTGGCTCACCTCGATAAAGCTCGCGCCAAAACTCTTGAAAATCGGGATTGCCGTGAAGTAGGTGGGCGCCGTCACGACAATCGAATCGCCCTCGTCCAGCAACAGGCGGCAGAGAAGGTCAATGCCATGTTTGGCGCCGTTGACGACGACGACTTCCTCGGCCGGCACTTCGGCGCCTTCGCCGTGGAGATAGCCGGAAATCCACTCTCTGAGCTCCGGCAAGCCCGGCCGCACCCCGTATTGGAGTGTCTCCGCCCGGTATTCCGAGAGCGCGAGCTCAGCCGCCGCTCTCAAATCGGGGAGCACGCCGGGGAAAGCGTGTCCAGAGTCAAAGGGGATCCCCTCATGTGCCCCTGGTCGCGGCATGGTTGCGGACAGGTGAACGGCGCGTTGCGCGAGAGAACTTCGTTCCATGTGACACTCCCTATCGTCGATGATGCGCTCAAACACGAAACGGCAAGCGTCGGCGCGGGATGCCGGCCGGCCGCGCTTCGCCGAAGCCGGAAGCCCGGCGGCCGGTGCAATCACCGACGCCCCCCGTCAGAACTCGAACCTCGCCCCAAACTTGGCGATTCTCGGCGCCAGAATCGTCGTCACCCGCCCGAAGTACGACGTGCCCGCGGCACTGGCCGCGTCCAGCGCCGCCTGAGACGCGAAGCTCTGCGTGAGCGTGCCGGAATCGTACGCGGCGTTCGAGTTGAGCAGGTTGTGGAGCTCGAAGAACCCGTTCAGGCGCTTCCGCTTTCCGAGCCCGAACTGCTTCTCGAGCCTCACCGCGAGCAACTTGATGGCGTCCTCGCGGTACGTTCCACGCGGCTCCGCCCTGACGGTGGTCGATCCCTGCGTCAGGGTGCGGCGCAGCGTTCGATCCCGCGGCAGCCCAGAGAGCACCTGGAGATTCGCGCCCACCTGCAGGCCCCACGGTCCAAGATAGCTGCTCGCAAGCTTCAGCGCATGCGGCTGATCGTTTCTCTGTCGTCCCCGCTGATTGATCTGCTGGTTGGGATCGTTGGGATTCGGCAGCGACCGCACCCCACTTAGAACCTCTTGCGTCGCCCATACCGGGCCGTCATGTCTGGACCAGACGTAGGAACTCATGAGCGCCCAGTTGTTGGACATGCGCTTGTTGAGCGAGATCTCCAGGCCCTTGTAGGTGCTCGTTCCGGGCACGGTCTGCCGGCGAAACGCATCCTTGCCCCGGAACTCCGGTGTGACGTTGAACATCGTGATGGTGCTGTCGTCAGCCGTGCCGACAATGTTGTCAGGTCCGGGATCGGGGGCGGTCACAGGCGTGTACCCCTGGAGCGGGATCCCCACGTTCACGTCCGCCCAGTTGTCGTTGTACCAGCGCTGAATCCAGGACAGCGTGAGCCCCACATTGGGGACCAGCTCGCGTTCGTAACCCAAGGTGATTTCGTCGGTCCTCGGTTGCTTGAGGTCCGGATCAATACTGTTCTGCCTCGGCGAGAACACGCTGAGAGGCCGCGGGTCGAACTCGCCGCCGTCCACCTGGCCGTTCCCGTTGAGATCCCCGAACCAGCGGTACGTGGCAATGCCGCCCGAGGGAGCGCTGTTCGGGTTGATCACGGAGAAGTACCCGTTGAACAAGTGGTCGAAGTATCGGCCATAGGTGGCCTTGGCCACGTTCCGACCGTCTTCGGTGAGCTTCAGGATCAGGCCCGTACGAGGCGCAAAGTTGCTCCAGCTGAAGCCGGGATCGAGCTTCGGGAAGGTCGCGCGAGGAGCCCAGCGGCCCCCGCCGCCCTCCTGCTCGGGCAGCCATCCGTCGTAGAAGGCATAGCGGAGCCCGAGATTCACCGTCACACGCGGGTAGGTAATCCGGTCCTGCACGAAAGCGGAAATCTGCCGCGCGGACGTCTCGGTGACCACCGGTGTGTTGAAGGTAATGATCTGAGAGGGCACGCCATTCGTGTACTGATACCGCGTATCTCCGAACTGTTCGTTGGTCTCGTCAGTGTTTCCCAACCCCAGCTCGAAGCCGACCTTGGCCTGGTGGTTCCCCTTGAGCCAGTCGTCGCGGTAGTGCGTCAGCGCCGCCTTCATCTGCAGGCGATTGTTATACTGGAGTTGTACCCCGCTGGTATGGGCGCCCCAGAACACGTTGCGGGCGAGGTCCTGGCTTGCCGAAATGGGTTGCGAGAGCGCGTGCCAC
>JACPPN010000099.1 GCA_016190995.1 Acidobacteriota bacterium | reverse complement strand
TCGCCTGCTTCGGTCAGCCCCGCACGTCGGACTAGGTGGCGCACGAATGTGCGCCCTATGAACGACTACCGCGAGGGGGCGCGGGACGACTTTCAGTCGTGCGCCGGAGTCTACCGCCTTTCAGGCGGTAGTCGTTCAACTGCCGAACTTGGGAGCGCGGGTTCCGAAGAGAAGCCCGCTGCCCTCCCGAAACGAGGCAGCGGGTTTTTTCGTGGAGTATGCGTGATGTTCCTTCGCCGGCTTGCCATCGTCTCTGCGCTCATGACCCTGGTGGTGACGCTTTCCTTCGCGCTGGGCGGTTATGCGGCGCAGCGAATGGCGGCGCGCACGCTTGCTGACAGCGAGGCACAGATCGCCGCGCTCAGGGTGGAGATGAGCAGAACGCTCGGGGCCTTGCGGTATGCGGGGGTGCCCAGTGCGACCGGGACGGCCGGGCGAGGCGAAGCGACGGCGCTCGCCGCCGACGGCGGATCGCGTGCCGCGATCGTCCAGGAAATCAAGCGTGAGCTGCAGAACGAAATGGGGCTGCTGCCGGTGCAGCTTCTGCGCGATCGGCGCCAGAGCTTCGTCGAGCTGTACACGTACGACAATCGCGGGGCCAGCAACTATGGAACGGCCGGCTACCTCGGTCACGGCTATTTCATGACCGTGAAGCACGGGGTCATTGCGCTTGGACGACAAGATGACGGCCACGAGCCGCGCCGCATTACTTCGATCAAGTTGATGTACCGGGGTCACGCCCTGGCGGCGACAATCGTCGACAGCGGCGACGCGGAGAGCGAAGTGGACGCAGGCGACTGGGCGATCCTCAAGGTGCGCGAGCGCATCGATCTTCCGGCGCTGCGTGTGAACCTTCGCTATGGGTTCAACTTCGCGGATCCGCTGTTCCGCCTTGGCAACGACTATTCGAAGGGAGTCATCGTGGCGACGGGGTACGTCGGTCAGCGGACAGGAAATGGTCTCGTGACGTGTCTCACGGACGGCCACCCAGGCGTCTCAGGCGGCGGCGTGCTCGATCAGGACGGCAATCTCGTCGGCATACCCATCGGCCGCATGCAGGGCGACTATCGTTTCTCCTTCATTCTGCCGCTTCGCCGCGAGATGTTCCGGCGGGTGCCGGCCTACCAGCAGGTCGATTCCTCCACCGCTGAGTAGCACCGGGGCTATCCTCTTTTTTTTCTCCAATCCTCGAGCCGCCGGCGGACCGTCTCCTCGAATCCGCGATCGGTGGGCATGTAGTACTCGCGTCCTTTCAGGGCAGGCGGCAGGCAGTCCATCGCCGAGACCCCCTCCGCTTCGTCGTGCGCGTAGCGATAGCCCTTCCCGTATCCGAGCTCGCGCATCAGGCCGGTCGGGGCATTTCGGAGGTGCAGCGGCACCGGCTCGGCGACATCGTGGTGCGCGTCTTCGGCGGCGCGCCCGTACGCGACATACACGGCGTTGCTCTTGGGCGCCGTCGCCAGATAGATGGCGGCCTGCGCAAGGGCGGTTGTCGCCTCGGGCATTCCGATGAAATGCGTCGCGTCTTTCGCCGCCACCGCCACGGTCAAGGCTTGTGGGTCCGCGATGCCGACATCCTCTGACGCGAACCGGACGAGCCGGCGCGCGATGTAGAGCGGATCCTCGCCCGCCTCGAGCATGCGTGCCAGCCAGTAGATGGCCGCGTCAGGATCGCTGTTCCGCATCGATTTGTGGAGCGCCGAAATCAGGTTGTAGTGCTCTTCGCCGGCCTTGTCGTAGACCAGGGCGCGCTTCTGAATGATGTCGGCGAGCAGGTCGCGATCGATTCGGCCGCCAGGGCCGCGGTGACGTGCGGTAGCGGATGCGGCGGCAAGTTCGAGCACGTTGAGCGCGACGCGCGCGTCGCCGTTCGCGAAACGGGCGATGAGCTCGAGTGCGCCCGCCTCGACGACCAGCCGGTCGCCGCCCAGACCGTGCTCCTCGTCCTGGAGCGCGCGCCGCAGCACCTCAACGACCTCCATCTCCTCCAGTGGTCGAAGCACGAACACCTTTGATCGCGACAAGAGCGCGGAGTTGACCTCGAACGACGGGTTCTCTGTCGTCGCGCCGATCAAGACGATGTCGCCGGACTCGACGCGGGGGAGGAATGCGTCCTGCTGCGCCTTGTTGAAGCGATGGATTTCATCGACGAAGAGGATCGTCCGCCGGCCGAGCCGGCGGCGGGATTCCTCCGCTTCCGCCATCACGCCCCTGATTTCCTTGATTCCCGACAGAACGGCGCTGAACGCGATGAAGTGGGCCGACGTGGCGGTGGCCATAAGACGCGCGATCGTGGTCTTGCCCGTGCCCGGCGGTCCCCAGAGGATGATCGACTGCAGGGCGTCGCGATCGATGGCGTCGCGCAGGGGCTTGCCCGGCGCGATGATGTCCTGCTGACCGACCAGCTCGTCGAAGGTGCGAGGTCGCATGCGATCGGCAAGCGGCGCCCGCGGCGGCTTGCGCGGAGGTCGGAGATCACGATCGCCGAAGAGATCGCCGGGTTCCACCCTGCCTCACAGAAACATGGTCCGCGCGCGCGGCTGTTCGACCTTCCCGAACGCGCCTCGCTGCCGCGACGCCTCGTAGACGAACAGCGCCGCCGCGACCGCCGTATTCAGCGATTCGACGGGCGCTCGCATTGGAATGGAGACGAGCCCGTCCGCTGACGCGATCACACGATCGTCGAGCCCGCTTCCCTCGCCGCCGATGAGAAACGCGAGCGGTGCTGTCAGGTCGGCGGCGTGGACGGAGACGCCGTCTCGCGGCGATGTCGCCACGACGCGCACGCCGTGCTTGCGGACCGATTCGAGCACACCGGGCAGGTCCGGGAAAGACAGCACCGGGAGCCGGAAGGCGCTGCCCATGGCCGCGCGCAGCGCCTTCCATCCATACGGATCCGCGCTCCTTCCGGCCGTAATGACGCCGGTGGCGTGTCCAGCTTCGGCGGCTCGAATCGTGGCCCCGACATTGCCTGGATCCTGCACACCCACGAGGATCACGACGAGCGACGGTCTCGGACGAAAAAAATCCTCGAGGCGCGGGCGCGGGCGCCGGGCGATGGCGACGAAGCCCGATGGGGTGGTGACGGGACTGATAACCTCGAGGACAGCATCGGTCACGGCAACGACGTGGCCGCCAGCGGCCAGGAGCGCATCACGGAGACGCCCTGTGTCCGGGTCGTCTTCGTGCAGCGCGCGGGCGCTGAGCGCGGCCACGTCGATCCGCAGCCCGGCTGCGCAGGCGTCGGCCAGCAGATGGGCGCCGTCGACGAGGATGCGATCCTCGTCCGCACCTCGGTGTTTCTTGAGCGCGCGAAAGGCGTCGACGAGCGGATTCCTGCGGCTCGAGATGGTCTTGATCGCGGTCACACGTGCTCTGCGGTTCCCGAGGCAAGCATAGCAGATGTGTTAAAATCAACAGCTTAGACCAGAAGATCATCCCGCGGATCCATGCTCGCGCCAGGGTGGCGTCGTGCCTTCTGATACAGATGAACCGGAGACGATGAAAGCCCAGTTGATCAGGCGGTTCGAGGCCGAGATCCAGGAGCTCGAGCGCGAGCTCAAGACGGAGCTTCCCAAAGAGATCAAGCGCGCGCGCGAGCTCGGCGATCTGCGCGAGAACGCGGAGTATCAAGCTGCGAAGGAGCGCCAGCGGCTGATCCAGGCTCGCATCGGGATGCTCAACAAACGGGTGAATGAGATCGCGCTGATGAACCTCGACAAGCTGCCGCGCGGCAAGGCGGCGTTCGGTTCGACGGTGCATGTCCGCGAGAACGGCGAGACGTTCGCCTATCAGCTCGTCATGCCCGAGGAGGCGGATCCGGTCAAGGGCTGGATTTCCGTCAGCTCGCCGATCGGCCGGGGTCTCGTCGGCAAGGAAGAGGGCGACGAGGTGAGCATTCCGACGCCGAACGGGATCCGTGAGTTCGAGATTGTCAAGCTCGTGACGATTCACAACGAGTAGGGCACGGCCATCACTTCCACTCCTGCTCCGGGGGATGCCGGGTATTCACCACGCCTGAGAACAGCTCTTGTCTTCACCGGCACCGGCACAGCCGGGGCCTACCATGCCGGCGTGCTGCGCGCCTTTCACGAGGCGGGCGTGAAGGTGGATCTGGTCGCGGGCGTCGGCATGGGCGCAGTCACGGCGATGTTTGCCGCCATCGACGGCGGCAGCCGTCTCTGGGATCCGAAGGGCCTCTGGCGCCGCAGGGGGCTCGTGAGGTACGCGTGGCGGAGGCCGCTCGTCATCGGCGGTTGGATTGCGGCGGCGCTCATCGCGTGCGTGCTGGCGCCGGTCGCCTTCGTCCTCATCGCTGGCCTGTTGTATCCGGTCGCGTTTTTCTTGAACCTGGACGGGCTCCAGGTGGGACGCACGTTGTCGACGAGTCTTGCGGCCGTTCTGGCCGCCGCGTTCGAACCTGGCGCGTTGCCGACGTTCGTCCCGCGAGCCGCCTTCGTCATGACCGTGGCGCTGCTGGTGGCGCTCCTGGTCGGCGCGCTGCAGGCGCGGCGACGCTCGAAGCGTCGGGAGCGCGGTGCAATCTGGTGGCGCGCGATAGCCGAGCCGCTCGATGTCACCCCGGCGGCGAACTCCTTCCTCGACACGCTCTGGCAGCTGATCCGGGGTGCCGCCGGAACACTGGCGCCGTCACCGGGTGAGTTGAGTGAGGCGTATTCGGAGCTGCTTTCAGAGAATCTCGGACAACCGGGTTTTCGCGAGCTGATTGTCACGGTCCACGATCTGGATGCCCGACGCGACCTCGTGTTTGCGCTCCTGACCGATCCTCATCGTCGCCGGTTCTTCGCCCGGAGACCCGGACCCGACGGCGACCGGCGTTACGGCGAGATCGCAGATCTTGCGGCTGCCGGCCGCGTGCACGCGGTCGACGCGCTGCTGGGCGCGCTGCGGCTGCCGGGTGGAACGGATCCGCACTTCGTCACCTTTTCGGCGGAAGGTCCGTGGCGCGGTGAGATCCATCGCGTCGGCGCTCGCCCCGATGCGGTGGGACGTGTGCTCCATGAGATTGCCATCGCCAGCGTCGAGCAGGTCGTTGTGGCCTCTTCGGTGGAAGAGCTTGCCGGCCCGCATGGGCTGACGGCAGCGCGACGGGACGCGCGCGGCCAGCTCGGAGAGACCCTCGCCGCCATGGAAGCGGCGGCCATCCGCGACGCGCTTGCCGCCGAGGCGAAGCGGTTCAAACGCGCGTTCCTCATCCGTCCCGCGCACAACGCCGTCGGTCCCCTTGATTTCGACGGCTCGTACGATGACCGATCCGATCGCGTTCAACGCGTCGGTGAGCTCGTTGATCGCGGCTACGAGGACGCGTACCGGCAGTTCATCGACCCGGTGGTCGGCGCCGGCGGCGAGCGGCTCGAGATTGCGCGTGAGGGCGCGGCGGAGCCGTCCGCCGTCTGACGGCCGCCGGGCGGCACGCCGATGCGGACCGATGGAAACCGGGCCGCGAGGCCGTACTCCTCAAGCATCACGTACGCGTCGGCGCGCCCCCTGACCTGCGCGTTGAGCCCTGTTGTTACCGCGGCGTGCGTTCGACCCGCAGGCCAAACCAGGGACGGAGGCGCGTGCCGACGATGCCGCCGGTAAATGCGGCCGGGAACCACACCCAGCCGTGGAGGCTGCCCGAGCCGACGCCGCTGAAGAAGGCGCCGATGTTGCAGCCATACGCGATGCGCGCGCCGTAGCCGAGCAGCAGGCCGCCGGCGATCGCGCCGCCGAGCGACCGGAGCGGGACGCGCCACAACGGCGCAAAGCGCCCGGCAAGGCCAGCGGCGGCAAAGGCGCCCAGCATGATGCCCAGGTTCATGACCGACGTCACGTCCTTCAGGACGCTCCCGCGGAGCGCGACCGCGTTGGCTGGCGAGGACCAGTACGGCCACGACGCGACGTCGACACCGAGCGCCGCCACCGTCTTCGAGCCCCACAGCGCGAACGCCGACGTGACGCCCCAGGGCCGACCCGCGAGCGCGAGCGTGGCCACCTGCACGAGCACCAGGCCGACGGCGCCGGCCGTGAGCGACCATGGACCGTGGACCAGGTCGAACGCTCTGGCTGCGGTGCGACTCGTGCCGTGGCGCCGCCGCTCGAGGATGAGGCTGCCCCCCGCAATCGCGCCAAAGGCGGCCAGCGAGATCGCCAGCCCTCCGGCCGTGCCGAGCGCCGCCACGAGCGAGATCGGTGCGAGCGCCGGCGTGGTCTCCCACCATGGCAGATGCAATGCGCCGAGGACGGATCCGCCGATGAAGGCGATCAGCGTGACGAACGTCCGGGTGTCGCCGCCGCCGGCGGCGTAGAGGGTGCCCGACGCTCAACCGCCGCCGAGCTGCATGCCAACGCCGAACAGGAACGCCCCGGCGACGACCGATACCCCGACCGGCGCCACGCTCCCGCGCGCGGCTTGGCCGAAGAAGCTGCCGGAGGCGAGGACGGGAAGGAAAACGAGGCACGTGAGCGCCAGCATCAGCATCTGCGCGCGCAGGCCTTCGCCGCGCAGGTCCGCGATGAAGACGCGCCACGCCGACGTGAAGCCGAAGGCTGCGTGGTAGAGCACGACGCCCGCGCCGACGCCGACGAGGAAGAGCGCACCCTGCCGCCAGCTCACGAACTGGTGGAGATAGAGTCCGAGCAGAACGATGCCGGCGGTTGCGATGCCGACCGGTCGCGGATCGATGGATCGGTGCTCGGTGGCAAACGCGAACGGGCGGCGGAGCGCCGGCGTCCGGACGGCGTCAGACATGGCTTTTCGGGACTATCGCGAATCGGATGTCCGCCGGCAAGCGTGGGCCGGGTCCGTCGCCTCGGTGCCGGGCGCTATCGCGTGACGGTTTCGGGGTCATCCGGGCTTTGGGCGCGCCTGCAGCCGCCGCGGGTCCGCCCTCAGGCTCGCACGGCTTCCTTCCTGCGCTCCCCCACTGGATGCTCGTGCAGGAAC
>JACPPN010000098.1 GCA_016190995.1 Acidobacteriota bacterium | reverse complement strand
TTCATCAGGTCCGACCCGATGTCGGCGATCTTGGTGAAGATGCCGCCCGCGATGCGGAGCGCCGCGGCGACGAGCGATTCTCCGATGGCGAACCCGATGAAGCACGGGCCGGCATAGTCGCCCGGAATGTAGAGGAGAATGCACAGCATGATCAGCAGCTCGACGCTGATGAGCAGCATCCCGATGCTCATGCCCGCCTTGAGCGGAATCTCGGAGATCGGATAGGGCAGGCCGCGCAGGCTCGCGAACGCGGTCCGGGAGTTCGCGAAGGTATTGATGCGAATGCCGAACCACGCCACGCCGTAGCTCCCGCCGATGCCCACGAGGCTGAAGATCAGGATGATCATCACCTTCACGGGCTCGAGCTGCTGGAGCACCCCGAAGTAGAAGACTATGATCACGCCGATGAACAGTTCGAGCAGCAGCAGGAATTTACCCTGTGTAATCAGGTAGGTCTTGCACGTCTCGTAGATGAGCTCGGAGATCTCACGCATCGCCGGATGCACCGGCAGGTTCTTCATCTGTCGAAAAATCACGAGGCCGAACAGGAACCCGAGGCCGCAGACCGCGAGGCCCCCCGTCAACAACTGGCGTCCGGTCATGCCGATGAATTCCACCTGGCCGAGGTCCGGTAGCTTGAGCGCAGCTTCTCCACCCGCTTCCGCTGCCAGCTGGCCCTCGGGCTGGAACGCGGCCTGGCCGGCGGCTCCCGACAACGCCATCATCAGGACGATCGCCGCCCCGTACACCACCCTCCGCGTACGCCGGTCCGGCTCCGTCGGGCATGGCCCAGAAAGCACATGTTTCATCACCGATCTCTCCCAGCTCGTCTCGGCGGCCAAGCCGGCCTTCTCGCGCGCGCCGCATTATATAGAGGATGCATACGCCGACTGCGGGCCCGGCGTCAGACCCGCAAATCCCTGACCCGGTCGTCACCGCGCCGCGCCTTCAGACGCGCCCCGAGCGCCATGCCGCCCGTCAGGAACAGGCGAATCCCCTCCTCGACGGTCAGATCCGGAAAGACGGCGCGATCGCGACGACAAATCACGATGTCCCCCAGGTACAGGTGGTTCGTCGGCACATAGACCGCCAGCATCAGCTCCGGTCCCTGCCCGCGATCGAGCGTGAACTCTTTCGTCAGAAACCCGAGGACGAAGCCGCGCGCCGAGTCTTCCACCATCACGACGCGCTTGAAGCCGTACTCGTTGTCCGGCGAGAACGCGACGACCAGTTGCTTGACCGGCGAGTAGATCGTGCGGAACACCGGTATTCGCAGCAGGTAGCTCTCGCCCCGCTGCAAGATGCGCTTTCCGAGGACGTTCGTGGCGAGCACCCCGACAATCAACACGCCAACCGCCGTCGTCAGGATGCCGAGCCCGGGAATCTCGCGGCCCAGCCAGCGCGCGTACAGCGGCGCGACGAAGCCATCCACGATGTTGAAGATCCACACGAAGGCCGCGACGCTGATGACGAGCGGCACCGTGACGAAGAACCCCGCGAGAAAGCTGGTGCGAAGCCACTGCATGACCGCGACCTCACGTGTCGCCGTTGTCCTAGCGGGTCACCACCCATGCCATCGCGATCGCGGCCAGTAGGAGCCGATAGTACGCGAAGGCATCGAGGGAATGCCGGGCCAGGTAACGCAGGAAGAACTTTACCGTCAGGTAGCCCACCACGGCCGACACGCCAAGCCCCACGCCGAACACCGCGGCCGACTGGGTGTCCACCGTGCCGGGGTGGAGCTCCAGGGCTTCCTTCGCGGCGGCCGCAACGATCGCCGGAATACCCAGCAGAAAGCTGAACCGTGCAGCCGCCTCGCGGTGAAGCCCCAGCAGCAGCCCGACGGCAATGGTCGCGCCGGAGCGCGACACGCCCGGCACGAGCGCGGCCGCTTGCGCGAACCCGATCGCCGTCGCGTCGCCAACCTTGAGTGACGACGGCCCCCGGCGCCGTGAAGCCGCGCGCTCGGCCATCAGCATCAGGAGCGCCCCGAGCGCCAGCATCGCCGTCGCCACCGTCACGGTCCTGAGCCGGCTCTCGACGTAGTCGTCGAACAGCACCCCTACGACCACGATGGGAATCGTGCCGACGACGATGAGCCGCCCGAAACGCGCGGCGGACGAATGCCCCGTCAGCTGCAGCGCCATCACCATCTCCCTCACGTCGCGGCGGAAGTAGCTCAGGATGGCGACGAGCGTTCCCACATGGCACGCCACATCGAAGGCGAGACCGAATTGCTCGGCATCCCACCCGAACAGCGCCCGCGCAAAAATGAGGTGCGCGGAACTGGAAATCGGCAGGAACTCGGTAAGCCCCTGGATGATCCCGAGCAGGGCGGCGTACAACAGAATCACGCAGGCGGTGTCAGGAAGCGCGCGCTTTGCGGCCCTGTTTCTTCGAACGTGCGACCACGGCGGGCGCGCCGGCCGCCGCCCTCGTGGGTGTTCTCCGGCGCCAGATCGTCACGATCGCCGCGGCGATGAAGACGCTGGAGTACGTGCCGGTGATGACGCCGACCAGCATCGTGAACGCGAACCCGTGCAAGACCTCGCCACCGAACAGATAGAGCGCCAGGACGCTGAGGAGCGTCGTGCCGGCCGTCAGGACGGTCCGGCCGAGTGTCTGGTTGACCGCGACATTGATGACGTGGTCGATCGAATCGCGCCGCATCGACCGCAGGTTCTCGCGAACACGGTCGAAGATGACGATCGTGTCGTTGACCGAATAACCGGTGATTGCCAGGATCGCGGCGATGACGTTGAGCGAGAGGTCGTAGCGGAAAAACGCCAGGAACGCGAGCGTCACGAGCAGATCGTGGACGGTCGCCACGACGGCCCCGACGGCAAAGCTGAATTGAAACCGGAAGGCGACGTACAGGAGGATGCCGCCGAGCGCCAGAATCGTCGCCAGAATGCCGCGGCGCGTCAGCTCCTGGCCGACCACGGGACCGACAATCTCGCGTCCGACCACGGTAAAGTTGCCGAGGTTCGCGGCTTTGAGCGCCCTCTCGACCGCGTCCGCGGTCTGGCTGAGCGCCCCCCCCGATTCCGCCCCCACCTGCGCGACCCGAATCATCAGCTCGCGTTGTTCGCTGCTACCGTAGCGCTGCACCACCGCGTTCTGTCCGCCACCGGGAATGGTACGATCGAGCGCGGCGCGAACGGCTTGCATCTCAGGAACGCGATCGAACTGGACGACCACGATCGTGCCGCCGGAGAACTCGACGCCGAGGGGCAGCCCCATGACCCAGACCGTGGCGAGTCCCGCGACGATGACGGCCCATGAGAGGGCGATGGCATGCCAGCGCCAGCGAACGAAGTTGTAGCTCGGATTCTTGAAAATCTGCATCTAGATACTCAACGTGGCCACCTGGCGGCGACCCAGGGTCATCTCGAACAGCGTCTTCGAGACGAACACGGAGGTGAACAGGTTCGAGACCAGACCAATCGACAGCGTCGTCGCGAATCCACGAATCGGGCCGGTGCCGAATTGAAACAGAAACGCGGCAGAGATGAGCGACGCCACGTGCGTATCGAGCAGCGTCAGGAACACCCGGGCGAACCCCGCGTTGACCGCCGCCCGGACGCCGCGCTGCGCCGCGAGCTCCTCCTTGATGCGCTCGAAGATCAGGACGTTCGAGTCGACGCCAATGCCCATCGTCAGCACGAACCCGGCGATGCCGGGCAGCGTCATGGTCGCGCCGACGTAGGCCATCAAACCGAGAAGGATGATCAGATTGAAGATCAGGGCGACGATGGCGTTGACGCCGGCCAACCGGTAGTACAGGAGCATGAACGACAGGACGAGCAACAGACCCGTGAGCGACGCAATCACGCCGGAACGGATCGAGTCGGCGCCCAGCGTGGGTCCAACGACGCGCTCTTCGAGGTAGGTGAGCGACGCGGGCAGTGCGCCGGAGCGCAGCACCAGTGCGAGATCGGCGGCTTCCTGCTGAGTGAAGCTGCCCGTGATTCGACCCTCGTCGGTGATCTTGGATTCGATGCGCGGTGCGGACTGGACGCGGCCGTCGAGAATGATCGCGAGCTGACGACCAATGTTGTCACCTGTAATCTTGCCAAACTTCCGCGCACCTTCCTTGTTGAAGGAGAAGCCGATGGCGGGCTGATTGTTCTCGTCCAGGGTCGGGCGTGCGTTGCGCAGGTCTCGCCCGGTCACCGAGGCGACTTTGCGCACCAGGTAGTACACCGTGTCGCCGCTCGTCTCATCCCGGCCGGCGGCGCCACTCACGATCTCCATGTCGGCGGTCACGACGCCGTTGGGGACGAGCGTCTCCCGCGAGGACGCCGGTCCCTGCTCGACCAGCTTCAGCTCCAGTAGCGCCGTGGACCGGATGATTTCCTTCGCGCGGGCCACGTCGGTCACGCCCGGCATCTGAACGAGGATCTGATCGCCAGCCTCACCGTGGCGCGCGACGAGCGGCTCGGTGACGCCGAGCTCGTTGACACGGCGTTCGATCGTCTGAAGCGCCTGGGTCACAGCCTCCTCCCGAAGCGCCACGACGACGTTCGGCTTCATCGAGAAGGTGTACTGGCCCCCGGCCCCCGATTCGCGGCTGAAGTTCACGCCGACTTGCTCATCGGTCACGCGCCGGAATTCGGCGTCCTGTCCCGCCGGCACGCCGTCGAGCCGGAACTGGGTCGCGCTGGTGACGGTCATGGCGCCAACGTTGACAGTGCGCTTGCCCAGCTCCTCGCGGAGCCGTTCGGAGCTCATCCCGGTCTCAAGCCGTAGCGCGTCATCGGTCTGGACGCGCAGCACGAGGTGAACTCCGCCCTGCAAGTCGAGACCGAGGTGCAGTCTCTTGGCAAGCAGCCAGCTCGGACCCTTGAAGCCGAGCCGCTCCGCGACGAGCGGGTACACGCCGACCGCGGTAAAGACGACGAAAATGACGAGGATGGTGATGATCTTCCAGCGTAGGTTGGTCATGAGGCGCTTGTGTCCGAGGCGACCGGCTCCTGTCCCTGGTACCCGCCGATCGCGCTCTTCGCGATTTCAATCCGGACCTTGTCGGCGATCTGCAGCTGGACCGACCGCTCGCTCACTCGAGTGATGCTGCCATAGATGCCGCCGGTCGTGACGACGCGATCACCGACCTTGAGCGCCCCCTGGAACTGCTGCACGCGCCGCTGCTGCCGCTTCATCGGCGCGAGCACGATGAAGTAGACGATGCCGAGGATGACCGCGAAGGGAACGAACGACACCCAGACGTTCGCGCCCGAATCGGCAGGCGCCGCCATCGCGAGAACCGTCGTCAACTGCTTCAGGGCCATGGAAGCTTGAGGTCAGAGGGAGTACGTTCGAAGGAATCCCTGCCTGAAGTTTTCGAACGAGCCAAACGCAATAGCCTCCCTGATCCTCCTCATCGTGTCAAGGTAGAAGTGGAGATTATGCAGCGTGTTGAGGGTCGATGCCACCATCTCATCCGAGAGGAACAGATGCCGCAGGTACGCGCGCGAGAACGTGCGGCACGTATAGCACCCGCAGGCCGGATCGGGTGGGCGATCGTCTTCCGCATACCGCGCGTTCTTGATCATGAGGCGTCCGTCACGCGTGAACAGCTGGCCATGGCGTGCGTTGCGGGTCGGAAGCACACAGTCGAACAGATCGATCCCGCGCCCGACACACTCGACGAGATCAGCTGGCGTCCCGGCACCCATGAGATAGCGCGGTGGGTGTTCCGGAAGGATCGCCGCGGCGTGCTCAGTCACCGCGTATCTGACAGCGACCGGCTCGCCGACACTGAGGCCGCCGATGGCATACCCCTCGAACCCGACAGCCGTCGTCGCGGCGACGCTGCGTTCGCGCAGGTCGAAAAACGTGCTGCCCTGGACGATCCCGAACTGCGCCTGACCGGGGTTGGTCACCCCCGCCGCAGACGTTCCGCTGAGCGAGAGAAACCGATCGCGTCCTCGTCCAGCCCAGCGCGCCGTGCGGTCGACGGCGCTCGCCGCCTCGTCGTGCGATAGGGGAAATCCGGTGCACTCGTCGAGGACCATGGCGATGTCGGAGCCGAGCCGCCATTGAATCTCGGCCGCCGATTCGGGCGTCAGGGCATGCTGCCTGCCATCGAGATGGGACCGGAAGCGCACGCCCTCCTCATCGAGCGAGCGCATCGCACACAAGCTGAACACCTGATACCCGCCGCTGTCGGTGAGGATGGGCCGATTCCAGCCGATGAAACGGTGCAGCCCTCCGCGACGCGCAATGAGATCGTCGCCCGGGCGCACGTGAAGGTGGTACGTGTTGGCGAGAAGAATGTCGGCGCCGAGCTCCGTGAGCTCGCGATGCGTGAGCGCTTTCACCGCCCCGCGAGTGCCAACGGGCATGAATGCCGGCGTCTGCACGGCTCCATGCGCGGTCGTCATCACACCGCACCGCGCCTGCCCGTCGCGCGCGGTCACCCGGAAGTCAAACGCCAGAGCCATGCGGTATACTGACCGGCGGATCGGTGAGCTGACGTGAGCCGTGTTGCGTCAATGCACGATCGCGACCGATTCAGGAGTCTCCCGATCAGTGTAACGAAGCCTCGACGCCACCGAGGCGTCGTTTCTCCTCGTGGGTTTGAGGCGAAGCGTCGTTACGGCATCCTTCTGGCCTTCCTCGCTTCGGAACCGGCACGTGAAAAGGCTTCGCGTCGGCGTGATCTACGGCGGGCGCTCCGGTGAGCACGAAGTGTCGCTGGCTTCAGCGGCAGCCGTCATGGGCAACCTGGATCGCAGCCGCTACGAGCCGGTCCCCATCCGCATCGAGAAGGACGGACGCTGGACGCTGGCGGATCGTCCCCCGACAGCGATATCGCCTGCCGACGTCATCGAGCAGGCGCGGCTGGATGCCGCGCGCCCCGTGCGGCCCGGCCGGGAGGTGCACCTCGTCGCGTATCCGACCGACGAACCGATCCTCTCGATCGAGCGGGGCCGCGGCCCGGCGCTCGGCTCCGATGACGAAGGACATGCCGTCGTTCGCGGCCTGGGGCTCGACGTCATCTTCCCTGTTCTTCACGGACCGTACGGCGAGGACGGAACCCTGCAGGGGCTTCTCGAGCTGGCCAACGTGCCGTATGTGGGGGCCGGCGTCCTGGCGTCCGCCGTCGGGATGGACAAGGCGATCATGAAGGTCCTGTTCGCGGCGCGCGGCCTCCCGATCGTCGACTATCGCGTGGTCCGGAGCCGTGACTGGCGCGCGACGCCGGACACAGTGGTGGCCTCCATCGAGCGCGGACTGCGCTATCCCGTTTTCGTGAAGCCGGTGAATCTCGGATCGAGCGTCGGAATCACCAAGGCCAAGGATCGTGCCGGCCTCGAGAGCGGCCTCGCGCTGGCCGCCGACTTCGACCGCAAGATCATCGTCGAGGCCGCCGTACCGGCGGCGCGCGAAATCGAGTGCGCGGTGCTCGGCAACGATCGGCCGGAAGCCTCTGTTCCCGGCGAGATCATCCCGTCGCGCGAGTTCAACGACTACGAAGCGAAGTATCTCGACGAAGGGTCCCAACTCGTGATCCCCGCACCCCTGACCCCGGAGCAGTCCGCGGAGGTGCAGCGCTTGTCGATTGAAGCCTTCAAGGTGGTCGACGCCGCCGGCATGGCGCGGGTCGATTTTCTGTTCTCGAGCGCCACCAACGACATCTACCTCAACGAGCTCAACACGATTCCCGGGTTCACGATGATCAGCATGTACGCGAAGCTCTGGGCGGCGAGCGGTCTGGATTATCCTGCGCTGCTGGATCGCTTGATTGCGCTCGCCCTCGAGCGGCACGCCGAGAAACAGAGGCTTCGAACGAGCGTGACGTGAATTGGGATTCGCGAATCCAGGTCCGATCGGCGCTGATCGCCGCGCTGACGGTGTGGATCGCGGTCTCCCCGGCGAGGGCGGCCGACCGTCTCACCGCGTCGAAACACCTCGCGAGTATCTACGACGATATCCTGGACGCCGACTTCGACCGCGCCGGGTTGGCGCTGGCGGCGTGCGCACCCGCGCCGGCTGAAGCGTGCGACGCGCTCGGCGCCACGCTCTTGTGGTGGCGCATTCAGCTCGACCCGGCCAGCACCGCGCTCGATGCCACCTTCAACGCCGGCGCCGAACGCGCCATTCGCAGGACCGAGGCGTGGGTGACGCGAGAACCGCAGCGCGCGGAGGCCTGGTTCTACCTGGGCGCGTCGTACGCCGTACGAGTGCAATGGCGCGTCCTGCGGAACCAAAGGCTGGCGGCCGCGCGTGACGGCAAGCGAATCAAGGACGCGCTCGACAAGGCGACCACATGCGATCCCCAGCTGCACGATGCCTATTTCGGCCTCGGGCTGTATCAGTACTACGCGGATATCGCGCCGACGGTCGCGAAGTTTCTTCGCTGGCTCCTGCTGCTGCCCGGGGGTAATCGCGCCAAGGGGCTCGAGCTGATGATGCGGACGCGGGAGCGCGGCGAGCTCCTGCGCGACGAGGCAGACTACCAGCTTGCCATCATTTATCTCTGGTACGAGAAACAGCCCCAGCGGGCGTTGGAGCTCGTTCGCGGGCTGAAGGCGCGCCACAGCAGGAACCTCTTATTTTACAAGGACATGGCGGAAATCGAGGACGTCTACCTCCACGACGTGATCGCCAGCCTCGACACATATCGCGAGCTCCTGGCGGCGGCGCAGCAGAAGAGGGTGAACGAGCCGGACGCGGCCGAAGCGGAAGCGCGGCTCGGCTTGGCGCGTCAGTTCGACACGCTTCACCAGACTGACACCGCCATTGAACATCTCCAAGCGATCACGGCGGCCAAGCCTTCCAGACCGATCGTGGCAGTGACCCGCGCGTACCTGCAGCTGGGGCATGCCTTCGACCGCATGGGTGAACGCGACCTTGCGATCGCGGCGTACCGCCAGGCCGTGGTGAACGCCCCGCTCGGCGATCCGTTCGGCGCCGCCGCACAGGCGCGAGCTCGGCTCCGCGCGTCGCCGAATCCGGACGCGGGAGAAGCCTACCGACTCTCTCTCGAAGGCTGGCGCGCGCTGGAGCGCCGGGAGCTGGCAGCCGCCGCACGCGCGCTCGGGCGCTCCCTGGAGCTGAATCCGAATGATGCGGTCACACACTACCGGTACGGCCGGTTGCTGCTCGAACGCAAGCAAGACGGGGAAGCGATCGGCGAGTTCGAGCGCGCGATCCGGACCAAGCCCCCACCGCCTGGCCCCATCCTGGCTTCCGCACACCTCGATGCCGGTCGCGCACTCGAACGCCGGGGCGACCTCGCGCGCGCGGCCGCCATGTATCGCGCGGCAACGAAAGTGTTCGGGGCCGGCACCCAGGTGCGGGCCAGGGCCGAACGTCTGTTGGCACGACTCCGCCTCCCGCGTCGTTGAATCGCGAGGGCTTGACGCGTCGTCGCGTGCGTCGCCTCGATCGAGCGGCGCGCACGCCGGTCGTGCGTGTGCACCGCTCGTCAGTGGGTCCCATCGCTTCTCACGTGGCAGAACCGACGAACGAACCCGGCGCCCTGAGTCGATCGAATGCTCGAGCCGAGGATCGATCGTGACGTTCGCACACGTCGAACGCGTGATCGCGGGAAAATTTTTGACATACCCATGCACTTTGTGCTTGACAGTTAGTTTTTCTCATCCATAATCTACATCTTGTATGACGGTGGACCGCTCAGCCCACCTGTTGGGACCATGCAAGAGCGGCAACTTAGCTGGGCAGCCACATCCCAAGGAGGAAAGATGGCGAAGAAGGGTGGCGGAAAGAAAAAGGGCGGCAAAAAGCGGTAGACGTGCCGCCTACCGGTTCACGGGGGTGCCAGACTGAAAAGGTGGGCACCCCCTTATTTTTTGATGCGGACCTCTCGCTTCGGCGAGAGTAGCAACGAGGCGATGGGCGACGGCACCAGCGACTGTGGCGTGCCGAGGTGGCAGCCGAGTGACGCGGTGAGCCGGCGATGTCCTCGCAAGCCCCATACGAAGGGAGGGATACGCTGAATGGCTAAGAAAGGCGGCGGCAAGAAGAAGGGCGGCAAGAAGAGATAGGCCGCTCTCCCGCCCAGAAAAAAGGGGGCGGCTGGCGCCCCCTTTTTCCATGTACTCAGGAACCCCTCGCCCAGAGATCTTCTCCTCTAAAGCTTCGTTACGGCTCTCGCGTCGTCATCTGCATCCCGTCCCAGATTCGCACGCGCTCGATCACGTCCCACTGCTGCAGCCGATCGACGACTTCCATGCCGGCAATGACGTGACCGAACACCGTGTATCGGGCATCCAGGTGCGGTTGCGGCGAATGCGTGATGAAGAACTGGCTTCCTCCCGTATCCCGCCAGTCGAGCGCCATCCCCACGCTCCCGCGCAAGTACGGCAGCTCGTTCAGCTCGTCCCGAATCGTGTAGCCCGGCCCTCCTTCGCTGTCGCCGCGGGGGTCGCCGTCCTGCACGACGAAATTCGGGACCACGCGATGGACGCTCAGGCCGTTGAAGAAGCCGCGGCGTGCCAGCGTCATGAAGTTCTCCGATGTCAGCGGCGCATCGAGAACGGCCAGCTCGAATTCGATCGTGCCCTTCGCGGTCTCGAGGAAGACGTGCGGCGAGACCGTTGGCGCCGTCAAACGCGGCTGGCGGTAAACCTCGGGGCCGAGGCGCAGGGGCGCAGGCCGGATGCTCGCCGCGTAGTCGGAGGATGGGCTGATGCCGTTGAGCAGTTCCGCGGCACGCACGCGCACCGCCCAGTCCTTGTCCGCAAGGGCACTCTTGACCGTCTCGATGGCGTCCGGCGTGCCGTACCTGGCGAGCGCCCCCAAGGCCGCCGCTCGGGCGACGTACGTGGGATCGGCCAATGCACGCTGATGCGCGGCAATCAAGTGCGGCACGGCACCCGCCGGCTTCAAGGTCCCGAGATGGGTGGCCGCGGCCATCCTGATGACGAAATCCGGCTTGCCGAGCTCCTCGATCAGGACCTTCTCGATCGCCGGCGCCTTCAGTCCCGCCAGCGCGCCGAGGACCGACGGAATGACGCGCTGATCCGGGTCGGTCAGCATCGCCTGCAGGCGCGGCATGGCGATTTCCGGATCGATCTCGGTCAGGGCGGTTGCCAGGGCGGCCCGCACGCTCCAATTCCGATCGGGATCCAGCCCTGAGAGCACGGTGATGAACGACTGCGGATCCGCTTGGGCGAGTGCCTGCAACGCGGCGGCGCGCATGGACGGCCACGGGTCGCCGAGCAGATTGAGAAAGATGTCAGATGCGGCGGTCGGTCTCATATTGCCGAGGGCCACGACCGCTTCGAGCCGCAGATCGGGCGTGAGATCCGGTTGCTGCAGCAGCTGCATGAGGGGGCCCGACGCCGATGCTTCTCCAATCTGTCCCAACGCGCGAATCGCCGAGACGGCGGTTTGCGGCCCGACCTTCCGGGCGTCTATGAGCGGCACCAGCGCGCTCGTCGAGGCGGGACGCTTCAACACCCCGAGCCCGCGTGCCGCAAACGCCATCGTCATGGAGCCCGGCCCGCGGGCGAGCGCCGTCAGGGCGCCCAGCGCACGCGGATCCTCGACGCGCTGGAGGGCGTAGGCGACCGGCCACCAGCGCACGATTGGCTGGCCGCTGGAATCGAGAACGGCCGACGCCATCTGGTCGTAGGCCTTCAATCGGACGAGCGCGTAAAGACCCAGCCTGAACGCCTCGACGGCCGGATCCATCGGATACGTCACATCGTCAGGTTCAATCTGGGCGACGAACCCCTGCTTGACGATGCCGGCCACGAGCTCGCCGATTGCGGGGGCCGCCGCGCGGTCGCCGATGAGGCCGAGCGCCTCAGCGGCGCGACCGCGGACGACTGCCGTGTGATCCGACAGCGCCGTGCGAAGCGCCTCGGCGGCGCTCACGTCGCCAATGAGCCCGAGAGCGAACGCCGCCATCTGGCGAACTTCCTGCTCGGGGTCCGCGAGCGCGGCGAGAAGCGGTGCCACGCCCTCGCGCAAACCGACGCGCCCTACGGCGAGTGCCGCGCGCCGACGGATCTGGGCATTGGAGTCTCGCAGAAACGTCGTCAGATCCGGTGGCGGAGGCGGCAGAACGACCGGCGCTCGCCTCGACCCGCCGGCTGGGACGCTCGGAGGTTGAGGCGCCAGCTCACGAAGGATGCGCTGATCCTCGAGCCTGAGAATCGCTGCCATCGTCACGTCGAGAGGAACCACGGGCCTGGGGGGGGGCGGCGGCGCGGAAGCGCACGCTCCCAGGACGAATGCCGGGACAGCCCACGCCACGACACGCGTTGCCCCGTACCAGCCCCCCCCACGAGCCCCTAAACCGGTCCCTCGCCAATTCATCCCGTTCATCCCTCAGCCTGCTATTTCCGGAGCGTCATGACGCGCTCGGTGGCGCGCTCGACCCGGTCCGCCACGATGCCAACGCCAATTCCTGGCGCCGTGGGGACTGCAATGGTGCCGTCCGATTGGACCTCAATGGGCGGATCGATGAGGTCCGGTTCGTAGTATCGCTTGCTCGCGGCGATGTCGCCCGGCAGAGAAAAGTTCGGCAACGTCGAGAGATGGATGTTGTGAGCCCGCCCGATGCCGCTTTCCAGCATGCCCCCGTGCCAGACCGGAATGCCGCGCTCGGCGCACACGTCGTGCAGCCGGAGCGATTCGCGCAGACCGCCCATCCGTCCAGGCTTGATGTTGATGATGCGGCACGCGCCCGCCTCAATTGCCTCCTGCGCGATTCGGACTGTGTGAATGGATTCGTCGAGGCAGATCGGCGTCTTGAGGCGACGTTGCAGCTTCGCGTGATCCAGTGGCGCATCGTGCTCGAGGGGTTGTTCGATCATCATCAGATCGAAGGCATCAAGAGCGGCGAGATGCGCGGCATCCTCCAGCGTGTACGCCGCGTTCGCATCGACCATCAGGGGAATATCGCCGAACCGCGTGCGCACGCGCTCGACCGCGGAGATATCCCACCCAGGCTTGATCTTGATTTTGATCCGCCTGTACCCCGCGGCGAGCTCGATGGCAATCTTCTCCAGCAGCTGATCGATTGAATCCTGAATCCCGATGGATACTCCCGACACAATCGAATCCGCGCTCCCGCCGAGCACCGTGGAGAGGGAGACCCCGAGCTCGGATGCGTAGAGGTCCCATGCCGCCATCTCAAGCGCGGCCTTCGCCATGTTATGACCGCGGATCGCCTTGAGCGCCGGGAAGATGTCCCCGGGATGGGCGAGCTCGACGCCCAGGACCCGTTCGGCCAGGAACTGCGAAATGATCTCCCAGGCGGTTCCCGTCGTTTCAGCGCTGTAGTACGGGTTCTCGTCCGCGACGCATTCGCCGTAACCTCTGGCTCCGTCCTGCTCGACCATCACGAGGATGAAGGCGCGCTCGTGGACCCGCCCGAAACTCGTTTCAAAGAAATGGACAAGAGGAAGGCGAAGGAGGCGCAGCTCGATGCGGTCGATCTTCACGGTGAGCGTCGGGGAGCGTCGGCCGAATCGGCGGTATCGGCGTCGCATGATACCACGCGGATCGTGTTCGACCGCCGCGAGGGACGGCCGCGGCGCCGGCTGACGCGGCGCGACAGCATTCGATATACTCCGGAGCGGGTTGGAGTTCCGCTACGTCGCGATCGAAGGCCCGATTGGCGTGGGCAAATCGGCGCTGGCCGAACGGCTCGGCGCCCGCCTCGACGCCACTGTCGTCCTCGACGAGACGGACAACCCGTTTCTCATGGATTTCTACGCCGGCCGGACCGGCGCCGCGTTTCAGGCGCAGTTGTTCTCGATCTTGTCGCGGCATCGCCAGCAGGTCGCCCTGCGGCAGGCGAACTTGTTCAACCAGATGACGGTCTGCGACTATGTGTTCGATCGCGACAAGATCTACGCTTATCTGAATCTCGACGACAACGAGCTGTTCATCTACCAGCGCCTCTATGACCTGCTCTCGGGCGACGTGGCGTCGCCGGATCTCGTCGTGTACCTGCAGACGCCAACCGATGTGCTCAGACGTCGGCTGCGCGGGCGCGAGCGGCAGGACGCCGAGCTGCAGGTACCGGACCCCGACTACGTGAAAGAGCTCAACGAGGCCTACAACCACTTCTTCTTCCACTACAGTGCCACGCCGCTCCTCGTCGTCGAGACCTCGCAGCTCGATCTCGATTGGGGAGAAGATGCCGTGAGCGATCTCCTGAAACAGATCACCAGCATGGGACGCGGCACGCGGTACTACGTGCCGCGCACGGGTGCGAGGACCCATCCGGATCGGTAACGAAGCGTCGCCTTGGACCGCGGGTTACGGGCCGTTCCTTGACCTCCACATCTCCACGCTCTAAGCTCGCACGCCATGGCCTGGTTCAAGAAGGTGCGCAAGCCCATGGCTCCGCCGGATCGTTCGAGCCGCGTGCCCGAGGGCTTGTGGGTCAAGTGCCCGCCGTGCGGCCAGATCATCTACAACAAGGATCTCGCGGCCAATCTGCATGTCTGTCCGAAGTGCGCGCACCACTTCCGCGTGAATGCCACCGATCGACTGCGCTCGCTCCTCGACGACGAGAACTGGGAGGAATTCGATTCGGGCCTGGTCTCCACGGATCCTCTGAGGTTCACCGACACCAAAGCGTACAAGGATCGCCTGAGCCAGGGCGCCCAGGTCACCGGCGCCAAGGACGCGATCATCGTGGTCGCCGGACGGCTGGAAGGGATCGACGTCATCGTCGGCGCGATGGAGTACGGCTTCATCGGCGGCAGCATGGGCGTCGTGGTGGGCGAGAAGATCACGCGGGCGATCGAACGCGGACTCGAGCGCCGCGCGCCGGTGATCATGGTCTCGTGCTCGGGCGGCGCCAGGATGATGGAAGGCACCCTGTCGCTCATGCAGATGGCCAAGATCAGCGCCGCGCTCGCCCGGCTCGATCGCGCCGCGGTGCCGTACATCTCCGTGCTCACCGATCCGACCACGGGCGGCGTGACGGCGAGCTTCGCGATGCTGGGCGATCTCAATATCGCGGAGCCGCGCGCGCTCATCGGGTTCGCGGGCCCGCGCGTCATCGAGCAGACGATCCGGCAGAAGCTGCCCGAAGGCTTTCAGCGCAGCGAGTTCCTGCTGGCGCACGGGATGCTGGACATGGTGGTGGATCGCCGGGAGCTGAAGCCCACGATTGCGCGGGCGCTCCGCTTCATGGGCGCCACCGCGCGCGAACCCGCGGCCGCGGGCATCGAACGCGCCGCGCCGCCGATCCCGGCCGCCTCGGCCGAACCGCTGGACGTCGCGCAGGCGCCACCCGTTCCTCCGACCGAGACCTGACGCGCCGGTCCCTTCCGTCACGGGAATCCTTTGATTCGCCCTCACGGTGAGCGCTTGGATGTCTTCGATCGGCTCTTCGGTCTCGAAAAGCTCGGCATCAAGTTCGGTCTCGAGAACATCCGCAGCCTGGCAGCAGCGCTCGGGAATCCCCAGCGCGAGTTCGTGTCGATTATCGTGGCCGGCACGAACGGCAAGGGTTCGGTCAGCGCGACCTTGGAAATAGCCCTGCGACTGGCCGGCCACAGGACGGCTCACTACACGTCTCCGCATCTCGTCCGGCTGGAAGAGCGGTTTTCGATCGGCGGGCAGCCGGTCCCGACCGAGACGCTGAGAACCATCACGGAGCAGGTGCTCGACGTCGCCGACGACCAGCGCACCAGCGGCCGGCTGGCGACATCCCCCACGTTTTTCGAGGTCACCACCGCGACGGCGTTCGAGCTGTTCAGACGCGCCCGCGTCGAGTTCGCGATCCTCGAAGTGGGGCTCGGCGGCAGATTCGATGCGACCAACATCGTCGACCCAATCGCAGGAGCCATCACGTCGATCGATCTCGATCACGAGCGGCTGCTCGGCCATACCATCGGCGAAATCGCTCTCGAAAAAGCCGGTGTCGTCAAGCCGGGGATGATCATCGTCGTCGGTGAAATGGGCCGGGAGGCGATCGCTGCGGTCGAGCGTGTCGCCGTGGATCGGGGGGCGCGCCTCGTGCGGGCGATGGACTCGGTCACGACCGACGTCCGCATCGAAGACGGCCGGACGAGGATGTCGCTGGCGACGCCGCGAACCCGCTATCGGGCGGTCACGATGGCCTTGCGCGGCCGGCATCAGGTGAGGAACGCGATCGTCGCGGTGCGGCTGCTCGAGGAGCTGAATGCGGCAGGCGTTCTCGTCGCGTCCGAGCACATTGCGGCCTCTCTGGAACAGGTGACGTGGCGGGGTCGTCTCGATCTCGTCCAACTGGGACCCGATCGGGCGCTGCTGATCGATGCCGCGCACAATCCCGCCGGCGCGGCGGCACTCGCGGCCTATGTTGGCGAGGTGTACCCGGACGGACTGCCCTTCGTGTTCGGCGCGATGCGCGACAAAGACACCGCGGGGATGCTCAGTCACCTGCTCCGGATCGCGACGCGCCTCGTCATGACCAAGCCGCGGAACGAGCGGGCCGCCGACCCGCACGATCTGGCGCGCCAGGCGATCGCCCTGGCACCCCGCGTACCGGTCGAGGTGGAGCTCGATCCGACCGAGGCCGTTGACCACGCCTTGCGTTTCGGCAGGACGGCGTGTGTGGCCGGATCCATTTTCCTCGCGGGCGAGGTCTACGCACGCCTGCAGGTGAGCACGCCCGAGGGGCGCGGCCACCGGACCTGAAGCGCTCGCGGCTCGCCCCGGGGTCTGCGCCATGTTATTCTTCGCAGATTCCGGATGCCTCGACCGCCAGCCTGAGAAGATTCCGGCCCTGTTCATCCGCTGATGCACCGCCCCTTGGCCCTCGTGTTGTGCGGGTGCGCCCTCTTCGTGAGCGCCGCCACGGCACGCGCCCAGGTTCCGGGTGTCGACCTGACGAAGGCGTGGCGCACCGAACGGCTGGGCCCCAACCGCTGGCGACTGGCCGGCGCTGCCGAGATTACGACCGGGGACGACACGTTCTACGCGGACGAGGTCGAGCTGTTCACGGACACCGATCGACTCATCGCGACGGGCAATGTCGTGTTCACGTCGGGATCCAATCGTATTGCCGCCGACCGTGCGGAATTCGACACGAAGACGCGAACCGGCACCTTCTACCAGGCGGCGGGTAGCGCCACGCTCGCTCAGGGGACCGAGCGCAGCATGTTTGGAACCCAGGAGCCGGACGCGTACTTCTACGGAGAAAAGATCGAGAAGCTCAGTCCGAAGCGCTATCGCGTCACCAGAGGGGGATTCACCACGTGCGTGCAGCCGACGCCGCGGTGGCAGCTGACCTCGACCACCGTCACGATCAACCTCGACGACTATGCGCTGTTGAAGAACTCGCTGTTCAAGGTGAAGGGCGTGCCGGTCCTGTACCTGCCGATGTTCTACTACCCAATCCGGAAGGACGATCGGGCCACCGGCTTTCTCATCCCGACGTATGGCACGTCGACGATCCGCGGACAGGCCATCAGCAACGCCTTCTTCTGGGCGATCAACCGCAGTCAGGACGCAACCGTCTTTCACGACTGGTTCTCGAAGACCGGCCAGGGCGTCGGGGCCGAGTACCGGTACGTGCTCGCCCCGGGCTCCGAGGGCGATGCGCGCACGTACCTCCTGAACGAGCACGAGTCGACGTATGCCTCGTCGGAGGGCGGACAGACGCGGCTCACCACGGTCCCCGGTCGTCGGAGCTACGAGCTGCACGCCAGCGTCGCGCAGCTCCTGCCGCGTCGTCTGCGGGCGCGCGGCCGCGTCGACTATTTCTCCGACATGACGGTCCGGCAGACCTATCACCAGAACATCTACGATGCGTCGCTGCGCACGCGTGCGTACGGGGGCAACCTCGCGGGCGCCTGGCACGGCTACAACTTCAACGGGACGTTCGACTGGCGGGAGACCTTCTTCGGCGCGAGCCAGTCGACGCTCTACGGCAGCTCGCCGCGGATCTCGTTCAGCCGGGCGCCGCGCCGCCTCGCTGGGCTGCCCTTCTACGTCTCGATCGGCGGCGAATATGCAAACTTGCTGCGGCAAGATCGCGTCGACGGTGACACGGTCAACGACCAGGGCCTGGCCCGGATCGACTCGACGCCGCTGCTGCGCGTTCCATTCACACGCTGGCCGTTCCTGACCGTCAACTCGTCGATGGCGTGGCGTCACACGTACTACACGGAGAGCTATGTCGGCGGCCGGCAGGTATCAGAGCCGCTGTACCGTCGCTATTTCGATCTGCGCTCGGAAATCGTCGGGCCCGTCCTGACGCGCGTCTGGAACACGCCCGATAACGGGTACGCTGAGAAGTTCAAGCACCTCATCGAGCCGAGCGTCGGCCTGCAGCGCGTGACCTCGATCGCCAATCGCACCCGCATCGTCCAGCTCGAAGGGACCGACTACGCGGTCGGCGGCTCGACGCGGTTCACGTACGGGCTGACGAATCGATTGCTCGCCAAGCTGAAAGGGGGGCCGGTCAGCGGCCGGGCCCGCGAGTTCCTCTCGGTCACCATCAATCAGAGCTACTACACGGACCCGCTCGCCAGCCAGGTCGACTTCGCCTACGGCAGCAGCTTCCGGGGCCGCAAGCCGAGCAACTTTTCTACCGTGCAGATCGGTGTCGCGGTCTCGCCGACCGACCAGCTGGCGGGCGGGCTGAGACTCGAGTACGACCCTGAGATCGATGGCCTGCAGAGCATCAGCGCGAACGGCAGAGTGGCGCGGGGCGACTGGTTGGGTGCGAGCGGCGGCTGGAGCCAGCGTCGGTTACTCGGGTTCCTCGACAACGACAATTTCGTCAACGGATCCACGACGCTGCGGGGATGGAACAACCGGGTTGGCGGCACGTATTCGTTCAACTACGATCTGGGCCGCAGCACGCTCCTGCAGCAGCGCCTCGTGACGTACTACAATGCACAGTGCTGCGGGATCGCGCTCGAGTACCAGACGTTCAACTTTCCGCGCTTCGATCGGCGTTTTCCGGTGCCGCAGGACCGCCGCTTCAACATCTCGTTCACGCTGGCGGGCATCGGCACGTTTTCGAATCCGTTCGGCGCGCTGGGCGGGTCGCCGAGCCGGTGAGCACCTCGGCGGGCGCCCCGTGCAGTCGCGCCGCGAGACATTGCGCGGGAGATCGATGAAGGGCCTCATCCTGAGCGGCGGCAAGGGCACCCGGTTGCGCCCGCTGACCTACACGAGCGCGAAGCAGCTGGTACCGGTCGCGAACAAGCCGGTCCTCTTCTATGGCATCGAGGCGCTCGCCGGCGCCGGCATCCGCGACATCGGCATCGTCGTCCAGCAGCCGACGATCGAGCTGGGGGACACGCGATCAGAAATCGTTGCAGCGGTCGGCGACGGATCGAAGTGGGGCGTGCGGGTCGAATACATCGATCAGGACGCGCCGCGCGGAATCGCCCATGCCGTGCAGATCAGCGAGCCGTTCATCGACGGCGGCCCCTTCGTGGTCTATCTGGGCGACAACCTGCTGACGAAAAGCATCGTGCCATTCGTGGCGGAATTCGAGCGCCTGCGACCCGCCGCGCAGATTCTTCTCGCGCGCGTTCCGGATCCGCAGCGCTTCGGCGTCGCGGAGCTGCAGGACGGACGCGTGGTGCGGCTCGAGGAAAAGCCGCGCGAGCCGAAGAGCGATCTGGCGCTGGTCGGCGTGTACTTGTTCGGGCCCGAGATCTTCGAGTCGGTGAAGCGCATCAAGCCGAGCCGGCGCGATGAGCTCGAGATTACCGACGCCATCCAGGACCTCATCGACCGCGGCCTGCCCGTGCGGCCGCACATCGTTGAGGGATGGTGGAAGGACACGGGCAAGCTCGAGGACATGTTGGAGGCGAACCGCATCGTGCTCGAGACGATCCAGCCGCGAATCGACGGCGACGTCGACGATGCGTCACGCGTCGAGGGCCGCGTCGTCATCGAGGCGGGCGCCCGCGTCGAACGATCGGTCGTCCGCGGTCCCGTCATCATCGGGGCGCGGGCCAGGATCGTGCGGTCCTACATCGGCCCGTTCACGTCAATCATGAACGACGTCGAGATACGCGAGTCGGAGCTGGAGCACAGCATCGTCCTGGAAGGCAGCGTGATCACCGATATTGCCACCCGCATCGAGGACAGCCTGATCGGGAAGCACGTCCGCATCTATCGGGAGCCGGTCAAGCCTTCCGCCTACCGGTTCGTGCTGGGAGACAAGTCCGAAGTCGGCATCAGATGGTAGTGGAGCGCCACGTGATGGATCCCTCACCTCTCGGCCTCGTGACCGGGCCGCCGCTCATCGAGGGCGTCAAGACCAAGGCGCTGCGGGTGCTTCCGGACGAGCGCGGATGGCTGATGGAAATCCTGCGCGCCGACGATGAAGGTCTGTTCGTGCGTTTCGGTCAGGTGTACGTGAGCGCGACGTATCCCGGGGTCGTGAAGGCCTGGCACTACCATCAGCGGCAGGTCGACACCTTCGCGTGCGTCGCAGGCATGATCAAGCTCGTCCTCGTCGACACGCGCGAGAGCTCGCCGACCAACGGGAAGATCAATGAGTTCTTCATAGGCGCCAAGAACCCGCTCCTCGTCCAGGTGCCGAACCTGGTGTATCACGGCTGGAAGTGCATTGGACCCGAGACCGCGCTGGTCGTCAACGTGCCGACCGCCCCGTACAACTACGACGTGCCGGATGAATTCCGGCTGGCCCCGCATGGCGCGCTGCCGTACGACTGGTCGAGGAAAGATGGCTAGGGTTCTCGTCACCGGCGGGGCCGGGTTCATCGGCAGCACCTTCGTCAAGCACGCCCTCGCGAGTCATCCCGAGTGGCACGTCGTGACGCTCGACAAGCTGACGTACGCCGGCCGCCGTGACAATCTGCGTGGCGTGATGGGCGACCCGCGCCACACGTTCGTGCAGGGCGACGTGGCCGACGCCGCGGTGGTCCGCCCGCTGGTTGAAACCTCCGATATCGTGGTCCACTTCGCCGCGGAAACGCACGTGGATCGATCGATCCTCAGCGCGGGCGAGTTCATCCGGACGGACGTCTTTGGTACGTTCGTGCTGCTGGAGGCGGCCCGCGGCACGACGCGCCTACAGCGCTTCGTCCAGATCTCGACCGACGAAGTCTACGGAAGCGTCCGGTCGGGGGCGAGCCGCGAGTCGGACGAACTGCGGCCGACCAATCCGTATTCAGCGAGCAAGGCTGGTGCGGATCGGCTGGCCTACAGCTACTTCGCGACATTCGGCGTCCCGGTCGTGATTGCGCGCGCTTCGAACAATTACGGGCCCCATCAGTTCCCGGAGAAAATCATTCCGCTCTTCATCACCAACGCGATCGACGGCATCCCGGTGCCGCTGTACGGCGACGGCGGAAACGTGCGGGACTGGCTGCACGTGCGGGATCATTGCCGCGCGCTCGATCTCTTGATCGAGCGCGGCGAGCCAGGTGAGACCTACAACGTCGGCGGCGGCCACGAGGTTCGCAATATCGACTTGACGCACGAGATCCTCCGGTTGCTCGACCGTCCCGCGTCGCTCATTCGGCCCGTGCCCGACCGCCCCGGTCACGACCAACGGTACTGCCTCGAGACGACGAAGCTCCGCTCCCTCGGCTGGACGCCTGAAACTCCATTCGATGACGGGCTGCGCGCCACGATTGCGTGGTATCAGAACAACGAGTGGTGGTGGCGGCCCATCAAGGAGCAGGATCCCGACTTCCGCGCCTACTACGAGACCCAGTACGGCACGCGCCGCTGACCCCTCTTGTCTCATGTCGGGACCCATTCTCGTCACCGGCGCCTCTGGGTTTGTCGGGAGTCACCTGCTCGACTTGCTCGCCCACGACGATGATCCCGTGGTCGCGTGGTCTCGGTCGGGACACCCTCGCCACGCGCCGGCCCGACCGCCTGCCGGCTCCGACGCCGTCCGCTGGGAACCGGTTGATCTTCTGGAGGCGCGGCGGGTCTCCGAGCGAATACGCGAGTTGCGGCCCGCCAAGATCTATCACCTGGCCGGTTCGGCGCAGGTGGGTACGTCGTGGCAGACGAACTATGAAACCTTGCAGGCGAACGTGCTCGGCACCCATCATCTGCTCGAGGCCGTCCGTTCGATCACCGGCTGTCGCGTGCTCGTGGCAGGCTCGGCGGCCATCTACGCGGAAGCCGATGGGCCGCTTGCGGAGGAGAGCGCGAGTCGGCCGTCGAGCCCCTATGGGTTGAGCAAGCTCGCGCAGGAGATGGTGGCCTCGGAAGCCGCCCGGGACGGTCTCGACATCGTCGTCGCCCGCGCCTTCAACCATATCGGCCCGAGACAGGACGCCGGGTACGCCGCACCCAGTTTCGCGCGGCAGATTGCGGCGATCGAGGCCGGTCACGCCGCGCCGGCAATGAAGGTGGGAAACCTGTCAGCCCGCCGCGATCTGACCGACGTTCGTGACACGGTTCGCGCCTACCGTCTGCTCATGACGCGGGGCCGGTCGGGCCGGCCCTACAACGTCTGTTCCGGGCGCGCTTGTTCCCTGCGAGAAGTGGTGGACGGGCTGCTCGCCTGCACGCGTATCGAGGTCACCGTCGAAGAAGATCCGGCGCGCCTGCGTCGTCATGACGCGCCGCTGGTGCTCGGCAATCCCGCGCGTATCCACGAGGAGATCGGGTGGACGCCGGCGATCGATCTCGAGCAAACACTCCGCGACCTGCTCGACTACTGGCGGAAGGTCATGGCGTCGCCTTCCATCGACGCGCGCCGCGCAGACGCCCAGACGGCACCCTGACGGGCCTCTCCCTTCTAAACTTCATCAACACCGCACGCGCGATCCCAGAACCCAGCGGTGAACGTAGTCGTCAGACACCGGCGAAGTCTTGCTCGATAGATTCCCAGTCCTTCCTGGTCGCGCACATGTGAAGAACCAGAGTGGCTCGGGCTTCGTATCGAGTCGCCACCGCTTGAGCATGTATGGCTTGAACGGCCTCACTGTTGGCCCCTGTCGGCGTAACGAGGACATTGTCTTGGCGAGCGCCGCGTCCTCCGAGAGGCTTCGCGCCGCCACGCGGACGCTCAACGGAACCCAATCGGGAAACGGGACTTCTTTAGTCACGTGCCGTCCCGAACTGGTGTGGACCTCGCGCACCAGCGACAGGCGATCCGATGGCAGCCGGCCCGCCACTCGGACGAGAACCGGCCACATCCGGCGATGGACAAAAGTGATCTTGCCTTTGATGAGGCGACATACGTGGACATCATCGCTGTCGCGGATCGCGCGCGTCACCGCGAAGATCTCGTGACTCTTGGGATGAGACCACCAGCTATCTCGAACTGGCTCTCCAGCAATGACTTCAGCAAGCGACGGCACCGGGCCTTGCGCGGCCTCGAGAACCACACCGTGC
>JACPPN010000107.1 GCA_016190995.1 Acidobacteriota bacterium | reverse complement strand
CGGAGCTGCCCGACGCAATCGGTCTGGTTCAGACCCTGGTCGGCCGCGGCATCCGCGTGTCGGCGGGGCACTCAGGCGCCACGTTCGATCAAGGCGTAGCGGCGATTTCGGCCGGTGTCAGACACGCGACGCACTTGTTCAATCGAATGCCGCCGCTGAGGCACCGCGAGCCCGGGCTGGTCGGCGCGGTCCTGACCAGCGACGAGGTGGCCGCCGAGGTAGTTTGCGACGGCTATCACGTGCATCCTGCCGTGGTCCGGATGACCGTGGCGACGAAGCATCCTGCGCGGACGATTGCAGTGACGGATGGAACTGCGGCGGCGGGCCTGCCGGCCGGCGGCCGTACCCGTCTAGGAGGCAGAGAGATAGTGGTCGGCAACCGCGCCGCGCACCTTGCCGACGGGACCCTGGCCGGCAGCATTTGTACGATGGATCGGGCATTTCGCGTGCTCGTTGGTGCCGTTGGGCTCTCTCTCGTTGACTCTGTCACCCTGTGCGCCACGACACCGGCTCGCGAGCTGGGCCTTCAGGGTCACGGGCTCATCGTCGTCGGTGGCGTGGCCGACGTCGTGGTGCTCGACCGCGACTTGCGGGTGGTCCAGACCTACGTCGGCGGGACGCTGGCTCACCGCGACGCGTGAAAGCCCGCGGGCCGGGCCGGCATGAACGAACCTTCATGCTGCGGTTTTCGTCTACCCCCACGAGGAAGGTGTCCATGAGCGCCGCCCGCCTCGGGCTTGCCACACGGCTCCGGCTCATCTGCAATTTCGTTGCTCTGACGGATGTTCTCGCGCGCGCGTGGGCAGGACGGGCGCTCGTCGTCGCGGCCGTGCTGGCGGTCTCGAGTGCCTGCACGCTCGAGATGCGGGAGCAAGGATATACGGCGCGCGAGGAAAAGCGCTTTACGGCCGGCGAGCTTCCGGACATCACCCTCGTGACGTTCGATGGTTCGATCGACATTCGCTCCTGGGACCGGGCCGAAGTGCTGGTCGAGGTCGAGAAGCGCGCCGGCACGAAGGAGGCGGTCGACGCGATTCAGGTGCAGGCCGAGCAGACCGGCAATCAGATTCGCGTCGAGGCGAGACGTCCGGGAGGGGTCCAACCCGTCTTCGGCTTCCGCTTCTCGCGCATGGCGCGTCTGGTCGCGTCGGTTCCGCGCAAGTGCAACCTGATGGCGCGCAGCGCCGATGGGTCCATTCGTATCGAGCGGGTCGCTGGACGGATCGAGCTTCGGACCGGTGACGGGAGCATTCGCGGCTACGATGTGAGCGGCGATCTGAGCGTCAACACGGGCGACGGATCGGTCAGGCTCGATTCGTCGGCAGGACGCCTCGACGTCAGCACCGGCGACGGCAGCGTCGATCTATCGGGCCGTATGGATGCGGTGCGCGTCCATACGGGGGACGGCACAATTTCCCTACGCGCGGAGCCGGGAAGCTCGATGAGCGCTGATTGGGACCTTGCGAGTGGCGATGGGGGGGTCGTCGTCTATCTCCCGCCCGACTTCAACGCGAGCCTTGATGCGCACACCGGCGATGGCAGTATTCGAACGGATCGGGACCTGACGATCACGTTCGAGGGGGAGATCGATCGCCGGACGCTTCGCGGCAAGCTCGGGAATGGCGGCAAGCTGCTGAAAGTGCGGACGAGCGACGGGTCGATTAGTTTTCGCACCTCATGAGCGGCTGTCGTTTCGAGTGCCTGTCCCGGCGTCCTCGTGCCGGCTCGCAGGTGGATTTCACGATCGCGGAAGGTTCCGAGCCTCACGTTCCTCCCACATAGTCGGTCCGATCGATGACGCCGGCGTCGCGGAACGCGTGGCGGCGCTCGCGGCACTTGCTGCAGCGACTGCAGTGACGGCCCTGCTGCGGGTCCATGCACGACAAGGTCAGCTCCAGCGGCACGCCAAGCTCGAGACCCAGCCTGATGACATCCGCCTTGCCGAGCGCGACGAAAGGCGCCACGACATCGATGTGGTGGGCGAGGCCGAGGGACAGCGCGCGACCGATCGCCGCAAAGAAATCGTGCGTGGCATCCGGAAACGGGTTGCCGGCGAGCGGGCCGATCGCGATGCGGTGGATGCCTCGCAACGCGCAGAACACGGCGGCCTTTGAGAGCAGGGTGACGTTGCGACCCGGGACGTACACGTCTTCATCCGGGGTGTCGTACGCGGGCGGCACGCCCCGGATGGCCCAATGTGTGGCCGGATACAGGTCGCGCATGTCGAAGCGCAGCAGGGCGAGCGGGCGAATGTGATCGCCGGCGAGACGAGCGAGCGCGCGGCGGGCGCTGTCACGTTCGGCTCGTTCCCACGCCAGCCCGACGCTGACGTAGACCGGCTGGATCGGCGCGCGCCGGGCCTCGTCGGCCACGAGCACGATGCTGTCCAGACCGCCGGAACAGAGCACGGCGGTTTCTTGACGCTCCGGAAAGCCTTCAACTAGCATCGAAGTCGTTCGCCCTGTACAGTCGTAGTGTGCGGCTCTAGCCGGACCTTTATCCTCAATCATGTATTCCGTCACCAAGCAAATCCATTTCTGCTACGGGCACCGCCTGCTGGACTACGGCGGCATCTGCAAGCACCCGCACGGACACAACGCGCTGGCGGAAATCGAGGTCCGCACCGACACGCTCGATGCGCGCAACATGGTGTGTGACTTCTCCGACATCAAGCGTATCGCGAAGCAGTGGATCGATGGCAATCTCGATCATCAGATGATTCTGCGCCACGACGATCCCCTCGTGAAGCCGCTGCAGGCGCTCGGCGAGCCGGTCTACACCGTCGACAGCAATCCGACGGTGGAGCGGATCGCGCGCCTCATCTACGATCAGGTGCGGGCGCAGGGCCTGCCGGTGCTGCGCGTCAGGGTCTGGGAGACTCCGACCTCGTTCGCCACCTATGGCGCCGATGAAGGTCACAACAGTCTTGAGTAGTGAGTTGTGAGTTTTGAGTCACTCACAACTCACAACTCACAACTCAAAACTCCAACTCGTGCCCCGGCCGCTCATCGTCTTCGACCTCGATGGCACGCTCGTGAACTCACGCCGCGATCTGGCCCAGTCCACCAATGTGCTGCTCGAAACCTACGGCGCGTCCCGCCTCGACGAGCCGGTGATCGGCCGCATGGTGGGCGAAGGCGTCGGGATGCTGTTGAAGCGCGCGTTCACCGCCGCGCGGTTCGAGAGCGTACCGACCGACGCGATGCAGCGTTTTCTCGAAATCTATGATGGGCGTCTGCTCAACCACACGCGTCCGTACCCGGGGATTCCCGAGGCGCTGCAGTCGCTCCAATCACACGCGCGCCTTGCCGTCCTGACCAACAAGCCGCTCGGGGCGGCGGCACGCATTCTCGACCGGCTCGGCTTGGCCTCGCCCTTCGCGGATGTGGTCGGTGGTGACGGCCCGCATCCGCGCAAGCCGGATCCGGGCGGCCTGCTGTGGCTCATCAAGCGCGCGGGGACCGATCGCGTTCGGGCGGTCCTCGTCGGTGATTCCGGGATCGATCTGGCCACCGCGCGAAACGCCGGCGTTCGCGTGTGTCTCGCGACCTATGGGTTCGGATGGGAGGAGGGCCTGCGCGGACGGCTCGGTCCCGCGGACCTCACGGTCGATCGCGGAGCCGACCTTGCAGCCGTGCTAGACATCTCCTAAGGCCAGAACGGTGGCAGATGAAGCCAGGTTTTCTGTCATGAGCCTTAGTACTGCGTTT
>JACPPN010000102.1 GCA_016190995.1 Acidobacteriota bacterium | reverse complement strand
GCCGCCCGCGCCGTCAACCGATGCGTCGGGGTGAGTTGATAGTCGAACCGGAGCATACCGGCGTCCTGGGTGAAGTCATTCGGGTAGCTTTGCTCGAGCAGGGGAATGCCGTTGCGCGGCGTCTGGGTCTGCGGCCGGCGCTCCGACTCCCAGCTGAAGAAGAAATGCAGCCGATCCTTTTTCAACGGGCCGCCGATCGTCCCGCCTATCTGGTTGTCCTCGAACGGCTCGACCCGCCCCGTGAACCAGTGCTTCGCATTGAAGGCGTCGTTGCGAAAGAAGCCGTAGAAGGAGCCGGAGAACTTGTTCGTTCCTGATTTCGTGACGGCGTTGATGATTCCCCCCGACGCGCGGCTGAACTCGGCACTGAAGCGGTTGGAGAGCACCTGAACTTCGCGGACCGAGTCCTGGCTGAAATTGATATCCACGCTGTTGAAGTTGGTCGACTCGTTGGTCTGGACGCCGTCGACGTTGACCTTGGTCCGGTAGTTGTTCATGCCGCCAAACGAGGGAATGATCCCAACGCCCGGCCCCTGCTCCCCGCCGCCCCCGCGCACCCCAGGCGCCACCAGCGTCAGGCTCATCCAGTCGCGCCCGTTCAGCGGCAGACCTTGCATCTGCCGCACGTCCAGGTTCGAACCGATTCCGGATTTCCCGATGTCGATGAGCGGCGCCTCGCCGGTCACGGTGAGGGTCTCTTCCACGACCGCCAGCTTCATGGCGATGTCCAGCGTGGCGCTCTGTCCGAGCAGCAGCGTAATGCCTGCTCGCCGAACGGTGGCGAACCCTCCAAGCTCCGCGACGACGTCGTAGTCGCCCACCCGCAAGCCCCGCGCGACATAGCGGCCATTGTCGCTCGTCACCACGCTCCGCGACGTGCCGGTCTCAACGTGCGTGAGCGTGAGGGTGACTCCGGGCAGGACGCCTCCGCTCTCGTCGACGACCACCCCCTGCAGCTCCGCCTCCGCGATCTGCGCAGCCAGAGGAACCGCTGCTGCCAGCAGCGCACACACGACCGCCGCGGCCCGAATGCCCGATGAGAAGATCCGTGTCATGAGCGCACCCCCTCCGTGCGGGCCTCGATGCCCTGCACCGCTCGAACGTCGACACTGGTCACTACCTGCAATGCAGACGAAGCCGAAGAGTCTGCCTTGAAGGCGCGCGTTGGGCGCGTTTTCGGAACCGACGTGCGACCTGCAGCGCGTCGCGTAAGGCGGGCGGCGCGCGTCAATGGCAATTAGAGGGGTTAATGGGCGATGCTGCGCAGGTTCTTACCAGAGGCGTGACGCCTTGTCAACGACAATCCGGCGCGTCGGGTGGGTTGTCGTTGACGCGCAACGCGTGACGAGAGAAACCGCCCCACGCTGGGAGGACCGAGAAGCCGACCGTAGATGGCCCGGATCCTTACGTAGGAGTCGTCTATCAATCCGGCCGACCGGCCCGCGACGTCCGCCGTGCCCCGTCGCGGTCGGTCATCCCCTCTTCCGCCATCAGCGTCTCGATCCCCTCGATGTCCACCGGCACGAAGCCGGACAGATTCTCGTAGCCCGTCTCGGTGATGAGAATCACGTCCTCCAGTCGTACGTAGACGCGTTCCGCCGGAATCGTCAGGGCCGGCTCGATCGTGAAGATCATCCCGGGCTCCAGGACGTCGAAGGGCACCGCGACATCGTGTACCTCCATGCCGACGTAATGGCCGAGACTGTCGCCCTGACCGTGGCGGTACGCGTTGACGAACCGCGCGGCAGCTTCGCGGTATTTCGGACTGGTGAACGGGTAGCTGCCGACAATGGCGTCCATCTTCTGGAGCGCAACACGAATCACGTCGCGCGGCGCGACCTGAGGCCGGATGGACTGCATCAGGGCCCGGTAGAGCCGCAGGTAGAGTCCGTAGAGCTCCCGCTGGCTGGCATCGAATCGGCCCGCGGCGGGGAACTCGCGGGTGACGTCCGACGTGTAGTACTTGAAGTCCGGCGCGTAGTCGAAGAGCACGAGATCGTTCGGTTCGAGCCGACTCTGCGACGCGTGATAGTGGGGATAGTAGGCGTTTCGTCCCGCGGCAATCAGCGCGAAGTAGCCGATGCCCTGGGCGTTGTGCCGCTTGAACACGTAGTCGGCAATCGCCTCGAGCTCGTACTCGTACATGCCCGGCGCCGCGGACCGCATGGCCTCCATGACCGCGAGACCGGCGATGCGCGTCGCCTCGCGGACCAGGGCGATCTCGCGCGGACTTTTGATGACCCGCATCTCGTCGAGCACCGGATCGAGATCGCGGAATGCCACGCCCGGCGCGGCCGCCGTGATCGCCGCCATGAACGCCTCCGGGCGCGAGGGGCGGCGGTCCCAGGGATCGTCCTTCGTCAGCTTCGCGTGCGCGGTCGCGTGCCGCGGTGTCCCGGCGCCCACCGTCTCGGGCCGGAAGGGTGTGTAGACCACGCGCCGGTCGCGAGCCAGGGCCGCCACCACCTCTGCAAACTCGCCGCGGGCCTTCACCGACTCGATGCCCGTAAGCCGCGCCGCGTCCGCGTCCGGTCCGAGCATCGGCCCTTCGGATCGCTCGAGCCGCTCGTCGCGGGGCGGCAGAAACAGGGTGTACGACCGGGCACGGCCGTCGATGACGAGAATCGCGCGCGGCACCTCGACGCCGGTCAGATAGAAGAAGTGGTTGTTCTGCCGGAACTTGACGTACGCGGCGTACTCGGTCGCGCCCTGCAGGATGGCGACGGCGTCGCCGAGGCGCTGCATCACGCGCGCGCGCCGTTCCACGAACTCGGACGCGGGAAAGGCGTCGGTGAAGAGCGGCGGCTCGGCGCCGGCCGACTGCACGAACAGCGCGGCAACAGCCGCCACGAAAAGTCGCCTGGACATTGGAGTTCGCTCCCGGGGTGGGATTATATGTCGCCCGTCGCATAGAATCTTCGCGGTTCATGCGTCCGGAGTGGGAGGTTTGGTTTGAAGATGTTCGTCATCGTCGTGGCAACCGGTCTGGCTACGACAGCGCGCCTGGCGGCACAGCAAACAGACCCCGCGGATCGCGGCTATGTCAGCACCAACGCAGCGCTCCAGACGGGGATCCCGGAGTTCAGCGAACGAACGGCATTCGCGACCGGGCAGGAAAAGGGCTCGCTCGCGGTCGATTACGGCGCCGCGTCAGGTGCGGCGTTCGACATCGGTGCGGCCGTGAAGCTCGGGAACAACATCGGCGCCGGGCTCGCCGTGACGCGAGTGGGGAGCATGTCGGATTCGAGCTTCGTCCTCGCCGATCCTCACCCGGTCGCGTTCAATCGACCGCGCGAGCTCAGCGGAAGCGTCGGGGATCTCAAGCGCACCGAGACGCTGGTACACCTTCAGGCGCTCTACTTCGCATCCTTGTCGGACCGTGCCCGGCTCGTCGTTCAAGCCGGCCCCACCGTCGCCCACATCGACCAGGACATCGTGGGCGGCATTCTCTTGACCGACGTTTTTCCCTTCAACACCATCACCTTCGCCAGCGCGGACGTCATCCGTGTGAAGAAGACGAAGATGGGGTACCACGCGGGCGTCGATGTGAGCTGGCGCGTCGGCGGCTCGCTTGGCCTGGGAGCCATCGTTCGGTTCAGCCGCGCGTCGATGACGCTCGAGACGACCTCCGAGTTGGCGGGGGCGCGCCGCCTCGACCTCGACGCGGGAGGACTGCAGATTGGCGGCGGAGTTCGGTGGTTCTTCTAGGAGCCCGTCTGAGTAACCCGGAACGGGCTCCTAACACGGACGCGTTGGTCTGACGTGACGCATGGAATGGGTGCAGCTCTACGACCCGCTTGGCCAGGCGTGGCTCAGCACGGCTGCGGCCGCGCTGCCGATTGTGCTGTTGCTGGTCACGCTGGGCGTCCTGGAATGGCCGGCCCATCGGGCGGCGCTCACGGGCCTCGTATCTGCGCTCGCCGTCTCGATCGCGGTGTACGGGATGCCGGTCGGAGCCGCGACGGCAACCGCCGCCTACGGCGCGGCGTACGGGCTCTTTCCGATTGGCTGGATCATCCTCAACGCCGTCTTCCTCTATAACCTCACCGTCCGTACCGGACAGTTCCAGATCGTCAAGGACTCGGTCGCTCATCTTTCGGCGGACCGCCGCATCCAGGCGCTCCTCATCGCATTCTCGTTCGGCGCCTTCATCGAAGGCGCCGCGGGCTTCGGCACCCCCGTTGCGATTTCCGCGGCGCTGCTCATGGGCCTCGGCTTCGCGCCGCTGTACGCCGCGGGTCTTGCGCTCATCGCCAACACCGCGCCCGTCGCGTACGGCGCGATCGGGACGCCAATCATCACGCTGGCGGCGGTCACGGGTATCCCGGCCGAAACGCTCAGCGCGATGGCCGGCCGTCAATTGCCATTCGTGTCGCTGCTCGTGCCTGCGTGGCTGGTGGTTACGCTCTCGGGATGGAGCGGGCTGGCCGGCGTGTGGCCGGCCGTCCTCGTCGCCGGCGGTTCCTTTGCGGTGGTCCAGTTCCTCTGGAGCAACTACATCGGGCCGGAGCTGGTCGACATCATGGGTGGCCTCGTCTCGCTCGTCAGCCTTGCGATCTTCTGCCGCCGGTGGAAGCCACACGAAGCGTGGCGATTTTCAAGTGATGAGCCATCCGATGGGACGCCTCACCTCGCGGCGGTCGCCACGAGGGACACGACCTCGACGCCCCTGGCGGCCCACGTGCCCTACACTCGCGCCCAGATGGCCCGCGCCTGGATGCCGTGGGTGTTCCTGAGCGTGTTCGTCACGTTGTGGGGCCTGACCGTCACGAAGGCGCTCCTGAACGGAGGATTTGCGGGGCTTGCCACGTACCGCGCCACCGGGCGGCCGGCAGCCGCGAGCCTCGTCCTGTCACCCACGTTCGACATGCCTGGCCTGCACCGGAGAGTCTACCGGGATTATCCGGTCGAGGCCCAGCCGGTCGATCGCGCACGCGTGTCCGACCCCGCGTACAAGGCCGCGCGCGCCGAAGCCGCACGCTTCACGTTCAACTGGCTTTCCGCGACGGGGACGGGCATCTTCTTCGCGGCGCTCCTGTCGGCGATCTACCTGCGCCTTGGCGTCGGAGAATTCAGCTCCGTCTGGTTCGCGACGTGGATGCGGATGCGCCGGGCGCTCGCGACGATCGCCCTCATGCTCGCGCTGGGTTTCGTCACCCGATATGGCGGCAGCGACGCGACGCTCGGGCTCGCCTTCACACACACGGGCGTGCTCTACCCGTTCTTCGCGGCGCTTCTGGGCTGGCTTGGCGTCGCGCTGACCGGCTCGGATACGAGCTCGAACGTCCTCTTCGGGAGCCTGCAGAAGATCACCGCGCAGCAGCTCGGCCTCGATCCGGTGCTCATCACGACCGCGAACAGCACGGGCGGCGTCATGGGCAAGATGATCGACGCGCAGTCCATCGTTGTCGCCACCGCGAGCACCGCGCAGCAAGGACAGGAAGGCCGCATCCTTCGCTTCGTCTTCTGGCACAGCATCGCGCTCGCCTGCATCATGGGGATCATCGTGCTCTTGCAGGCCTATGTGTGTCCGTGGATGATCCCGAGGTGATCGCTCGGGGTTCGACATTCGGGGTTCGGGATTCGGGATCCGGGACTACGGACTCGGAAGGGACGCGGGACTGGGGAGTGGCGACTGCTATAATATTTGCCTCGGCAACAACTGGATTCGGAGGTCAGCTATGAGGTTGCGAACCTCACTCGCGGTCTGTTCAAGCGCTTTGATTGCGCTCGTACTTTCCGGTCCGATCCTGGCGCAGACCGCCACCGGGGACAGTACCCAGACAGCGCTGAGCGCGAAAACCTGGCTCGGCAAGGAGCAGGAAATCGAGCAGTTCCTGAAGACCGCCGAGATCGTCCGCTCGGAAAAGATCAGCCTCGGCGTGACCGCGCCCGAGCGCATCTATTTCGCGCCCGGGGGCCCGGCCGAGAGCGCCGCGTGGCATGACCTGGCGCCCGGTATGCACAAGGGATTCTGGGACAGTTACAAGGGCGACGTCGCTGCATATGAGGTGGACAAGGTGCTCGGCCTGCACATGGTTCCGCCCACGGTCGAGCGCCGCTACAAAGACAACCTCGGGAGCGTCTCGTTCTGGGTGCCCGGCACCGCGATGCCCGGGCAACCGCTCGGCTCCACTCGGATGTGGAAGGACATCCCGCCCGGCCAGGTGCCCAAAGGCATGGACTGGGATCGGCAGGTCATGCGCATGAAGATGCTCGACCTGCTCATCGCGAACACCGATCGCAACGCCGGCAACCTCCTCATCGATCAGGCCGGCAACCTGATTCTGATCGATCACACGCGCGCCTTCACGACGCAGAACAACTTCAACAACATCTCGAAGGTGAGCCGGGTGGACGCCGAGCTGTGGGACAAGATCAAGGCGCTCAATCTCGACGGCCTGCAGGCGGCGCTCGGGAAGATCCTCGGCAAGAAGGAGATCGAATCAATTCTCAAGCGCCGCGACAAGATGCAGGAGGAAATCGACAAGCTGATCAAGGACATGGGCGAAGCGGCGGTCATGGTCAGGTAGACCATTGCAGATGGCATCCGATCTGACCCCTGGCCCTTGAGCCCTAACTCCAGAGCCCTGAACCCTGAACGTGCCGGAGAAACCTAGAATCCGCGCCTCTGCCATCGCAGCGGTTCTGGCGGCCGTTGCGCTCGCTTGGCCGGCGTTCCGCCTTCAGGCCGCCGATTCGGCCGTTCGCGTGGTGGCGGTCGGCGACGTGCATGGGGACACCGACGCGTTGGCGGGCATCCTCGAGCGCGCCGGCCTCATTGACGGGAACCGCACCTGGACCGGCGGGACGGCCACGCTGGTCCAGACGGGCGACGTCATGGATCGCGGCACCAAGGTGCGCGCGGCGCTCGATCTGCTCATGTCGCTCGAGGAACAGGCCGCGGCCAGCGGCGGACGAGTCGTCGCGCTCCTCGGCAATCACGAGACGATGAACCTGATTGGCGAGATGCGCGACGTCACGCCGGCCATCTACGCGACGTTCGCGGACGACAAATCAGACGATCGCCGCCTGGCGGCATACCAGGCATATGTCGATCTCCTCATGGCGCGCAGCGCCGAGATTCGGGCGCGAACCAACGTCTACACGCTCAAGTCGAAAGAGGAATGGCTGGCGACGCATCCACCGGGATATCTCGAGTACCGCGAGTCGCTCGAGCCCGAAGGCAAGTACGGCAAGTGGCTGCGCCAGCGCGCGACCGTCACCCAGATCGGCGGTACGATTTTTCTGCACGGCGGGATCCATCTGGACGTCGCGCCGAAAAAGCTCGAGGAGATGAACGACCGGGTACGGAACGAGCTGAAGGCATTCGACGAGTTCCGGCGCATGATGATCGACCGCCGCTTGATCCTGCCCTTCTTCACGTTTCAGGAGATGCTCGAAGCCGCCCACGTGGAGTACGAGAGCGCCGCCGCGCGGCCGCACACCAACGGGTCGAACGGATCGTCGGACCGGCGTGGCCTGGCTTCGCTCGATCGACAGGACCTTCAGACCCTGCAGAACGTCCTCTCCAAAGTGTCGACCTGGTGGCTGATCGATCCGAACGGGCCGCTCTGGTATCGCGGCTACGCCATGGCGTCACCTGACCAGGAACTGCGGCGCGTCGCGAAGGTGCTCGACAAGTACAAGGCGACGCATTTGGTGGTCGGCCACACCGTTCCGAGCTCCATGCGCATCACGCCGCGTTTCACCTCGAGAGTCTTCCTCATCGACACCGGCATGCTCTCCTCCGTGTATCCGGGCGGGCGCGCCTCGGCGCTGGAGATCGTGAATGGCCGCTACACCGCCATCTACATGGACGATCGGGCGGTGTTGACCGATTCCAAGGACAGCAGCCGCGACGAAACAGGGGGAAGGCACGAGACGCGACCATGGCCTCATTGATTCACGTCTCATTGATCACACAACCGTACGATTGAGAGATCAACCTGAATCCGGCGTCAAAAAGCCTCACCACAGAGCACACAGAGCACACAGAGAATTGCACAAGGAAATTCCTCCGTGCTCTCGGCGCCCTCCGCGGTTGAGGCTTTAGCGCAGTCAGGTATAGTGTCCGGCTTTAGCCCGGATTACGGCCATTTTCAGTTAGCGGAAGACCGGTTCTGAGACCCGAGACGCCATCTCGGGCCGGGGCCCGGATGACTCAGCAGGCGTCGTCATCGGCCTCGGCGGCGTGTTGATCTTCCTCGGCGGGTTGTTCGCGCGCATCAACCAGAAGGCCTGGCACACAAGCCCGACGGTCACGACTTCCCCTTCCCGCTACCGATTCAGCGGAGATATATCAGGAGGCGGGATTGCCTGCGAGCGTGACCACACTCTGCTGGCGGCGCGCGCCACGAGCGCCAACGCGATCGTGGGCACGAGCTCGGCCGCGTGCAGCACGATGCCGACGCCAAGCGCGATTTCGCCAGACACCCGCCACAGCGCGAGGCCGGCCGCGACCGAGACTTCAAACACCCCGATGTTCGCCGGCACCGCGATGGCGGCGATTCCAAGGTTCACCGTGATGAGAACGGTCGCGGCGGCGACGAGCGGCAACCCGAGGTGAAAGGCGCGCATGGCACACCACACGACCGCCGCGCGCAAGCACCACGCCAGTCCGGCAACGGTCAGCACGCCAGCCAAACGGTGCTGGTGACCAAGCATGGCCAGTCCGTCCAGCACGCGGGCGGCCGTCACGTGGCTTCGAAGGCGAGCGCGGACACGCTCTGCTCTCCACCGCTTTGCGAGGATGACGAGGAGGACGACGGACGCCAAAGCGGCCAACGCGAACGTCCGGAACCTTCTCGCCGCCAGGGGCAGGGGCGCGATCAGGCTCGTGATGACGACAAGGATCGCGAGACCAGACGCATCAACCGCGCGATCGAGTAGCACCGTCGAAAGCACGGCACCAAAGGGGAGACCCTCGCGCTCGGCCAGGACCCACGCCCGTGCACCCTCTCCCAGCTTCAACGGCAGCAGGGCATTTCCCAACGAGCCCAGCAGCAGCGCTTCGACGGCGCTCACAATGGACACCCGACGGATGCTGGACAGGATCGCGCTCCAGCGCACTGCATCGACGACCACGCTCGCCAGATTGACCAGGGCGGCACCGGCGATCCAGGTCCACGAGGCGGTGCGGCCCGCCGCGGCGATCGCGGTGAGATTCAGCCGCGAGACGACCACGGCCACGCCGGCCAGCACGATGACCAGCGCGGCGAGCCGGGCAGCCTGTCGCCTCATCGCTCGAGCGCGGCGTCGGCCAACAGTGCCGACAACGTGAGCAAGCGCAAGCCGCGCGTGCGCGCAGCTTCGAGAATCGCGGGAAGTGCCTCGACCACCTGGCTCGCGTCAGGCGACGGGTCGAGCGAGCGCCCGTCGTGCAGGAGCAGGATGGCGCCGCTCTCCAGACCCGCGATCGACCGGCGTGCAATTGTGTCGGCGCCAGGCCGGTCGGTGTCGTACACGCCAAACGACCACGCGACAGGCTCGCAGCCTTCGAGACGGGCCGCCGGATTGACCCACGGGTTCCGCCAACCGTATGGCGCGCGAAATAGACAAGGCCGGCGTCCGGTGATCTGCGCAATCAGGGCCGACGTGCGGGCGATCGTGTGGCGGATATAGGCAGGACTTCTGAGGGGCAGCGGCGCGTGGTCCCAGCCGTGATTCGCCACTTCGTGGCCTTCAGCCACCGCTCGGCGCAGGACCTCAGGATGCGCCTGCGCCCGGAGACCAAGCACGAAGAAGGTCGCGCGTGCGTCGTACTTCCTCAGGACGTCAAGAATCTGAGACGTGTACGGCTCAGTGGGGCCATCGTCGAACGTGACGGCGACGGCGGGACTGTGCGGCCTCCCGCGGCTCACGAGGACCCCAAAGACCGGCGGGCGCCGATCGAAGATCCCCCACAGCACGAGCCCATCGAGCACCAGCGTCGCCCCGACCTGATGCCGCATCATGATTGGCGGAAACCCGGCCACGGCCCATCCCTTCGCCGCCAGCCAGACGAGCGCGGCGCTTGCCGCGACGACCATCGCAGCGATACGGGCCGCCATCATACGAGAGACAGGATCTCGTCGACGAACGCGAGCAGCGACGTGACCACGACGGGCCACGCATACTGCATGGCTTTGAGTCGGCCCGCGAGGCCTATCTCGCGCCGCCGCCGGTCGTCGGCCAGCACCTCTGCGATCGCGGCGGCGAATCGCTCCTCGGCGTATGGCACAAGCACGCCTTCCTCCGGTCCGAGCAGCTCGCGATAGCCGATGTTGTCGGTGGCGACGATGGGTTTGCCCGAGGCCATGGCCTCGAGCAGCGTGATGCCGAACGAAGCACGGGACACCGGCGAACAGAAGACATCGGCCGACGCGTAGTAACGAGGCCGTTCGAGCAGCGCGGGCCCTTCGAAGTGAACGTCGGACTGCAGCGCGGGAGGGATCAGTGAGGCATACGCCCGCTCGTCCCCGCCCGATCCGACAACGATCAAACGGACGTCGTCCCGCATCCGGCGCAGCCGGATGAAAGCCCGGAGCATGAACGGCAACCCGTTACGCGGGTCGAAGCGGCCAAGAAACAAGAGCGTCCGCTTACTCTCGTCGAATTTCTCGAGTCGCGGGACGTCCGGGCTGAACTCGTCCGTGTCGATGCCGTTGGGGATCACGCGCGCCGTGAACGAGAAATACCGCGACAGCGCGAGCTGGACGCTGCGTGACACGACGATGATGCCTTGGAGGCGCCGCAGAAACTGCCGCTGGAGCACCGTCCTGAACAGCGCATAGACGACGCTCCTCTCGAAGTAGCTGTGGAAAATACCCATGCGCGGCCAGGGCCCTTGCAGCGCCGCCAGCGCCGGCAGTGTGAAGTTGAGAGGCGAGTGGAGCAGCAGGATATCGAATCGCTCTGAATTCAGTGCCGCCCTGAGATCGTTCCACAGCCGGACGGCGCCGACGGTGGCACTGGCCCTGGCGCCGTTCCCCTTCAAGCTTATCGCGCGGCCGATGCGGATGGTCCGCGGGCTCTCGGGCAGCCGCAGCTGTGAAGTCGCCACGACCGTGGGCGTAGACGTAATGATCGTGACGCGATGGCCCCGAGCGTCGAGCTCCCTGGCCGTGTGATGGACGTTCTCACTGATGCCGCCAAGCAGCGGATAACAGTATTCCGTGACGATGCCGATACGAAGGCGCACTCCTCTGCTTGGCGGCATCTTGCACTGTCTGCCGGCGCGGATGCGTCTACTTCTTCTTGCCCCCAGGCTTCGACCGAGCGGTGATGGCTGTGGCGACGAACGTCTTCCCCTCCTCCTGGTAGCGAACCGACACCTGCGAGCCGACGTCGATCGTGCCCTCGTGCTTCGTGGAAGGGTTCAGCGTGAACGTCATCTCACCACCCTTCTTGCCGGACTTGGTAATCACGAGCGTCGTAGCGTCGACGGACTTGACCACGCCCGTGGTGGCGTGGCTTGCGACCGTCGCTTTGGACTTCGCGGCCTCCTTTGCTTGTGTGGCCGTCGGCGCGGCTGCGAATCCGACGACCGGCATTGCCGACAGCGCTCCAACCAGAACCGCCGTTGTGATGACATGACCCATACTGGCCTCCTCTGTTGCCCCCATTTGACCTGGCGGACCTGAGTCAGACATTAACTGGAGATTAATTTCTGTTAATGAGGCCGGTCGTGGTCGAAGCGCGCTACTGTGCGGCGAGCGGCAGCCGAACGGTGAAGGTCGAGCCTTGGCCGGGCTGGCTCTCGACCTGGATGTCGCCGTGGTGACGGTCGACGATCCATTTCGCCAGACTGAGGCCAAGCCCGGCGCCTTCGACGCCGGGCGATCGCGCGGGATCGGCGCGGAAGAACCGCTCGAAGAGATGACTCCTCGCCTCAGGGGGGATGCCAACGCCCGTGTCACGCACGATGAGTCTCGCGACGGACTCGTCAGATGAGATGTCGACAAGGATGTGCCCCCCTGTTGGTGTGAACTTGAGGGCGTTGTCGATCAGATTGAGAAGAACCCGCTTGAGCCACTCCGCGTCGCCTTGCACGAAGACGGCACTCGCGCACTCGCACCGCAGATCGATCCCCTTCGCTTGCGCGACGGGGTCGAGTTGCCCGACAAGCGATGCGGCCAGCGCAACGAGATTCACGCGACCGAGGGCGAGCAGGATCTCGCCGGCATCTGCGCGCGCGAGCAGCAGGATTTGATCGATCAATCGTTTCAGCTTGTCGATTTCCTCGAGCTGGCTGGCCAGACGGCGCGCGTGATCGCCTCCCGCCGCCGGTTTCACCATCGCGGTTTCGATCTCACCCCGGAGCGCGGCGAGCGGCGTTCGCAGCTCGTGCGCGAGGGCCGTGCTGAACTGGCGCATCTCGTCGATCGCCCGCTCGAGCCGTTCGAGGGCTTCGTTGAACGCCCGCGCGACCTCGTCGAGCTCGTCGCCGGTGCCGCGGACGGGAACCCGTTGTGTCAGATCAGCGACGTCGATGGTCCGTGCCGCGAGGGCCAGCCGCGACAACGGCGCCAGCGCGATGCCGGCCATCCAGCGCCCCGCCAGGATGGCTGCCACGAGGCCGACGGGCAGCGTGAGGAACAAGAGCGTGAGGAACCGATCCAGCGCGCGATCCGTGCCGTCCAGAGAGATGCCGACTTGAAGGAGGTACTTCTGGCCGGGACCGGGCGTCATGATGGTGTTCAAGATCCGGATTCGGCCGTAGTCGGTCCGAACATCCTGCCAGCGCAGCCGATCGCGCAACGCCCGGGCTTCCGCGGGTGTGAACTGCAGCCCGAGTGCTTCAATCTCGTCGGACTGCACGATCAGCCGGCCGGAGTTCGCGTCGAAAATCTGATAGAAGCGAGTCGCTTCATGGATAAAGCCCGCTTGATCGGGGTCGTTAGAATCGAAGCGGACGGTTGGCACCCCAGCTTCGAAGTGGACGTACCCGTGAAGGCCGCTGCTCAATTCCGTGAGAGTGGCGGTCGCATCCGCATCCAGCTGGTGCGCCAGAACACGGTAGGAGACGAAGCCCGTCGCGGTGAGCAGCAGGCCGAACACCGTGCTGTAGACCAACGCCAGCCGCGAGCGGATCGCGAGGGTCACGGCGGCGTGTCCCTTAGTATGTATCCCACGCCTCGGACTGTCTGGATCAGCGGCAGGGGCTGCCCTCGATCGATCTTGTTCCTCAGGGAATTGATGTGCACCTCGACGACGTTGCTGACGCTGTCGAAGTGGATGTCCCACACGTGCTCGATGATGAGGGATTTGGTCATCGGACGGCCGCTGTTGCGCATCAGGTACTCGAGCAGCGCGTACTCCTTGGGCTTCAGCTCGACCGGGCGCCCCCCGCGTCGCACGGTGCGCGTGACCGTGTCCATCTCAAGGTCGGCCACGCGGAGCACATTCTCGCGCGGGGCGCCGCGGCGGAGCAGCGCCCGCAGGCGCGCCGACAGCTCCGCCAGCGCAAACGGTTTGACCATGTAGTCATCTGCCCCGCCATCGAGCCCCGCGACCCGGTCGTGGACCGAATCCTTCGCCGTGAGGATCAGCACGGGCAGCGACGGCTTGCGCGCCCTGATGTCGCGCAGGACTTGGAGACCGGAACGGCCCGGCAGCATCAGATCCAGCACGACGACGTCGTAGTCGATTGCGTGAGCCTGTTCGCCGGCGCCCGCGCCGTCATGCAGGACGTCGATGGCATACCCTTCCTGTTCCAGGCCGCTCTGGATGAACGCGGCGACCTTGCGGTCGTCTTCAATCACCAGGATGCGCATGGTCCCGTAAAGGTTATTTCAAAACCGGTTCTAGCAAGTGAATTGCAGAGGGGTGCCTGGAGTGTGGGTTCGCAGCAATGGAGGTCGAGCCATGGCCACAACCACATCGCCTCCGCGGTTTGGTCTCGGTCCGAGAGTGTGGGTGATCATTATGGCGGCGCTACTCTGATTGTCAGCTGCTACGCCGACACCTCGCTCGCCGGACGATAGCCGGGATTAAGCCCGGATTGAGGCCATTTTCAGTTAACGGAAGACCGGTTCTGAGACCCGAGACGCCATCTCGGGCCGGGGCCCGGATGACTCAGTGCCTCAGTGCAGACGAGACAGGGCTGATTATCGCGCTGACGCGCGGCATGTCAAGCGTCGACCACCGCGCGTCGACCTCTGCGTCGACGGACTGTGTTGACAGTCAACAGCACGCGGAACCTCGCGGTCCGCGGGCAAACAGATCTGCGCGGCAGCCTTGGGCGGGCGATCAGGCTCGGTGACGGAAGGACGGCCGCCGCGAGACACACCTCCGGCGGGCGCACTGTCAGATCCATTACGAGCAGGGTTCGCAGACTGGAACGTCGTCATCTGTTGCGGACGGTCGGAGACTCCGCGGCATGGGCGCTCGCGGGGGACGCGCCTCAGGGATCTCGGTGGGCAGATCTGTGTCGGGCGCGGGATGACGCGCGTGAAGACCTGCAGCGGTGCCGGCATCGCTTGGGCAAGTTGCTCCTTCGCCGCGGCCGGCACTATAACGGCCGCAACTGGACGCGGGCCCACCGGCGGTGGATCGATAGCCTCGAGTGGACACAGCCCGCGGAACGCGTGGTTGTCGACGACTATCTGTTGGCGATCGATCATGTGGAGGCACGCCTGATCGAGTTCGATGCCCGGCTGGCCAAGATCGCGGAGACCGACCCGTATCGCGAGCCGGTCGGTTGGTTGCGGTGCTTCCGAGGGATTGACACGTTGACCGCGATCCTGATCCTCGCGGAGGTGCATGACTTTTCGGCGGTTCCAGTCGCCCCGCGCGTTGATGGCGTATCTCGGGCTCGTCCCGGGTGAGGACTCCACGGGCGAGAAGCATCGGCGCGGGCGCAGCACGCGAACCGGGAACGCGCTGGTTCGCCGGCTGCTGATTGAAACGGCGTGGCACTATCAACATCGACCGAGCAGCGGAGTGGCCCTCACGCGACGACGCACGGGACAACCGGGCCGTGTGATTGCGATTGCGGACAAGACCCAACAGCGACTCTGTCGTCCATTCCGGCGCCTGATGGAACAACACAAGCCGGCGCCGAAGGTCGCCGTGGCAATCGCGCGCGAGCTGGCGGGCTTCCTGTGGGCAGCGCTGCACCCGGCAGTCCCGGCGAGCTAACGACACGGGGCGCGCGCGATCGAGCGGCCTGAATGAACGAGACCGTGACGCAGCTCGGTGACGGACCGCGAAGACGATGGATGATCAGAGGCACGACTCGGAGGACCGGCGGGGACACGATGCGAGAGGGACGGCATCCCAGATTCGCGACCGTAGACTGCACGTCCTCCCGACGAAGCACTGTCATGTGT
>JACPPN010000096.1 GCA_016190995.1 Acidobacteriota bacterium | reverse complement strand
CCCTTACAGATTCCCGATCTGCTCGGTTGTCGCGCCTTGCCCGGCGGGCGCCGCGCTCCGAAATACTTGTCGCCGTATTTCGGCGACGGAGCACTTAGGCGTCAGCCACGACCAGCGATCCACGGGCAGGCAGCATCCGCTCGGTTATAATCCGGATACCTCCTTCAGCCAAGGATCCGCGATGCTGCACTCGGGCGCCCGACTCGGACCGTACGAAATACTGTCGCCGGTTGCCTCGGGCGGAATGGGCGAAGTCTATCGCGCACGCGATGCGCGGCTCGATCGCACCGTCGCGATCAAGGTCCTTCCTCCTCACATCGCCTCCGATCCTCAGTTCCGCGATCGCTTCGAGCGCGAGGCGCGCGCGATCTCTCAGCTCAACCACCCGCACATCTGCACGCTGCATGATGTCGGCGAGGCGCCCGATCCCGCCGCCGCCGGGGCCGCCGCCCCGATCAAGTTCCTGGTCATGGAATACCTCGAGGGCCAGACGATTGCCGAGCGACTGGCGTCGGGCGGGAGGCTCCGGACTCCAGGCTCAGGGCGGAGTCAGGCCGAAGAGTCCAGGCAGCCTTCCAATGCCGCGCTCGATGCAGCGGGCCATGCCCGACGCCTGAAGCCGGTTCCCCTCGAGGAAGCGCTGAAGATCTCGATTCAGATCTGCGATGCGCTCGACAAGGCGCATCGCCACGGCATCATCCATCGCGACCTGAAGCCGGGCAACGTGATGCTCACGAAAAGCGGCGCGAAGCTGCTCGACTTCGGGCTGGCCAAGGCGGCGGCCGGTCTGGCCGGCGGGCCGGTCCTGCCGGGCGACGCCGCACCCACGTCCCCGACGAAGACGACGCCCCTGACGGCGCAGGGAATGCTCCTCGGCACCTTTCAGTACATGGCGCCGGAGCAGATCGAAGGCCACGAGGCGGACGCGCGCACCGACATCTGGGCGTTCGGGGCGTTGCTGTACGAAATGGTCACGGGCACCAGAGCATTCGAAGGCCGGACGCAGTCGAACGTGATGGCCGCGATCCTCGAACGTGATCCGCCGCCGCTCGGGCAGGCGCTCCCCGCCGCCCCGGAGTCTCTTCAGCGCGTGATTGGCAGGTGCCTGGCGAAGGATCCCGACGATCGGTGGCAGTCCGCGGCCGACATCGCGTTCGAGCTCGGCATCGTGATGCAGGAGACGGCATCCACTCCCGCGTCGAGCAAAGGGCCGCGTCGCCGAGCCGAGCGGGCGGCCTGGACCGCTGCCGCAGGCGCCGCTGTCGTGGCGATCTGCGCTCTCGCGCTCGCCGTCGTGGCGTGGCAGCGCAGCCGCGTCCAACCAGGCGATCGCGCACCGATGCGTTTCCTCCTCTCCGAGCACCTGCCTGCGTTGTCCGGCGATCCCCAGCCCGCGTTCGCCATTTCGCGAGACGGCCGGCGGGTCGTCTACGTCGCGGAGGCGGAAGGCGTACGTCGCCTCTACCTGCGGGACATGCACGCGCTGGACGCGCGTCCGATTCCCGGAACCGAAGGAGCTCGCGCGCCATTCTTTTCGCCTGACGGTCAACGAATCGGATTCTTCGCCGATGGCCTGAAGACGCTGTCGCTGGAGGGCGGCGCGGCCCTGAACCTGAGCGACGCGCCCAATCCGAGGGGCGCCGTGTGGGCCGACGACGACACCATCATTTTTTCTCCCACGACCGACACCGGTCTGTGGCAGGTGCCCTCAGCCGGTGGGACGCGACGCCAGGTTGCCGCGCCTGATGCCGCAAAGCGAGAGCGCAGCTATCGCTGGCCGTCGCTGCTGCCGGGGGGCCGTGACGTAATCTTCACGATCGCGAAGTCCGACATCGTGTCGTTCGACGATGCCAGCGTGGCGGTACGGTCGCTGGCGACTGGCACGCAGCAAGAAGTGCTGCGCGGTGGAAGCTTTGCGACGTACTCCCCGACCGGCCATCTCGTGTATGCGAGAGGCGGGACGCTGCTCGCCGTGCCGCTCGACGTCACGCGCCGGGAGGTCACCGCGGCGCCCATGACCGTGCTCAACGGCGCGATGACCTATCCCATCAACGGCGCGGCGCAGTTTGCCATTTCCGCGAGCGGCACGCTGGTGTACATGCCGGGAGCGAAGTCCCTCAGGTCCGCGCGGCTCGTCTGGGTCGATCGAAGCGGCAGGCGCACATCTCTGGCCGTGAGTCCCGCCCCATATCAGAGCCTCAGCCTCTCGCCGGACGGCGCATTCGCCGCGGTCGACATCGACGGCGCGAACGCCAACATCTGGCTGCTCGAGTTGAGACGCGCCATCATGACGCGCCTCACGCTCGAATGGAGCAACAACGATCCCGCCTGGTCGCCGGACGGATCGCGCGTGGCCTTCCTGTCCAGCAGGGCGGGCGGACGCAACGTCTTCTGGCAGGGCATCGACACCCGGACGCCTGCGGAGGCGATTGCGGACGCTGACCGGATCCGCGCTCGCGCCTCGTTCTCGCCCGATGGACGGCTGCTATCGGTCGGCGAGCTCGACCCGGCCACACGCTGGGACATCTGGATCCTGACGCTCGATGGGAGCAAGCGCACGCCGTTCGTGCAAACGGCCTTCAATGAGACGAACCCGAAGTTCTCACCGGACGGCCGCTGGCTGGCCTACACGTCGGACGAGACCGGGCACGAGGAAGTGTACGTGCGGCCGTTCCCGGGCCCTGGGCGCACATGGCGCATTTCGGTCGACGGCGGCGCACAGACGGTCTGGGCGCGCAGCGGACGGGAGCTGTTCTACATCGGGCCGGCCGGCCTGATGAGCGTGAGGTTCGATCCCGCCGGCTCGCCACCCGGCGACCCGCAGGTGCTGTTTCCGCTCTCGTCGACCTACCCGTTCGACGTCGCGCCGGACGGTCGCTTCCTGATGATCGAGGATCTGCCGGCCGGGCGCACCAGCACGCCAATCGCGGTGGTGCTCGACTGGTTCAGCGAGCTCACGAAGTTGAAGTAGTCAGCCCTCAGCCGGATCTTCAGAGGAGGTTGTCTCGTGAACTGGCTCTTCAAGGAAGAACCCTCACACTACAGCTTCGACGATCTCGTGAAGGACGGTCGCACCGAGTGGAGCGGCGTCAAGAATCCGCTG
>JACPPN010000106.1 GCA_016190995.1 Acidobacteriota bacterium | reverse complement strand
GCCCAGTACCGAAGCTTCGCCTCAATCCGCCCAGTGAAGGCCCCGGAGGCGGAGCGACGAAGCTTCGTTACTAGGCACGGCTCGGCCTACGTGCGTTCCCAATCGAACTGCGGGCGCAGCCCGCCTCTGCCGTAGGCGGTCAGTGCGCCACGCGCGCCGACGGCATTGGGCCGCTGGAAGATCCAGTTCTGCCAGGCGGACAAGCGCCCGAAGATTTTCGTTTCGAGCGTCTCGGGCCCGGCGAAGCGCAGGTTCGCTTCGAGGCCGGTGAGCGCGTCGGGCGACAGGGCCGCGCGCGCCTCGATCGCGATTCGCACTTCGTCATCCCAATCCAACTCGTCCGGTGCGAACGAGACCAAGCCGCGCTCGAGCGCGGCGGCCGCATCGAACGGGCCGTGATGCGCGAGCAGCGCGCCGACCCGCGCCGGATCCGAGAGAAACCGGACCTCGAGCCGTGAGAGCCCGTTGCTCATCGGCAGGAGCCCCGCGTTCATCCCCGACAGCGCGATCAGGTTCGGTCGCTCCGGGTCGCTCAGCATGTACGACCGATCCGCCGCCAGGGCGAGCTCGAACAGGCTTCCCGCAAGCGCCGATCCGGGTTCGATCAACGCGAAGAAGCTGCGCGCGGTCAGATCCAGCCGCTTGAGGGTGCGTTTCATCAAGTGAATGATCTCGCCTACGAGCCAGTGATCCTTGTGGGCGACCAGCGTCCGATCGACCTCGAGCACGCGGTCCGGATCGCCGACGGCGCGCAGGACCACCGTCCCAATCTCCGGCTCGTTGAATCGCACCTTCAGGAGCGCGTCATCGAGCTCGCGGAACGCGCGAAGCGCCCAGTACGAATCTCCGGCGGCGACAATCGCGTCCGGTGTCGTGGCCTGCGGCTGCTCTGGCGCCGCCACGGTCAGATCCGCAACCCGCTTCGCGCGATCGAGAGAGAGCGTCACGTACCGGTATTCGATCGCCGAGCCGGAGACCTCGGGCCCGAGCGAGTGGAGCGTGACGCCGGGCCCCGATGATGGGCGATTCGACAGGCCTGCCAGCCGGTTCGCCCGTTCGCGCACCGCGTCGTGGAACCGGCTCATCGGAGCGATGGCGTCGACGAGCCGCCATTCGACGGCGCGCCGTCCTTTGATCCCTTCGACGAGCGTGCTGAAGAAATCCGCGAGGTCCCGCCGCACCTTCCGCTTGTCGACGAGGCGCGTCAGGCCGCCCGTTCCAGGCAGCACGCCAAGCAGTGGAGCCTCAGGCAGACTGACGGCCGCGTTGCTGTCGTCAACCAGCACGATCTCGTCGCAGGCCAGCGCGAGCTCGTACCCGCCGCCCGCACACGTGCCGTTCAGCGCGGCGAGGAACTTGATCCCGGAGTGCTCGCTGGCGTCCTCGATCGCGAGCCGCGTTTCATTCGTGAACTTGCAGAAGTTGACCTTCCAGGCGTGCGTCGACCCGCGGAGCATGAAGATGTTCGCGCCGGCCGAGAACACGCGCTCCTTCAGGCTCGTGATGACGACGATGTGGACTTCGGGGTGCTCGAAGCGGACACGCTGAACGGCGTCGGCGAGCTCGATGTCGACGCCAAGATCGTAGGAGTTCAGCTTGAGCTGGTAGTCGTCGGACAGACCGCCCGATTCACGAACGTCCATCGCGAGCGTCGCGACGGGGCCGTCGAACGACAGCTTCCAATGCCGGTAGTGGTCGGGACAGGATTCGAACGCAATGGGGCCAACCTCTGCCTTCCGGTCCCCAACCTTTTCCATATGCGTTCATTATCGTGCCCGTACCGAGCGGCGTCAAACTCAGGACTGCGTTCCGAGCGCTGGGTGCTGAGAGCTTGTGAACAAAAAGTGCTGCGCGATGCGACAGACACTCGTAGTGTCCGGCTTCAGCCGGATGCTGTCCGGCTTCAGCCGGACGTGGTGCTGAGTGCTGTGTGCTGAGCAGCAGTCCTTCAGAAACCGGGCCGCAGGTTCCGCACCCCGGTCTCCGTAACCTCAGCTCCGCTCGTGACGCCCGGGGCCCCCGGCTATTGCGCGGTCTCGCCAGGCTGAAGCTCGAGCACCGAGACGCCGAGCGGCTCCACGAGTTCACGCAACCGCGCGGGCGTGCCCGTCAGCAGCGGAAACGTGCCGTAATGCATCGGAATCACCTGCCGGATGCCGAGCATCTCGCAGGCGCGCGCCGCGGCCTCCGGCCCCATCGTGAAGTGGTCGCCGATCGGCAGGAAACCGATTTCCGGCGCGTAGAGATCGCGAATCAGCCGCATGTCGCCGAACAGCGCCGTGTCACCGGCAAAGTAGATCGTCGGCCCGCCCTCGAAGCCGAGCACGTATCCCACGGGATCGCCCAGGTAGATGATCGTATCGCCGTCGACGAACCCGCCGGTGTGCTCCGCCTTCACCATCGTGACGCGAACGCCGGCGACAGTCTGGGTTCCGCCCTTGTTCATCGGGCTGAGGTTCTGCAGCCCTTTCGTTTCGAGCCACGCGCACATCTCGAAGCACCCGACGAAGGACGCCGCTGTCGAACGACCGATGGCCATCGCGTCGCCGATGTGATCGAAGTGCCCGTGCGTGATCAGAACCAGGTCCACGCGATCGATCTTCTTGAATCGATCTGGGCAGGATGGATTGTCGGTGAGCCACGGATCGATCAGGATCCGCTTCCCGCCCGGAGACGTCAGCAGAAAGGTGCCGTGTCCGAGCCAGGTGATGGCAAGACGTGATTCGGCTGTCATGGCCGATCAGTATACCGTTCCCGGTGCTGCGTGCTGCGGTTGGCGCCGCTGGGAAAGACACTCGTAGCGTGCGGCTTCAGCCGGACGTCGGGCTGCGTGCCGGGTGCTCAAACCCGAATCGCGAGTCCCGAATCCCGCATCCCGAGCTGAGTGCTGGCAGAATCGGGCGCCTGCTCTAAGATAAAGACGTGGGAACGATCATTCCGTTGACGCCGGTGGAGCCGCGCGCGCGAAAGCCCGCCTGGGTGAAGGTGCGGGCGCCGGGCTCGGCGAACTACTTGCGCCTCAAAGGCCTGATGCGCGATCTGCGGCTGCACACGGTGTGCGAAGAAGCGCGCTGCCCCAACATCGGCGAGTGCTGGCACCACGGCACCGCGACCTTCATGATTCTGGGAGACATCTGCACCCGCGCCTGCGGGTATTGCGCCGTGCAGACAGGTCGCCCCGACGCCCTCGATGCCGCCGAACCGGACAACGTCGCCCGCGCCATCGAAGCGCTCGGTCTGGCCTACGTAGTCATCACATCCGTCGATCGCGACGACCTGCCGGATGGGGGCGCATCGGTATTCGGCGAAACCGTCCGGCGCGTGCGCTTCCGCCAACCAGCTTGCCGCATAGAGGTCCTGATTCCCGACTTCAAAGGCGACGAGGCGGCCTTGAAGACCGTGCTCGATGCCGGGCCGGATGTCCTCAATCACAACATCGAGACGGTTCCGCGCCTGTATCGAAAAGCGCGGACGGGCGGGCGGTATTCGCGCTCGCTCGAACTGCTCAGTCGCGCTCATCACGACGCGCCGGGCATTCCCACCAAGTCCGGCCTGATGGTGGGACTCGGAGAGGAGTGGGATGAAATCGTTCAGACGATCGCCGATCTCGGACGCGTCGGGTGCGCGATCCTCACGATCGGCCAGTATCTTCGACCGTCACCGGCACACCTGCCGATGTCACGCTACTATCACCCGGCCGAGTTCGCCGAGCTCGGTCGCCTCGCCCGCCAGATGGGGTTCGGCCATGTCGAATCCGGACCGCTCGTCCGGAGCTCCTATCATGCGCACGCGCAAGCCGACGCGTATCAGGCACAGAGCCGAAGACCCACGGAATAGCTGCAATCCGTCTTCCGGAATGCGTCACGATGCACCGCCCGGCTGCTCAGCCGCCAGGAAATAGATCAACACCGGTTCCAGGTCGCTGACACTCTCCTACACGGGAATCATGCTCTTCTTCTTCGCCAGCCACTGATCGAACGTCTGCAACTGCGGATTGAGCGACCTCGTGACTTCCGCACTTCTGGCGCCGAGCACTTCCCTTTCGAAATCGCGGTAGACCTGGAACATGTTGCCCATCTCATCGGCCCCGGGGAAGCCGAAGCCGCGATAGACGTCCGCTTCGACGGCGTTGTACTTGACGGGACCGATCCCGAGGCCCTTGGAGAGCTTTTCGCCCATCTCCTCAATCGTGAGGCTCTCGCCGACGATGCCGACCCTCTTGCCGATGTACTGCCGACCGGCCTTGAAGATCCCATACGCCGTCTTGCCGATATCTTCCGCGGCGATCCCGGCGAGTTTCTTGTCGCCCATCGGATACGCCCAACTGTAGACGCCATCGTCGCCCTTCTTTGGGCCGAGGCCGAAGGCATACAGATTGTCCCAATAAAACGACGTCACGAGATAGGTGACCGGCAAGCCCGAAAAATAGGCATCGGCCTCGGCTTTGCCATCGAAGTGGGGGACGCGGTACTTCTCCTGCAGGATCGGCATGCGCTGGTCGCCGGGCGCCATCAGCTTCCGCGTATCTTCGAGCGTCGACCAGATGACATGCTTGACCCCGGCGGCTTTCGTGGCGTCGGCGACGTGCTTGGCCTGGGCCTTTTCCTTTTCGGCAGACAAGTGCTCCCAGAAATTCGTGACGCCGTAGGCGCCATAGGCGCCCGAAAACGCCTTCTTGAGGCTCTCGACATCGTCGAGATCGGCCTTGACGACTTCAGCGCCTTTCGCGGCGAGCTCTTTTGCCTTGTCCTTGCCCGGATCGCGCGTGATTGCGCGGCAGGCGAACCCACCGTTCGGGTCGTCCAAAATCGCGCGACACAAACCGCCTCCCTGGGAACCTGTCGACCCTACCACTGCGATGATCTTCTTGTCGTC
>JACPPN010000105.1 GCA_016190995.1 Acidobacteriota bacterium | reverse complement strand
TTCGCCTGGACCTCGCGTCGGGTCGATATTCACGTGAACGGCCTCGATCGCCGCGCGATCTGGCTCTTTTCGGTGCGCGTGCGCGGCGCGCGCCGGGATCCGGCGGCGCTCCCGGAAGTCACGATCGCGGTCGATGGCGTGACGCAGGCCGCACGGCGGACGACCAACGCGTTCGAGACCATCGAGGTGCGTCTGCCGACGTTCTCTCGCGGCCGTCGCGGCGCCGAGATCACCCTGTCGGTGAGCCCGACGTTCGTGCCCGGTCCGCAGGATCCACGCGAGCTGGGCGTGATGATCAGCCGACTCGCCATGCATCCCGAATCCGGCATCGTGCTGCCCCCGCCGTCGACGGTCGGCAACGCCATGGTCGCCGCCGGCCTGTTCGGCATTGCGCTCGGTCTGCTCGCCATGACCGCCGGCTCCGCGCTCGCCGGTGCGGGGCTCATCGCGCTGGCGCAGGCCGTGCCGATCAGCCAGGGGTTCGCGCCATATTCCGGCTACGCCGCGTCCGCCCCGCTCGCCGCCGCGTGGATGGTCCCCGCGCTCGTCATCGGGATCGCCCTGGTGGAAGTTCTCCGACGCGAACGGCTTCGACAGACGGCGCGGTTCGCCGCGGCCCTTGCCGCGAGCGCATTGTACCTGCGTTTGCTCGTGCTGCTGCACCCGGACATGTACCTCGGTGACGCGATGTTTCACGCCCACCGCTACGAATACGTGCTCGCGGGTCGATACTTCTTCACGTCCATCACGCCGGGATCGTACGAGTTTCCGTATGCGATTGCGCTGTACGTCTTCGCGCTGCCATTCAGCGCCCTCGCACACGGAGTCGACCAGCACGTCGCGCTGTTGCGGATCGTCGTGGCCGCGGTCGATGCGGTCGCGGCGCTGCTGGTGTACCCGATGGTCGTACGCGCGTGGGGCGATCGGCTCGCCGCGGCCATCGCCGTCGCGCTCTACCTGCTGGCGCCGCTCGACTTTCGCGTGCAGACGGTCGGGAATCTAACGAATGCCTTCGGTCAGTCGCTGGCGCTGGCGGGAGTCGCGCTCATCACGACCGGCTGGATCGGTGCGCAGCCTGCCCTCAATCTGGTGTGGCTTGCCGTCGTTCTTGCGGCGGCGTTTCTGTCGCACACGAGCACTGTCGCGATGCTCTTCCCCCTCATCCTCTGCATCGGCGCGTTGTACTGGTGGCGTGGCGGCCCGGTGATCCGTCAGTCAGGCGTTCCGATCATGGCCGCCGCGGTTGCGGCGCTCGGCCTGGCTGTTGTCCTGTACTACGGTCGCTTCACGGCGCTCTACGGGCGCGAGCTGGCCCGCATCGGAGCGGAGGCGGCCGCCCCCGGAATCGCGTCCGGACCCACCGGCCAGACGGTCGCGGGCCGCGCGATCCTCGTGCCACGTTTGGCCGTCGAGGCCTTTGGATGGCCGCTGCTCATGCTCGCGGGGCTCGGTGTGGTGCGTCTCTGGCACGTTCGTCGCCGAGATCGCCTGACGCTTGTCCTCATGGCGTGGGCGATGACATGCGGAGTGTTTCTGGCGCTCGGAATCCTGACGCCGATCGACATGAGGTACTACCTCGCCGCCCTGCCAGCCTTGGCCATCGCGGGTGCGGGGGCCGCGAGCTGGCTCTGGCAGGCAGCCGGCTGGGCCCGCGCCGCCGCCGTGGCGCTGCTCGGCTGGCTCACGTATGTCGGAGCAGCCGAATGGATTGGCTCGATTCGATAAGATGACACGTCCCGTCCGCTCGAAACCGGAGAGTGGCTCCGAAATCCCGCGCTCGAGGAGGCTGCGAAAGGATGAAGCTCCTGGATGAAGTGAACAAGCACATCACGAGCGCGATGCGTGCGCGCGATCAACACCGCCTCGACGCCCTGCGTATGCTGAAGGCGGCGCTCGTCAATCGAGACATCGAAAAGGGCCGCGACCTCGACGAGGCCGAGGAGCGGCAGGTGGTTGCCACGCTCGTGAAGCAGCGCCGCGACTCAATCGAGCAATTCACGCGCGGCGGTCGCGCGGATCTCGTGGACAAGGAATCACGCGAAATCGAGATTCTCCAGCGCTATCTGCCGCCTGCGGTCGATCCCGCAGCCATCGAGGCGACCGTTGACGCCGTGATAGCGGAGCTCGGAGCGTCCGGCGCGCGCGACATCGGGCCGGTCATGAAAGGGGTGATGTCGCGGCTCGCGGGTCAGACCGTCGATGGAAAGGCGATTAACGAGCTCGTCCGTCGGAAGCTGACCGGGCGGTAAACCTTCGCCGACCTTCGTGCGTCTAATCCGACTGAAGGCAACCGAACAGCGTCTCGTCCCATCCTCCTTTGGCCTCCGTTCACGCGACGGAGGCCTTTTTTTCCGACGATCCACACCGAATCGTTGCACGGGCTCTCGAGTCCGGCCGGTTCGACTGGTGTGGTACGCTGACACGCGATGGATTCGCAACGAGCGGTGGGTGAATCGCTCGAATCGCCGCAGCCCGTCGCACAGACCACGACCTCACGCCTCGCCCGTTCTGCCGGATTGATCGGCCTCGCGACGATGACGAGCCGCCTGCTCGGGCTCGTGCGCGAGCAAGTCCTGGCGTATTACTTCGGCGCCGGGAACGCCATGGACGCGTTCAACGTCGCCTTCCGGCTGCCGAACCTAGTGCGCGATCTCTTCGCCGAGGGCGCCATGAGCGCGGCCTTCGTGCCGACCTTCACCCGCTACCTCACCCTGCGAGACCCGAGCGAGGCATGGCGCCTGGGCAACCTGGTGGTCAACGCCCTCGCGGTCGTCACCGGCGCCATCGCCATTCTTGGTATCGTCTTCGCCTGGCCACTGACGATGCTGTACGCCGGCGATTATGCGCGCGTGCCCGGAAAGATCGAGCTGACGGTGGTGCTCACGCGCCTCATGTTTCCCTTCCTTCCGCTGGTGGCGGTCGCGGCGGCGTTCATGGGCATGCTGAACTCGCTGCACCGGTTCTTCGTTCCGGCGGTGTCGCCGGCGATGTTCAATGTCGGCACGATTCTCTGCGCCGTCATCCTCGTTCCGGTCATGCCGCGGCTGGGTCTGCACCCGGTCACCGCGATCGCGGTCGGCGCGCTCGTGGGCGGCCTCGGCCAGCTCGCCCTGCAGTGGCCCGCGCTGCGCCGCGAAGGATTTCGCTACCGCGCCGTGCTCGATCCCGCAGACGAGGGTTTGCGACAGATTCTGGTCCTGATGGGTCCCGGCACGATCGGGCTGGCCGCAACGCAGGTCAATCTGCTGGTCAACACCCTGCTCGCGACGTCGCAGGGAACCGGCGCCGTCTCGTGGCTCTCCTACGCGTTCCGCCTGATGTACCTGCCAATCGGGCTCTTCGGCGTCTCGATCGCGACAGCGGCCATCCCGTCGATCTCGCGGCACGCGGCGCGCGAGGAGATGGGCGGAATGCGCGAGACCATCTCGCGCGGCCTGCGCCTGATGCTCATGCTGAACGTGCCCGCCACGATCGGGCTGATCGCGCTCGCCTCGCCGATCATCGGCCTCATCTTCGAGCGCGGGCGCTTCACCGCGGCCGACACGATGGCGACGGCAGCCGCCCTGGTGTTCTACGCGCCCGGCCTCATCGGGTACTCGGCGGTGAAGATTGCCGTGCCGACCTTCTACGCGCTCGGGGACAGCCGGACGCCCGTGCTCGTCAGCATCGCCTCGATGCTGACGAATGCCATCCTGAACGTCGCGCTGGTACAGGTCATGGGGTACCGGGGGCTTGCCCTGGGAACGGCTCTCGCGGCTTTGCTCAACGCGGTCATGCTCCTGTGGCTGCTTGGCGCCCGGCTCGACGGTGTCGAGGGGAAACGGATCGCCTTGACGGGACTGAAGATCCTGGTAGCGTCGGTCGTGATGGGGGTCGTGGCGATTGCGATCGAAGTGGCTCTCGGGGGCGTCATCCCTGGTGGCAGCCTGGCCGCTCGCCTGATCCGGGTCGGCACGGCCATCGGCGTGGCTATGGCGACGCTCGCGCTGGCCGCACGCATTCTCCGCATCGAGGAGTTCGAGGAGGCTGTCGCGCAACTGAAGGCACGCGTCTTTCCCCGACCGATTCATCCGGAATGCGGCGTCAAAAGCGTCCACCGGGGAGAACGCGGAGCACCCCGAGAGTAGAAAGGCTGATCAATTCCTCCGCGCTCTCAGGGCCCCCCGCGGTTAGGGCTTTCGATCGATGACCCTTATTGACTCATTGATTTCATCGACCGCCGAAGCGCTCGACTGGGATCACTGCGCTGATGAATCCATGAATCAGGCGGCCCCTTAGAACATGTCCAGGCTCGACCGATTCGCCAATCATCCCCACGCGGTGCCATCCATCGACAGCACCGGCCTCCATCCGACCATTCTCCTGATGGCGACCGCTCATCTCGTGGTCGACGGCTACGGGAACATCTACGCGCCGCTGCTGCCTCTGTTGATACCTCGGCTCGGGCTGTCGCTCGCCATGGCAGGAACATTGGCGCTGGCGTTTCAGCTCGCCGCGTCGGTGGCGCAGCTCGGGTTCGGGCATCTGGCGGATCGCTGGCGTCCGCGGGTTCTCGTGATGGCGGGGCCGGCAGTGGCGGTCGTGATTCTCAGCCTCGTGGGCCTGGCACAATCGGCGGCGATGCTGGCGTTGATTCTGGTGGCCGGCGGGCTCGGCTGCGCCGCGTTTCATCCACCCGCGGCTGCGCTGGCGCACAAGCTCGGCGGCAACCAGCAGGGGCTCGCGATGTCCGTGTACATCACCGGCGGCACGTTGGGGTTCTCTTTCGGTCCGCTGGCCTTCGCTCCTTTCGTGCAGCGCTTCGGCCTCGAGTGGACGCCCCTGCTGGCGCTGCCGGGCCTCCTGATCGTCGCGTTCTTCTTGATACGCGTTCCGCCCATGAGAGCCGGCCCCGACAGCCACGACGCGGGGCTCATGCAGCTGAAGCCGTATGCAAAGCCGCTGGCGCTCCTGTACACGATTGTCGTGTTTCGAACCCTGACGGCGCTGAGCTTTGCGACGTTCCTGCCGGTGATGTTGACGAGACGGGGCATGAGCCTGGGACAGGCCGGCGCGGTGATTGCCCTCTATCTGTTCGCGAGCGGCGTCGGCGGGTTCTTCGGCGGCCCCTTGGCGGATCGTTACGGCGCACGGCGCGTCATCGCTCTCTCGCTGTTGTTGTCCACCCCGTTTCTCGCGGCGGCGCCCACGCTCGACGGCCCGCTCTTCATCGCTGTTCTCGCGGTCGGCGGACTGTTCCTGCAGTCGACGCTGCCCGTGAACGTCACATTCGGCCAGAGGCTGGCGCCGGTGAGCGCCGCGACGGTGTCATCGTTGATGATGGGCTTTGGCTGGGGAACGGGGGGACTGTCCGTGCCGTTCGTGGGCATGCTCGCCGATCGCATCGGCATCGAGCGAACGCTTACGGCAATCGCCGTTCTGCCGATCGTCGCGGCCATGTGCAGCTGGCCGTTGCCCGCGCGCGGTCGGATCCAGACCGAGGCGCGCCCCGCCGACGTCGGCATTTCCGAAACGGGCTGATATGGTACGATCCAAGGAACCGTGAGCCGCCATCCGTCCTATCCGAACCTCGCGTATGCCTTTGGGCCAGGGCCGATGGGGCCAGCCGTCAAGTGGCTGATTCTCACCAACGTCGTCACCTTCGTCCTGACAGCGTTCATCATCGCGCTTCTTCCGCTCTTCGGCCTGCTCCCGGTCGCGGTGATCGAGCACTACCGCGTGTGGCAGCTCGTCACCTACATGTTCCTCCACGCGGGACTGTTTCACATCATCTTCAACATGCTCGCGTTGTGGATGTTCGGCGTCGAGCTCGAGCGGCTGTGGGGGGCGCGTCAATTCCTCACCTACTACTTCGTGGCGGGCGCCGGCGCGGCGTTCGTGACGGTGGCGGTGTCCTTGCTGCCCTTTGATTTCTCCAGCAGAATCTATTTCGCGGAGACGATAGGCGCGTCGGGTGCCATTTACGGCGTCCTTCTGGCGTACGGCCTGCGATTCCCCGATCGGCCGATCTACATGTACCTGCTCTTTCCGATTCCGGCGAAGTACTTCGTCCTCATCCTTGGCGCGATCTCGTTCTTCGTGTCCGTCACGGATCCGCGCAGCGGCGTCGCCCACGCGACGCACCTCGGCGGCCTCGTCGTGGGCTATCTCTACCTGAAGGGCGGAGGCGGCGGCCTCACGGCCGAGATCAAGTATCGCTACCTCAAATGGAAGATGAACCGGCTGCGCCGCAAGTTCGACGTGTACTCCGGCGGTCGCAACGACTGGAATCGACACCAGCACTGACGCCCGTCACGCGCGTGTGGCAGCCGGCGTGACCACGCCCTTCAAGATCACTCTGCTCCTGGGCGCGCTCCTGCGCCTCGCGTGCCTTCCGCTTCCCGGCACCGAGGACGTGCGCGTCTGGAAGACCTGGGCGTACGCAGGCGCCACGGCGGGACCGTCGGTCCTCTACGGCATTGGCGGCACGCCGCCGGAGCGGCGCCTGCTCGGCTACAAGGGACGATCGACCGTTGTCGACTATCCGCCGATGGCGCTCGATGCGCTGGCCCTCGTGGGCAGCGCCTATGCCCTGGTCGATCCGGAGTTCGCCGACGAAACCCTCTTCACGATCGCGATCAAGATTCCGCTCGTGCTCGCCGAGGCGGCGCTCGCGTGGCTCATCTTCGTGGCCTTGCGGCGGTGGCACGGTGGCGCGGCGGCGCGATTCGCGTGCAGTGCATACTGGCTCAATCCCGCCACGATCCTCGACGCCTCCGCGCTCGGGTACCTCGATCCATTGTTCGCGCTGCCTGCGTTGGCCGCTCTCGTCGCCGCCGCGAGCGGACATGTCGTCCTCCTCGGATGTCTGTTGGGGATTGCGGCGCTGACGAAGGTGCAGGCCATCTTGATCGTTCCGGTCGTGGGTCTGCTGCTGTGGAACGCCGCATGGCGGCGCCGCCCTGCAATCTCCACCGCCGTTCTATCGCTCGTCGCGACGATGATTGTCGTCGTGGCTCCGGTGGCCGTCGCCGGCGGCGGTCGAAACATGGCGCAGGCGCTCGTGTCGCTCGGCCGGCACGACATGCTGTCCGGCTACGCCGCGAACCTGTGGTGGGTCGTCACGTATGTGATGCGCGCAGTCTACGCCACGCCATCGCTCGGGGCCCTGACCGCATGGACCATGCACGTGAGAATTCTGGCGATTTCGACGGTGACGGAGCTCGGATATCCCAATCCGCGCGTCATCGGGCTTCTGCTGGTTCTCTCAGTCTGGGCATGGACGCTCTGGCGTCATCGGATGATGCGGGACCTCGTGCATGCGGCCGCGGTCGGCGGCTTTCTCGTGCACGCGTACTACGTGCTGAGCGCCCAGGTGCACGAGAATCATCTCTATCTCGCGCTCCCGCTCGTGGCCTTGGCTGCGGCCAGGTGGCCGCCATACCGACCGCTGTTCTGGATGATCAGCGCCGTGTTCGCGTTGAATCTCAACCTGTTCTATGGATTGAGTGAGGGACTCGGTTATGCCGTACCGCGCGGCGTGACCCTCGTCGATGCGACCGTCGTGCTGGCGGTGCTGAACATCGCACTGTTCGCGCGCCATGCCCAACTGCTCGAACGGTTCGGCCGGCTCGCGCCGGGGTTCCTCGCCGAACGGCAGGCTTCGGTCACCCATCGCGAGCCCGCCTAGCAGCGAAGATGCGCCGGTTCGCCCTGTTCTAGACGGTTTGAGGCACAGCTTCGCGGCCGCGCCAGTCACGAAAGGCGCGTCGCCGTTCGTCGGGAATCAACACAAGAAAAACGAGAGGAGCCGCACGTTGCGGTGCGGCTCCAGCATGGCAATCGTATGGCCGCGGCAGACACCCCGCGGGCCCGATCACCGGCGGCTCGATCTCAGTTTGCGTCAACCACGCAGCTTCCGCTGCCGTCGCACACCTTGAAGCCGTAGAACCGGGGATCGGCGGTTGGCGAATTGCGCACGAGCCGGACGTTCAGATAGTACGTGTTGGTTGTGAAGTCGAACGGTCCGGTAAACGCGCAGACCGTCACCGTCTGCGGGTTGGGCGAATCCGCAAAGTTATCGCTGTTGAAATCGACGAGGATCTG
>JACPPN010000095.1 GCA_016190995.1 Acidobacteriota bacterium | reverse complement strand
GGATGGCGTCGTGGAAGCGCATGCTCGAGGTCCTCGATACGCTCCCGTCCATCACCGACGCGGAAGCCCGGCCACTCTTCACCTCGCCGCCGCCGCTCGCCGGCCGCATCGAGTTCCGCGACCTGGTCTTCGCGTACGACGGACGAACGGTGCTCGATCACATCACCGCCACGATCGAGCCCGGCCAGACGGTCGCGTTCGTCGGCGCGACCGGCTCGGGGAAATCGACGCTCATCTCGCTCCTGCCGCGCCTGCACGAGCCGCCACCGGGCGCCGTCTTCATTGACGGCGTGGACGTGCGGGAGATCCCGCTCGCGATCCTGCGGGGCGCCATCGGGTTCGTCGCGCAGGAGCCGTTCCTCTTCTCCGATACGATTGCGGCCAACATCGCGCTCGGTGCCCCCGTCACGGATGCGCCCGCCACGATCGAGGAGCGCGTCAGGCGCGCCGCGGCGATCGCCCGCCTCGACAAGGATCTCGACGAGTTCCCCAAAGGCTACGACACGATGGTGGGGGAGCGCGGCATCACCCTGTCGGGCGGTCAAAAACAGCGAGCGGCGCTGGGACGCGCGCTCACGATCGACCCGCGCATCCTCGTGTTGGACGATGCCCTGTCGGCGGTGGATACGTACACGGAGGAGGAGATACTCGAGCGCTTGAAGGTGTTCATGCGCCAGCGGACGTCGATCGTCGTCTCGCATCGCGTCTCCACGGTGCGGGACGCGGATCAGATCTTCGTTCTTCAGGACGGCCGCATCGTCGAGCGCGGTCGGCACGACGAGCTCGTGGCGCACGATGGCCTGTACGCGGAGCTGTACCGAAAACAGTTGCTCGAGGAGGAGCTGGAAGAAGCATAACGTCCGGTGCCGAGTGCTACTGAGCATTACAGAACGAAGTGACAAACAGGCGGGTCCTGTCGCCGGACAGCCCCACCGGTCGGGTCCCCAGCGCGTGATTTAGGCGGTCGGCCATGATTCTACTGTTGGCTCACGCGCTGGGGGCCCCACCGGTCCTCGGGCCGAAAAGCCCTTGCCACGGGGGACGGCCCTCCGGGCCGGCGGGGCGGCCCCGTCCGGCGCCACCCGCGACGTCGTCACTTCGTTCTGCAACGCTCTGTAAGTGCTCCGGGTCCCGAGTCCTGTGCGCACGTCGGGGGACATGAGTAACCGTGCGGCGTGCGAAGTGCTGAAGTGCTGGGTGCTGGGCTGGCTGAACGCACGCTCGTCGCGTCCGGCTTCAGCCGGACTTCATCGGTTGTAGCATCCGGCGTCGGCCGGACCGGAGCGTTCTCAGTCGTAGTGTCCGGCTTTAGCCGGACCCGGGTTTAGTCCGTTCACGATGTCGTTCCACGAAGAAGAAGTCCTGGGCAAGGCATATGACGCCCGCCTGATGCGGCGGCTGCTGACGTACCTGCGCCCGTACAGCGGGCAGGTCGCGATCTCGCTGGCCGCCATCGTGGCGGGGGCCGTGCTGCAGCTCGCGCAGCCCTACCTGACGAAGATCGCCATCGATCGGTACATCGCGAACGGAGATCTGCAGGGTCTGAACAGGATCGCGGCGGCGTTCCTGGTCATTCTGCTGGGATCGTTCGCGCTCGAATACGCGCAGACGTACGTGATGCAGCTGACGGGGCAGCGCATCATGTTCGACCTGCGCATGCAGATCTATGAGCACCTCCAACGGCTCGATCTGCGCTTTTACGATCGCAATCCCGTCGGCCGCCTGATGACGCGCGTCACCACCGACGTGGATGTCCTGAACGACCTGTTCACGGGCGGCGTGGTGGCCGTGTTCGGCGACATCTTCACGCTCGCCGGCATCATGATCGTCCTGCTCGTCATGGACTGGCGCCTGGCGCTCGTCGCCTTCTCGGTCCTGCCGCTGATCGTCGTCGTGACACAGTGGTTCCGCCGCAACGTCCGCGACTCGTACCGGACCGTGCGCACCTGGATCGCGCGCATCAACGCGTTTCTGCAAGAGAATCTCACGGGAATGTCGACGGTACAACTGTTCCGGCGGGAGGCGGCGCAGTTTCGCCGGTTCGACGAGATCAACCGGCGACACCGCGACGCGAACCTCGATTCGATCTTCTATTACGCGGTGTTCTACCCGGCCATCGAGGTGGTCGGCGCGATTGCGGCTTCGCTGATCATCTGGTGGGGCGGCGGCTGGGTTCTGGCCGGGACCCTGACGCTCGGATCGCTCGTCGCGTTTCTGCAGTATTCGACGCGCTTCTTCCGCCCGATCAGCGACATGTCGGAGAAGTTCAACATGCTGCAGGCGGCGATGGCCTCGTCCGAGCGGATCTTCACGCTCCTCGATACCAGGGTCGAAATCCAGAGCCCGGCCGCTCCCGCGCGCCGCGTGGCCAAACCATCGGCCATCGACGCACGTCCGCCGGGAGGGATAGCCTTCGAGGGCGTCTGGTTCGCGTACGCCGGCGATCAGTTCGTGCTGCGCGACGTGTCGTTCGACGTCGCGCCCGGCCAGCGAGTGGGAATCGTCGGCGCCACCGGGGCGGGGAAGTCGACCATCATCAGCCTGCTGCTCCGGTTCTACGACGTGACGCGCGGTCGCATCCTGGTCGACGGCACCGACATCCGCGAGCTCGATCTCCACGACCTCCGGGGGCTCTTCAGCCTCGTCTTGCAGGACGTGCACCTGTTCTCGGGCACGATTGCCGAGAACGTTCGCCTCGGCAGCCACGCCATTACGGACGAGGCCGTGGCCCGCGCGGCGGCGGCCGTGCACGCGGACAAGTTCATCGGCCGTCTGCCGCAGGGATTTGCGAGCCAGGTCGCCGAGCGCGGGGCGACCCTGTCGGTCGGCCAGAAGCAGCTGCTCTCCTTCGCGCGGGCGCTCGCGTTCAATCCGCGCATCCTCGTGCTCGACGAAGCCACTTCCAGCGTCGACACGGAAACGGAGCTCCTGATTCGCGATGCCCTGCACGTCCTGATGGCCGGCCGCACGACGATCGCAATCGCGCACCGCCTCTCGACCATCCAGGACATGGACAAGATCCTGGTGCTGCACAAAGGCCACCTGCGCGAATCGGGCAGTCACCAGGAACTGCTCGCCCGGCGAGGCATCTACTACAGGCTGTATCAACTGCAATACAAGGAGCAGGAGCTGACGGGGCCGAGGGCCGCCACGCGTTGATTCATTCACACGTTGACTCCGCGATCTCGGCGCCCTCCCGGGTCAGCGCTTTGGGTTGATGCCTTTGGCTCACTTCTCCGGTGTCGTCTGAGATGCTGCGGGCGCCGCGCCGTCGATCGTGATCGCGCGGGACGGAACCGCCTTTTCGCGCTGGCGGAACATTCGATCGACGGTCTCGGGCGTGCTCGCACGCGGATTCCACCCGAGTCGAAGCACCGTGATGAGCACCCGGCGGCTGCCGAACTCCACCGCCTCTTTGCAGTTCCACATGTAGAGATCGAGCTCGCGGCCCCGGACGGCGGGCCCGCTGTCCATGATCGTGTAGACGCCGTTGTACGCGTTTCCCACCCCGGAAATCTGGACGACGGAGCCGACGGGAAGCAGGTCGGGATCGGCCGCGGCGATGCCCGTGCGGGCGGAGATGCCCGAGGCGGTGGTCGTGCCTTTGCAGTACGCGGTCGCAGTGAAGCGCAGGCGCGCGCCCGGCGCCGGGGTCGCCGCCGTCTCTTGCAAGGCGGCCTGGCGCGCCGCGTACTGCGAGTCGAAGATGGTCACCTGGTACAACCAGGCGAAGCCGACCGCGGCCCCGACCGTTGCGGCGATTTTCCGCTTCAGCGAGTTGGTCAGGATCATAGCGATCGCGAGGACGGCAACCTCAGGACCGTTTGTCCAGCCTGGCGCGCGAATGGTGCCGGCTCGCCACGATGAACGTCAGGGCCACTCGAAAGGCCACCCCCGCCAGAAGCGCCGCCGATAGCGTCGATCCGACCAGATACGGCCAGAGCAGCGGACGGAGCAGGCTCGTCAACTGCCAGAACTTGTCCTCGATGGGCCAGTGCGCCAGCACCGTGCGGAGCCTGTCCCCCAGGTCCAGCGGCGCCGCGACGCCGAGGAGCATTGCGCCGCCGGCCGTCGCGAAGGCGTAGTACGGGGCGATGATCCACGGCAGATTCGAGTAGACGCCGAGGAGCACCGCGACCGGGTTCAACTTCAGGGCGAAGGCGCAGGCGAGCGCCAACACCGTGTGTAGACCGAGAAAGGGTGAAAAACCGAAGAAGACGCCGAGCGCGTACGCCGCAGCGGTGCGGCGGGGCGCGTCGTCGATGTGCAGCAAAGCGCTCAGCCATCTCCGGACCGTGGCGGGCGTGAATCGAATCATGCCGAGCCGCCGCGAAGGGCCCCGGTGCGACGCATGCCCCAGCGCTCAGAAATGGGCGAAACCCTGCGCAATCGATCCGTCTCGATCTTCGCAGCGCATCACGAGTTGAGGTTCGCGCGTGACGACCCCGATCCGCGTGAGGGCCACGCCGCGCGCGAGCTTGCCGACTGCCTCCAGACGCGGTCGTGCGCGTGGAGGCACCGCGACGAGCAGCTCGTAGTCCTCGCCGCCGGCCGAGGCGGCGGCAACCGGATCGCGGCCGTGCCGCTCGAACCACGTCCGAACCGCCGGCTCGATCGGCAGCGCGCCGGCGTCCAGCACGACGCCCACGCCGCTCGCCGAGGCGAGCTGGCGGACCGCGTCGCCAAGGCCGTCGCTCAGATCGACGCAGGCGCTGGCCGCTCGGTTCCGCCCGATGAGCGATCCGAGCCTGACCCTCGCGTCGGGCCGAAGGAAACGTCTCAGGGGGCCACTCATCTCGCCGGCAACGATGAGTGCGTCTTCGACGTCTACGGGGCGTCCATACGCGCGGAGCCATTCGAGCCCTGCCGCGGCGCTCCCGATGCTTCCGGTGACGTAGAGCTCATCGCCGGCGCGCGCCCCGCCGCGCGTCAACAGGCGGCGCGGACGCGCTTGACCGATCACCGTCACATCGGCGACGAGCGGTCCGGGGGAGCGGCTGATGTTGCCCCCCGCGACACCGACGTGCTCCCGGGCGGCGGCCGCGAGAAACGATCCGACGAGATCCTCGAAGTCGCCGCACGTCATGTGCGGTGGAAGCAACAGCGACAGGAACGCGTTGCGCGGTGCCGCTCCCATGGCCGCGACGTCGCTCAGATTGATCGCAAGAGCCTTGTGCCCGATGTCGGCTGGCCACGTAAAGCGCCGATCGAAGTGTACGCCTTCGACCAGCGCGTCCATCGTCACGATCTGGAGGGCGTTTCGCTCCGGCCTCAGGACGGCGGCATCGTCCCCGACGCCGACGAGGATCGATTCGCTCGACGAGGGGACGTGCGCGCGAATCCACTCGATGAGCCGGCGCTCGCCGGCTTGGTCGACCGTTGCCGTGCGATCGAGCAGGGCGACGTCCGCCGCGCGCTCCTCGATCCGCACGGTCATCGTGCGAACTCGACCGCCCGCGTCTCCCTGATGACCGTCACCTTGATCTGGCCGGGATATTCGAGCTCGTTCTCGATGCGGCGCGCGATGTCCTTCGAGAGCCAGACGGCCTCCTCGTCGGTGATCTTCTCGCTCTCGACGAGGATGCGGATCTCGCGTCCCGCCTGCAGGGCGAACGCCTTCGAGACGCCGTTGAACGAATCGGCGATGCCCTCGAGCTTCTCGAGACGCTTGACGTAGGACTCGAGGATGTCGCGTCTGGCGCCCGGTCGCGCGGCGGATATCGCGTCGGCGGCCTGGACGATCATCGCCTCGAGCGAGGGCCAGTCGATGTCCATGTGGTGCGCCGCCATCGCGGCAACCACGGCTTCGCTCTCCCCGTGCTTCCTGAGGAAGTCGATTCCCAGCTCGAGATGCGTTCCCTGTAAGTCACGATCGATGGCCTTGCCGATGTCGTGAATGAAGGCGGCCCGCACCGCGACGTGCGCATCGAGCCCGACCTCGCGCGCCATCACACCGGCCAGGAACGCCACTTCCTTGGAGTGGTTCAGCACGTTCTGCCCGTAGCTGGTGCGGTACTTCAGCCGCCCCATCAGACGGTAGATCTCCGGGTGCATGTCGTACAACCCGAGCTCGAACGCGGCGCCCTCGCCTTCGCGGCGGACCGCCTCCTCCATCTCCGCCTTGACCTTGTCGACCACTTCTTCGATGCGGGCCGGATGAATGCGGCCATCGGCGATGAGGCGCTCGATGGCCTGGCGCGCGATCTCGCGCCGGTACGGATCGAAGCTGGACAGGATGATCGCACCGGGTGTGTCGTCGACGATCAACTCGACGCCGGTCGCCACCTCCAACGCCCGAATGTTCCGGCCCTCGCGCCCGATGATGCGCCCTTTCAGATCGTCGCTGGGCAAGTCCACGACCGAGACCGTGGTCTCGATCGCGTGCTCCGCCGCGCTGCGCTGAATCGCTTCGGTGACGATCTGCCGCGCACGGGCGGCCGCCTGTTCCCGAGCTTCGGCTTCGAGGCGCTTGACGAGGTTGGCCGCGTCGCGGCGCGCATCAGCCTCCATCTGGCGAAGCAAGAGCTCCTTGGCCTCGTCGCTGGTCAGGCCGGCGACCCGCTGCAGCTCGCGCTGCTGGTCCGCGACCAGTTGCTCGTAGCGCGCTGCCGCCGCGGCGGTCGACTTCTCCCGGTCGGCGAGGCTCTGCTCGCGGATTCGCAAGTCCTTTTCGGCACGATCGCAGGTCGACAGGCGATCCGCGAGGGACCGCGTCCTTTCCGCCAGGCTCTGCTCGAGCGTGGCGACCTCCTGGCGCCGGCCCCGTAACAGGTGGTCTGCGTCGAGGGCGATCTGATGCGCCTGCTCCTTGGCTTCGAGGAGGGCCTCTTTCTTCTTGGCTTCCGCCTCGCGCTCGGCATCGTGAAGGATCTTGAGCGCCTGCTCCTCGGCCCGGCCGACCGTCTCGGCGGCAATCCGTTTCCGGTTTGCGACCCAGAAGGCGAAAACCGCAGTCGCGGCGACAACCGTGACCAGAAAGTTGACGACGTAGAAGAACGCGTCCATGCGTATCCCTTGCCGAACGCCCCAGGGTGAAGGCCGCAATCGACGGTCGGCCCGGCGCTGTGGCGCCACCCGGACGTGACGGAAAACCTAGTGTCCTGTCCCCGTAATTCGTGACTTAGCTCCCGGACGGGGCATCCCGGCTGGCTGCGTTGCTCGTCGCTTACAAATTCCCGATTTGCGCGCTCCTCGCGCCTTGCCATCCGGGCGCCGCGCTCCGGGATCTAAGCCACGAATTACGGGGACAGGACACTAGAGGGGAAAAAGGAAAGGCCCCGCTTTGCCGTGTGGGGAGGTCGGATGAACCTGCGTAAAGCAGGTGGAATCGCTCTGAGTAAACCGCGCGTCAGGCTTCCTCCCTCGGAGGCGTGCACACGGCGCGGCGTCGCGATTCTCTTAGATGTAACGTTGGCTCAAACGAGCCCCCGAACCATCACGCACAAAGCAGGGAACTCAGATTCTTGGAGGATCTTAGACCGAACGGGCAGGGGAGGCAAGGGCTCGGGACCTGGGGGCTCGGGATTCGGGACTAGCAGGACGGCTGAAAAACCCCTGATTCACCACAGAG
>JACPPN010000094.1 GCA_016190995.1 Acidobacteriota bacterium | reverse complement strand
CGGGGCCTTCACTCGGCGGTTTGAGGCGAAGCTTCGTTACGAGCCCGTCTGAGTAACCGTGAACGGGCTCCTAGTAGGCGCGTCGCGCTGCGCGCTTCGCGCAAAAACCTTAGGAATTCTGCTGGCGCAGCCAGCCTTCTAGGAGTGTGTCACCCATTTCTCGGACACACTCCTAGCCGAGGAAGACGCGTACGGTATGCTCGGACGCGCCGGACTGAGGTCGGCGCCCCGATTGATGCCCACGAAGCCGCGCGTCGAAGCCGATTGGAGAGCCGCCGATGAAGATCACGAGGGTCGAGGCCACGGTCCACCGCCTGCAGATCGCCGTTCCGCTGCTTCGCGAGACGATCCCGTGGAGCATCGTGTTCGTGCGGGTGGAGACCGATGCGGGTATCACGGGGTACGGGTTGACGGGGAGAATCCAGAAGTTCGCGACTCGCGAGCTGATCAACCGGGAGGCCGCGCCGTTGCTAATCGGGAAGTCCGCGCTGGACCACGAGCGGCTCTGGCACGACCTGCTTCGAGAGCTGAATCCGAGAGCGCAAACCGGGGCCTGGAGCTCCGCGGTCAGCGCGATTGACCTCGCCGTCTGGGACATCAAGGGAAAGAGTCTGGCAACGCCGGTCTGGCGCCTGCTCGGCGGATATCGGCAGCGGGTCGAGGCGTACGTCACGTTTGGTCTGCTGGACTACGACCGGGATCAGCTCGTCGAGGTCGCGCGCATGATGGTCCGTGACGGACACGACAAGCTGAAAATGGTCGTGGGCATCGCCGGCGGAACAGACGTGCGGGAAGATGCCGTGCGTGTGCGTGCGGTCAGAGAGGCGATTGGCGATGGCCCCGACCTGATGATCGATGCGAACTACCTGTTCGACCTTCCGCGGGCCAGAGAGCTCTGTCGCAGGGTGGAGCCTCTGGGGATCACGTGGTTCGAGGAGCCGCTACATGGGAATGACGCCCGTCTGCTCGCCGAGCTTCGCCGAAGCACGACCATCCCGATCTCCGCGGGCCAGAACGAGGGCCACAAGTGGCGCCACCTCGAGCTGCTGATGCACCGGGCCGTGGACATCATCCAGCCCAACGTGTGCTGGGTGGGCGGCTATACCGAGGCCGTCAAGGTGGCGCACATGGCTCAAGCCCTGAACGTCCCGGTGGCCAACGGCGGAGGCTGGCCGCATCACAATGCTCATCTGATCGCCGCCGTCGCGAACGGCTGGCGCGTGGAGTTCCACTACTTGATGTGGATGACCGGGATGCTGATCTACAAGAACCCGCCGGTCCCTGAAAGAGGATGGGTCACGCTCCCGGACGCACCGGGCCTGGGCCTGGAGCCCAACGAGGAGGTTCTGAGCGACACGCTCGAGGCGTGATTTACTGGTGCGCGATCTCGACAGGCAATGAAGACTGCCCGCACGGGATCGGGAGGCTCACCCGGGGCTGCCTACTCCGGCGCGGTTGCCACAAGCTTCGCACCGCCACGGCGGGATGGGAAGGCCTTGAGAACCTCTCTCAGCAGATCCCAGTTCGACAGTCCCTCGCCCCCTCTCCTCGAGTCCAGACCTCGCCGGACGACCACCAGGTCGTAGGAGGGCACAACGATGGCGAACTGCCCGCGGGCACCAGAGGCGGTGTAGGCGTCCTGCGGCAGGTCGGTCCGTGCGTCCGGCACGAGCCACCAGTGCCCGCCGTACTGATTGCCGCTCCGGCGGGTGGACGGCGCCGGCGTCCGAACGAAGTCGACCCACTGCTCCGGGAGCACCTGCTCGCCGTTCCACTTCCCCCGGTTCAAATAGAGAAGCCCCAACCGCGCCAGGTCGCGGGCGTTCGTGTAGACCTGACTGCTGAGCACGTAGTTGCCGAAGCGATCCACGCTGGCGAGCGTGTTCCGCATCCCAATCCGGTCGAACAGGACCCTGCGGGGACACTCCAGGTACGTCTTCTGGTCGCCGAGCGCAGTCTTGAGAGCGAGCACGACGAGGAGCGTGTCGTAGTTCTCGTAGTCCCAGACGGTTCCCGGCTCGCGAATGAGTCCCCGATCCCGAGCGTGATCGGCTGAATTCCAGCCGCCGAAGTAGGAGAGGTACGAGCCCAGGGCCTCCTGGTGGTCGTTGTCCACCGGATAGAGGCCGCTGGACATGTGCAGCACGTGGCGAAGCGTGATGCGCTTGCGCGGATCCGGGGCGCCTTGCGTCTTTGGGGGCCAGTCGAAGGGCAGCGGCTCGTCCAGCTTCAGGAGCCCCTTGCCAACCGCGATCCCAACGAGGGTGGACGTGATGCTCTTGGCCGCCGACCAGGTGCGCGTGCGGGTGTGTCGGTCGACACCCGGCGCGTACCGCTCGTAGACAATGTGTCCGCGGTGGACCACGAGGAGGCTCAGGGTGACTTGGCCGGCGTGGCCCCCGTGACTCGCCCGATCAAAGGCCCAATTCCCGGCCGCATCCAAGGCAGCCCGGTCCACGTCAGGCGGAAGCGGCCTCTGCTCCGCGCGGTCGCCATCGGGCCAGGGGGTGGCCGCCGGATCGCCCGGAGGCGGCGCCATTTGGAGCAGCGGCAGCTTGTCAATGTCGCCGGCGGTCTGGTGCGGGGCCATGACCACACACCCGAATCCCTCGCGGTACGCAGCCCTCATGGGGGGAACCGCATCGTTCCCTCCGACGCCCACCGCAACGATCTTCAGGCGCTCGTCGATTTCCACCCGAGAACGAGGCATCGCGTCGCTGGCGCCTGGAACGAGCCCCGCGAGCTCCTGACCGTAGATTTGGTCCACCGTGCGGCCTCCGACGAAGAGGCTATTGCAGATCTCGAGGGCCTGGCTTCCCCGCCAGGTGATCTCCGCGGTGAAGCTGTAGTAGTCGTAGCCGTCCTGCGCTCGGACGGAAAAGGCGAAGACTCCCGTCAGCGCCGCGGCGAACAGTCCCGCGAGGAAGCGCGAGCGCTGGCGGAGCCAAGTCGTGGCGCCGACCTGCCCGCTAACCCTCGGCTCGGACAATCGCCATCGGGAACGGTCCAATTTCGAACGCATAGATTTCACCGGCCTTCATCAGTTCAGGTCGTCCCGGCGGGTTGTGATAGCGCGCTCGCAAAGCCCCGTCGGTCAGGTGAATCTCAAACCCGGACGGGTAGTCCTCTTGATTTGCTGACCCAGCTCGAAGGCGCTGTGATTTCGCATCTTGTAGCACAAGGGTGCCCACACCGCCACAATTGATTCTTCTTGCAGTGGCTGTCGCAAGAAGCAGATCGTACGTAATTGCCGATCTGTTACAGAACGGCCACACCGCGGGGCCGTATGCTGTGCGCTGCGGAAATCCTCAGAACACCCTGGGAGAGGAGCGAGATGATCAGCACAGCCTTCAAACGTGCAGGAACCATCATCGTAACGGGCCTGGTTCTGGCGATACCGAGGTCCGTGGCGGGGCAGGAGTTCGATGTCCTGATTCGCGGAGGTCGCATTCTGGACGGCACGGGCAACCCGGACTTCCGAGCAGATGTCGCCATTCGTGGCGACCGCATCGTCGCGGTCGGCTCTCTTTCAGGCGCAACCGCGCGGCGGGTGATCGATGCGACCGGCCGGTTCGTGGTCCCGGGGTTCATCGATCTCCATAGTCATGCCGATCGCGAACTGGCGGGTGGCGAGCTGGAGCCGCGCAAGGCGCACAATCTGGTGGCCCAGGGGATCACCACTGTCGTCGGGGGGGCCGACGGGCGCAACATCCGGTGGCCGCTTTCCGATGAAATTGCGGACCTGAGGAAGCTGGGAATCGGCGTCAACTTCGTCCCGATGGTCGGCCACAGCACCGTCAGGCGCCGCGTCATGGGTGGAGCCGAACGTGTGGCGACACCGGCGGAGGTGAGCAAGATGATCGAGCTGGCGCGCGAGGGCATGAAGCAGGGCGCGTGGGGCCTCGGCGCCGGTCCCGAGTACCGCCCGGCGCGGTTCAGCGAGACGGAGGAAATCATCGCTCTGGCGCGAGTGGTCGCGGATTACGATGGGTTCTACTTCTCACATCAGCGAACCCAGTCCCCGCTCCCGCAGTGGCAGTATCCCAGCATGGTGGATCGGATGCCGACATTCGGCCCTCAAGGAACTGCCGAGACGATCCGGATTGGGCGGGAGACGGGAATCCGGGTTGTCGGATCGCACATCAAGACCAAGGGGACGGACACATGGGGCTGGTCGGCTGCTGATGTGATCCAGGTCAATCGCGCCAGGGCTGAAGGGGTCCAGGTCTATTTCGACCAGTACCCGTACGAGACCTTCGGCGGTGGGTCGCATACGATGATTCTTCCATGGGCGCTTGCTGCGCCCGGGACCGACTACAAGGGGGGACGAGACGATCCGAAGTGGTCGCAAGATGGGGTCTTCGACAACTTCCGCGAAAACCTGCGAAAGAATCTGAGCGACCCCCGATTCGGTCCGCTCCTGATCAAGGATCACGAATACTACATTCGCAAGAAAGGCGGGGCGGATCGCATCATCATCGTCAGCGCCCCGTTCGACGCCACCCTCGTTGGGAAGTCCCTGCAAGAGGTGGCTGCGACCTGGAAGGTCACTCCCGTCGATGCGCTCTTCAAGCTCGCTCTGGATCATGGTACGGCGGCAAATCCGCACGCGGTGCGTTTCCGTTCCATGGGCGGTCACCCGTTTGACGTCGAGAACTACATGCGACAGGACTACACCGCCACCTCGACCGACGGAACGATTTCGATGCGGACCGAGCCGGGCCAGCATCCTCGTTCCTACGGCGCCTTCGTGCGGAAGCTGTCGCACTACGCTCGTGACAAGCAGACGATTTCGCTCGCCTCTGGCGTCCGCTCCAATTCCGGTCTGCCGGCGCAGATCGTCGGGCTGCGCGACAGGGGGCTCCTTAGGGAAGGCTACTACGCCGACGTCGTGGTCTTTGATTACGACCGGCTGGCAGATCGCGCCACGGTCCTTCAACCGGATCTGTATCCTGAGGGGATCGACGTCGTTCTCGTCAACGGCCAGGTCGTCGTCGACGGCGGACAACGGACGGGCGCACTGGCCGGAAGGGTGCTGCTGAAGACGTCGGCCACGTCTTCCAGTTCCGCCTCGAGATAGGGATTCTTTCGGTGCGGTCCACGGCCGCGGCTCCCAATGCGCCGCGGTGGACGATCACGCTTCCGGCATACGAATCGGCGTTTCTACACGCGCCTCATTGGCATCGTACTGCCGGCACAGCCGACGGCACGCCGGTGACGCCGCCGGTCAGGACATTGACGAGCACCCGGATATCAGGCAGCTGATCGACCGATCCAATGAGCTCGAAGGCCTGCTCGATGGCCTCGCGATCCAGGACGAGCTCCGCGCACTCGGTGAACTTCGCGCGAAGGTCCTCGCGGGTGAACGGGTCCTCGGGGCCACCGCGATAGCGCTCGTCGGCCTCCCGCGCGAGCGTGCGGCCGTCGACGAGATCGACCTCGACCCTGCTGCGCATCTTGTCGACCCCGCGCGCCTCGATTGCCGGGTCCAGAACCGTCGTCACCTTCCTCATCATGTCCTGAACGGGCGCTGAGCCCACGAACGCGTCGGTGAACTCGCGAATGCCGGCTCTGCGCCGAAGGACGATGCTGGACAGCATGAAGGCGGGACAGAACTTCGCCTCGAGCTCGGTCGTCGCAATCGAATACCGCAGCGGGTTCAGGATGTTCGACCCGGCACGCAGGCGGATGGCCTTGACCTGTTCCGGTTTGATGTCGTGGTCCACGACGAGCTTCAGCATCGCGTCCATGCTCGGATGGCCGAGGCATCCGCAGGGATACGGTTTGATCGACACGCCTGGCGAGACGATCGTGTACGGGTTCCCGAGCGCGCCGATGAGGCGTGAGGGCTCGAAGTCCCTGCCGAACCCGAACACACGGAAGAAGCCCCAGGGGCCGTCCAGCGCGTGGGCGCCTCCCGTGAACCCGCGCGCGGCGAGCTCGGCGGCGATGACGCCGTTCTGTGCGGCTCGCCCCACGTGCAACGGCTTGGTCATCGTCCCGAAATTAACGCGAATGCCCGAGCACGTGCTCGAGGCGATCGCCAGCGCATTCGCCAGCGCCTCGGCGTCGAGGCCGAGCAGCTTGGCGGCAGCCGTTGCGGCACCAAAGGTGCCCAGGGTGCTGGACGTATGAAAGCCGTTCCTGTAGTGACTTGGATCGATGGCCTCCACCAGCTTGCACTCGACTTCGACGCCGACCAGATACGCCTCCAGCACGCGGCTCCCGGACGCGCCCAGGCGCTCGCCGAGCGCGAGCGCCGCGCTGAGGGGCGGCACCGTGGGGTGCGTGAGGAGCCCGAAAATGCGGTCGGGCGTCGATGAGAGCTGCGTGTCGTCGTAATCCATGGCGTGGCCCGCAGCGGCGTTGACGAGCGCGGCCGCGGCCGGGCCGCTTCGAAACACCTCCGCGCCCAGGATCGTCGCTTCCGGCACGCCGCCGGTGTTCCGGACGTAGTCGCGGAGGATCGAGCTGCCCCGCGTCGTCGAACCCGCCAGGATGACGCCGAGTCCATCGGTCACCGCCTGCCGGGCGAGGGAAAGGGCTTCTCCTGGAATGCGGTCCAGGGTCGTTCCGGTCACGAATTCGATGACCGCGTTGGTTGCCAGGCTTTCGTTATTCATGATTTCTGCCCCGCCGCGCACACGCCGCGCGGCGGGGGCCCCAGATTGGCGGACTGCTCCTCGCACCTTCGCGATCCTCCCCTTCTCATCACACGAAGCCGAAGAGCGGGCACAGCACGCGCAACCCGGCCATCACGACGAGCACGCCGAGCAGCGAGAGCACCGCGCCGAACTACATCATGGACACCAGCGGCACCAGGCCCGTGCCGTAGACGATCGCATTTGGCGGCATCGAGATGGGAACCATGAAGG
>JACPPN010000093.1 GCA_016190995.1 Acidobacteriota bacterium | reverse complement strand
GTGCGAAACCGCACGCCTTTCCAGTGATTGTCGAGCCGGCTCCAGGTCGTCACACAGTGGAAGTCGCTGACGTCCTCCACCTGCGGCAGCTTCATGAGCTCATCCCAGGTCAAGATCACCGGACTCTCGACGAGACCGCCTACCTCGAGGCGCCATCGGTCGAGCGGGATGTCGGGGACGTCGCCGAGATCGAGCACCGGCCAGTTGCTGACGAGATGCTGCCCGGTTGGAATCGTCGGCATCCCATGACGATTCGGCGGACCGGCACCATGCGGGCTCATGCCTCCGAACCGCACGTTGACCGAGGCCTTCTTCTGGTCGATCTGCCGCCGAATGAATCGTTGCCGGCGCTCGACGAGCGGCGGCTGCGCGCGATCTTTGTCGTCGGTCATCTTGCCGTCCCCGGACTCTCGATTCATCAGTCTGATTCCCTATCGCCGCGTGCTCCTCCGCGGTGAGGACTCTTCATGCCATTGGGTTGATACCTGATTGTAATCCCGATTTCTTCATCCTGAATCCGGCGTCAAAGCTGTTACCGCAGAGCTCGCGGAAGACGCGGAGACCGGGGAAACCAGGCAATTCCTCCGCGCTCTCGGTGCCCTCCGCGGTGAAGGCTTTGGATCGATGAGATCAATTGATTCAGCTCATTGCATCGCCCGGCGGGGCGAGGCGCATCGTCGCGCGGCGGGCGTCAGGCGGAGATACGCGCCTCACTTGGGGCGGACCGGCGGCGGCAGCTCGCGTGGCACGGAATCGGATACGCGGATCGGCAGCGGACGGCCATTCGCATAACGGCTCCAGGTGGCGCGAACGACGTCTGCCATCATGTCGATAAAGAGCGGGTCGTCGTTGACGGTCTCGGCGCGTGACATCGTGACGCCAATTTCCCGCGCCGCCCCGGCCGCCTGATGGTCGAGGTCGTACAAGACCTCGATGTGGTCGCAGACGAAGCCAATGGGAGCGACCACCACCGCGTCCATTCCGCTCGGTCCCAGGTTCCGGAGGTACTCCACGATGTCGGGGCCGAGCCAGGGGTCCTCCGGGCGACCGCTGCGGCTCTGATAGACGACATCCCAGCTCGTGATGCCCGCCTTCGATGCGACGGCTGCGGCCGACTCGCGGATCTGGTCGGGATAGTGGTACTGCTCTGCCATGGCACATGGCACGCTGTGGGCCGTGAACAGAACTCTCGCCTCGCGCTGCGCGCTCTGCGGCAGTCTCTCGAGCGCCTCACGGAGGTGCTGCGCGTTCGCGGCAATGAATTTCGCGTGCGTGTGCCAGTCGCCGACATAGGTAATCTCGGGTGGCACGAGGCCGCTCGCCCTCAGCGCGCACTGCGCCTCCAAGACATTCAACCGGTACTGCATGCAGCTCGAATATGACCGGTGCGGTGCGAGGATGAAGCCGACCGCGCGTCGCGTACCTTGGCGAGCCATCTCTCTGAGCGTTTCTTCGATGAGCGGTGCCCAGTTGCGCATCCCGACGTAGACGGGAACGTGCGGTCCTTCGCTGGCGAGCCGATCCTGCAGGCCTTGCGCCTGTCGAAGCGTCAGCTCGGTAAGTGGTGAGAGGCCGCCGAACAGGTTGTAGTGAAGCGCGACTTCCTCGATTCTCGCCGGCGGGATGCGGCGCCCGCGCAGCACGTTCTGGAGAAATGGCCGAATCTCCGACCGGCCACGCGGCCCGCCGAACGAAATCACGAGCACCGCATCGAAAGGGGGGCCCGCCATGCACCCATCGTATCAGCCGGGTCCCCCGAACTGTCTGGCTTACCGTTGGCTGGCCCCGTGCACCCGGAACGCGGAACCCGGAACCCGCGCCGGGCACGTGGAACCTGCACTGGAACGTGGACCCTGCGTCTGCAACGCGGCACCTGGAACTCGGAACGCGAACCTTCGAATGTAGAACCGGCAGAGGTGTTTTCGGTCCCGGTCCCGGAACCTTGGCCCGGTTTTGAAGCCTCCCGCCGGACGCAGCCTTGCGCCCCTCATCGACGTGGCCTAAGCTTTCGCGGGCGGTTCACCCGAGACGTCATGAGTCGCCGACCGGCGCAGCGTCTATTGGCTCTTCAAGGAAACGATGGGGTGGGCGTTGCGGTAGGTTTGGAAACGCGGCTCGAGGGCGAGCAGAAGGGTCAGCAATGACGACCGAGCCGTTCGCCGCGTTGCACGGCCCCGTGCAGGTCTTCGGCGTGCTCGCGGTGATGTTCCGCCGGCGGATCTTCCTCAAAGTTTGACGGATCGATCACTCTCGCGCGCCTCGAATCAGGCGCCCCGGTTTCTCGCCCCGCTTCGCGGTCTGCCGCGGCCCGTGTGGCTGCTCGGCTGGGTCAGCTTTCTTACCGACACGGCGAGCGAAGCCATCTATCCACTCCTGCCGCTGTTTCTGACGCGCGTCCTCGGTGCCGGCGCCATGTCGCTGGGCATCATCGAAGGGGTCGCGGAAGCGGCCAACAGCATCCTCAAGATCGCATCGGGCGCACTGTCGGACCGCTGGCGCGTGCAGCGGCCGATCGTCATCGCCGGATACGGGTTGTCGTCGAGTGTGCGGCCGCTCATCAGCCTGGTGCAGTCGTGGCATCACGTGCTCTTCCTGCGGTTCACCGATCGGTTGGGCAAGGGGATTCGGACGCCGCCGCGAGACGTCCTGCTGGCCGAGTACTCAGAGCGCAACTCGCGCGGACGGATCTACGGCTTCCATAGGGGTATGGATCATGCGGGCGCCGTTGTAGGACCGCTCCTCGCATCGCTCTTTCTGCTGGCATATCCCGAGCAATACCGCGCGCTCTTCGCCCTGACGGCGATCCCCGGCGCGCTGGCGGTCTTGTTGCTGTTCTTCGTTCCGGAGGTGCGCGGCCACACCTCGAGCGCGGCCCAGGCTGCGGCGAAACCCATGCTCGAACGGCGCGCGTGGCGCGCTCTTCCACGGCGTTTCCACCTGTTGCTCGGCGTCATCCTGGTTTTCACCCTCGGGAATTCGACCGATGCGTTCCTGTTGTTGCGCCTGAGTCAGGTCGGAGTCGCCACGGCCTGGATTCCTCTCCTCTGGGCCGCCCTGCACATCGTCAAAGCGGCCAGCTCGGTGCGGGGAGGGGCGCTGTCGGATCGATTGGGCCGGCGGACCGTGATCGGTTCCGGTTGGATCGTCTACGCGCTCGTGTATGGTGGTTTCGCAATTGCCGACTCCGCGTCTGCCGTCGTTGCGCTATTCCTGTTCTATGGGCTCTTCTTTGGATTGACGGAGGGCCCCGAGAAGGCGCTGGTTGCCGATCTGGCTCCATCCCACCTGCGCGGCACCGCGTTCGGTCTTTACAACGCCGCGATCGGGATTGGGTCGCTGGCGGCGAGCGTCGTGTTCGGCTTCATCTGGACCGTGGTCGGACCGGCGGCCGCCTTCGGCACCGGTGCGTTGTTGGCGTTTCTCGCGACGATGCTCCTGGTCGTCGCCGTCAAGGAATGACGCGGGCTGAAGCGGCGGCCGCGATCTTGCTGAGCGGTCGGCGTTCCCATCCTAACGTCTCCGTTCTTTGCGTGATGCGCGCGCCGGCCGGCCAAAGAGTTGGCTCTCCGGCCAACGGCTGGCCGGCTTCACGACGGTTGGAGGAGCGGGACGTGGAATTCACGACCGAAATCACCCAGTTCGCGGATGCGATTTCCAGCCGGGCCGTCGGAGTGGTCACAGCGCTGGCGGCAATCGGGGTCGTCAGCATGGCGATCATTCAGACGGTCAAGGATCTTTTCCCGGTGCGCCGCCTGTTTCAGGAGAGTTTTCTCCGCGGGTGGCTGCACGAACGCCGTCGCGAATCGCAACTCGCGCCCAAGCCGGATGACGCGCGGGCTGGGCAGGATCTGGTTCGCCTCGCGACGAGCGGCTCGAGCGCCGCATTCTACGATCTCCCCATCGAGCAGCTTGCGGGACAAATGAATGCTGCCGCTGCGCTGGTTCTGGAGTTTCCGGCGCGACATCGTGATCTGCTCGGATGTCTCGCCTCGATCGCCGAGCCGGACGATTTGCGGGTGCTCGTCGAGCGGGCGAACCAGACGCGCGCGGACCTGGAGCGGTTGCAGCAGCAGGCCCCGGGCGACTACCAGGCGCTCGTTGACGCCCGCACCCGCGTCATGCACCAGGTCCAGCGCAGCATCGATGGCTTTCAGATTGCGGCCGGCTATCGATGGAAGTTGTACATGCAGCTCGCCGCCTTCACGATCAGCTACGTCCTGACGGTCCTCGGCGTCACGATCAATCGTCCGGCCGGGACGCCGGCGTTCGGCGGTCTTGTCGCCGCGCTCCCGCTGGGGATTCTCGGCGGCTTCCTCGCCCCGGTCGCACGCGATCTGGTCGTCGCATGGACGCAGCCCAGGCGACCTTGACATGGCGCTCTGTCGATTGAGCGCGAGAGCCGCGCCCCGTGGCGGCGCGATGCGACGCCGCGTGGAGCCGCTTGATCTACTGCCGCCCGCCTCGAGAATTGTGCTGTTGATCCACGGGTACAACAACACGCAGGCCTCGGCGGCTATCTCATACGACGACTTCCTGGCAAAGAGCGGGATCGAGTCATCCGGCCGGTTTCCCGTGGTGTGTCCATTTTTCTGGCCTGGAGACAAGAGTTGGGGACCGGCAGCCGGCCTGAGCTACCCCCTCGAAATCAAGCCGGCGCGCGAGGCTGGCGCCCTGCTTGCCGCTTTTCTCGACACCTTCCCCGTGCCGGGAGGCTGGCCGCTCGATGTCTACGTCGTTTGTCATTCACTCGGCAGTCGCGTAGCGCTCGAGTTGAT
>JACPPN010000092.1 GCA_016190995.1 Acidobacteriota bacterium | reverse complement strand
GAAGGTCGGAGGCCTCAGGACTCGTCCGAATCCTAGGAGCCCGTCTGAGTAACCCTGAACGGGCTCCTAGTAGGCGCGTCGCGTGACGCGCGCCGCGCAAAAACACTCGAAATTCCGCCAGCGAAGCCGGCCTACTAGGAGCGTGTTGCCCTTTCTCGGACACGCTCCTAGGGACTTCCAGGTCCGTCCGTGACCGCGGCCGCACGCCCTCCCCTCATCAATGCGCTGCCATCGCCTGTCGCGCGCGCCACGGCGAGCGAATCGTGCAGCGCCCCTCGCGAATGTGCGCCTCGAACTCCTGCCGAAAGAGCTTGATGGTCGAGAGCACAGGTGTGGCCGCCGCGTCGCCGAAAGGACAGAGCGTCTTGCCGGCGATATTGCCCGACACGTCGAGGAGCAAATCGATGTCGTTCATCTGCCCTTCGCCGCGATCGATTCGGCGCAGGATCTTGAGCAGCCAGTCGGTCCCCTCCCGACAGGGTGTGCATTTCCCGCACGATTCGTGCCGGTAGAAGTGCAGCAGGTTCTCCGCGAGCCACACCATGCAGGTCGTGTCATCGAGCACGATAATCCCGGCGGAACCAAGCAGTGACCCCGCCTTCGCGATACCGTCGAAGCTGGCGGTGGTGTCGAGCTGGTTCGGCAACAGGAGCGGCGTCGACGATCCGCCGGGGATGACCGCCTTGAGCGGTCGGCCACCGCGGACGCCGCCGGCAAAGTCGACGATCAACTCGCGGAGCGTGATGTTCATCGACGCCTCGTACACGCCCGGCCGCGCCACGTGTCCGCTGATACAGAACAGTTTAGGCCCTGTGTTCTTCTCCGGGCCGATGCTCGTGAACCATTCGACCCCTTTCCTGAGAACCAGCGGAACGTTGCAGAGCGTCTCGACGTTGTTGACGGCGGTCGGGCAGTTGTAAAGACCCGCGACCGCGGGAAACGGCGGCTTGATGCGCGGCTGCGCGCGCTTGCCCTCGAGCGATTCGAGCAGCGCCGTCTCCTCGCCGGCCTCGTAGGCGCCCGCGCCGCGATGGACGAACACGTCGCAATCGAATCCCGACCCCAAGATGTTCTTGCCGATGAGCCCGCGCTCGTACGCCCTGGCGATTTCCGCCTCGAGCACCTGCTGAACATGGAAGAACTCGCCGCGAATGTAGATGTAGGCCACCCTCGCGCCGATGGCGTAACAGGCGATGAGGCACCCCTCGATCACGAGGTGCGGATGACGCTCCAGCAGCACGTGATCCTTGAACGTCCCGGGCTCGCTCTCGTCGGCGTTGCAGGCAATGTATTTGGGCCTTGACGTATCTTTGAGGACGAACTGCCACTTCATCCCGGTTGGAAAACCGGCGCCGCCGCGGCCGCGCAACCCGGACGCCTTGACCGTCTCGATGACCTCCGCCGGCGTCATCGCCAGCGCCTTGCGCAGCCCTTCGTATCCCTCGTGCGCGAGATAGAAGTCCAGCGTGAAGGCGTTCGGCTCACCGACGTACTTCGTCAGCACTGGATCCATGCTGAGTCCCGAGTCCCGAGTCCCGAGTCCTGAGTCCCGAGTCCCGAGTCCCTACGCCCGACGACCAGGGACTGGGGACCAGGGACTATCGATCACTTCTCGACCTTCAGATGGCATCCGCTCAAGGCGGCATCCCCGCGCAACCGGAGATCGTCGACCAGCTTCCCGGCGGCTGACGGCTCGAGCCGCTCGTGCCAATGATCGTTGACCATGACGACAGGCGCACGGTCGCACGCGCCGAGACATTCGACCTCCAGCAGCGTGAACTCGCCGCTCGCATCGGTCTCGCCCACCTTGACCCGCAGCTTCTCCGCAAGCTCCTCGGTCACCTGCTCGGCGCCCATGAGCGCGCACGACAGCGTCCGGCATACCTGCAGCACATACTTGCCGACCGGCTTCGTGTAGAACATCACGTAGTACGAGACGACATCTTCGACTTCTGCCGGCGTCAGGCCGATGACCTCGGCGACGTGCTGCATCGCGTTGGCGGTGATGTACCCCTGCTGCTGCTGCACCAGATAGAGCGCGGGCAGCATGGCGGATCGGCGGCGCTCGGGCGGATACCGTCTGGCAATCTCTTCGAGGCGCGCACGGTTGTCCGGTGTGTATTCGAACGGCTCGCCACGCTCCGGGAGGGCGCGCTCCGACTTGTGGACGCCCTCACCATAGGGCATCAAGGGATGAAACGTCATCGATCCACATCTCCCATGACGACGTCGGTCGAGCCGATCACGGCGATGACGTCGGCGATGAGGCCGCCCACGATCAACGGGGGCAGCGCCTGGCACGCATAGAACGACGGCGCGCGCGCCTTGATGCGCCACGGCCGGTTCGTGCCGTCCGACACGACGTAGAAACCGTGCTCGCCGCGCGGGCCCTCGACGGGCACGTACACCTCGCCCGCGGGGACGGTGAAGCCCTGCGAATAGAGCAGGAAATGCTGGATGAGCGCCTCCATCTCCGTGTACACGCGGTCCTTGGGCGGCGGCACGATCCGGAAATCCTGGATGTCGTATGCGCCGGCCGGCGTGATGCGCTCGAGCGCCTGGCGGCAGATCCGCACGCTCTGGCGCATCTCCTCCATCCGGACCAGATATCGATCGTAGACATCGCCGCGCGTGCCGGCCGGGACGTCGAACTCGAACGTCTCGTACCCGGAGTACGGGAACGCCTTGCGGACGTCGTACGGCAGGCCGGCCGCGCGCGCGATCGGCCCGACCAGCGCCAGGGCCAGCGCCTCCTCTTTCGAGAGACGGCCGACGTCGCGCGTGCGCCGAATCCAGATTTCATTCTGCGTGAGGAGATCTTCGTACTCGTCGAGCTTGGCCGGAAAGCGGTCGAGAAACGCCCTCACCGCGTCATGAAAGCCGGCCGGCAGATCCTCGCGGAGGCCGCCGATGCGAATGTAGCTCGGAAACATCCGGAAGCCCGCGATCATCTCGTTGACGTTGAGCAGAAGCTCCCGCTCGCGAAAGCAGTAGAGCATCACCGACACGGCGCCGATCTCGAGGCCGTGCGTGGCGAGCCAGACGAGGTGGCTGTTGATCCGCTGCAGCTCCGCCAGCAGGACGCGGATCCACCGCACCCGCTCGGGAACCTCGATGCCGAGCAGCTTCTCGACCGAGAGCGCGAACCCGAAGCTGTTCGACTGCGCGCTCAGATAGTCCATCCGCTCGACGAGCGGAATGACCTGCTGCCACTTCTTCTGTTCCGCCGTCTTCTCGATCCCCGTATGCAGGTACCCGATCGTCGTCGAGGCCGAGACGACGATTTCACCGTCGAGCTCGAGCACGAGGCGCAACACGCCATGCGTGCTGGGGTGCTGCGGCCCCATGTTCACGGTCATGGTCTGGGTCCGCAGCTCAGGCACCGGCGCCTCCGTCGGCAAGCGCCTGCTCGACGAGGTCGCAGATCACGTGAAGAATGGTCCGGTGTGCCTCCTGGATGCGCGGCACCGAGTCGTGCGGCACGTTGACGTGGATCGCGGCAGCGACGCCGACCCGCCCGCCGTCGCGACCCGTCAGGGCAATGGTCTGGAGGCCCCGGCCCGATGCCGTGCTGATGGCCTCAATCACGTTCCGCGACTCGCCGCTCGTGGAAATGGCCAGCACGAGATCGCCGGGACGGCCGAGGGCCTCGATCTGTCTCGCAAAGACCCGCTCGAACCCATAGTCGTTCGCGACGCTGGTGACAACGCTCGGATCGGTCGTCAGGGCGAGGGCGGCGAGCGCGCGACGCTCGCGTTGGAATCGTCCGACCAGCTCGGCGCAGAAATGCTGCGCGTCGGCGGCACTTCCGCCGTTGCCACACGCCAGCACCTTGCCGCCGCGCGACAAGGCCGCCAGCATCGCGTCGGCCGCCGCGAGGAGAGGTGCCGGATCCAGCTCGGTCAGACGTTCATGCAGGCGCGCGGCTTCGGCGAACGTCTCCAGCACCACGGCCCGTCGATCCAGCAGGCGCGTCACGTCGCGTGCCCCATCACGCGGGACCGCCTTCGTCCGACGGCGTCGCGCCGGGAGGGCGCGCCGGAACACGTGCCGCTTCGCCAGAGGGTGCGGGTCCCGTCCGCACCCGCGAGGCCTCGATGTTGGCGACGAACTGCTCGGGCGTCAGCTGAAGCGGTTCCGCCACTTTGGCCGGAACCGCCACCTGCACGGGATAGTCCTTGCGCAGGGGGTGTCCTTCCCAGTCGTCGGGCATCAGCAGACGGCGCAGATCGGGGTGACCGTCGAAGACGATGCCGACGAGATCCCAGACTTCCCGCTCGGCCCAGTTCGCAGACGGCCAGATTTCGGACACCGTCGGGACCCGCGCATCCGCGCCCGGCACGAGTACCTTCAGGCGCAGCCGTTTCGGTGCGCCAACCGCCGTCGTCTCGACACACGCCAAGTGGTAGATGATCGCGAACCGCGGCTCGCGCGGCCACCAGTCGACCGCCGTGACATCGGCGAGCAGCCCGAAATCGAGCTCGGGCTCATGTCGCAGCGCGTGACAGACGTCCACGAGCCGTTCGCGCGGAACCACGAGGGTCGGCTGATCGATCGCGGTCGCAGCCTCAAGCGAGACGTCCGGTGCGGATTTCTGGAGAATGCTGACGATCGTCGCGGTATCCATGCGCAGCGCCGGAATCGGGGCCGCCGAACGGCGGGCGGACGCGGGCACGCCCTCAGGCGCGCTGCCGCGCGATTTTCTTCTGGAGCTGAACGATGCCGTAGATGAGCGATTCGGGACGCGGCGGACAGCCGGGGACATAGACGTCGACCGGGACGATCTGGTCGACCCCCTGCACCAGCGCGTAGTTGTCGAAGACACCGCCAATCGACGCGCACGCGCCCATCGAGATGACCCACTTCGGTTCCGGCATCTGGTCGTAGATGCGGCGCAGCGCCGGCGCCATTTTCCGCGACAACCGGCCGGCCACGATCATCAGATCCGATTGCCGCGGCGACCCGCGGAACACCTCGGCGCCGAAGCGCGCGATGTCGTAGCGCGAGGCGCTCATGGCCATCATCTCGATCGCGCAGCAGGCCAGGCCGAACGACACCGGCCACAGCGACGATCGCCGGGCCCACTGCACCATCTTGTCGACCGTGGTCGTGAGCACCGGCAGTTCGAGCTCGTCAGCGGGCATGGTGAATTCAGACCCTAGGGCTTCTCCTTGCCCCAGTCCAACACGCCTTTTCTCCAGACGTACACATAACCCGCCAGCAGAACGGCAAAGAACACGAGCACTTGCATGAAGCCTGCCCACCGCAGGTCCCGCAGCGCCAGGGCCCACGGATACAGGAAGGCGACCTCGATATCGAAGAGCAGGAAGATCATCGCAACGAGGTAGAACTTGACGGACTGGCGCGCGCGCGCGTCGCCGACCGGCGGCATGCCGCACTCGTACGGCGCTTGTTTTTCCGGTGTGGGGTTCCTGGGTCCGACCAGGTGCGACAGCGCGACGGCGCCCAGGCCGAACGCAGCGCCAAGCCCGATCATGATGAGGATGGGAAGCCAGCCCTGCACGTCGGACGCAACCTCCGGGCGGATGCACCCAAGCCGGCCGTCCGCGGAGGGCCGTGCGGCCGGCGCCGGCTTGTGAATGTTTTCGCAAGCAGTGGCAAAAAAAGCGCCGTCGCACCTGCGACGGCTCAGCCACCGCATCGAGCCCATCTTGAGAGCCCGAGCGTCACGTCATGCTAGTCGACCGCCATGGGCAAGTCAACGCGCGAGCGTACGCGGCGCAAGCCGAGCTGACGCACTTTCGATGAACCGAGGGCGGCGCGAGCCCGTCAACCCTTCGACAATTCGGCGCGAAGAGCACCGAGAAACCCGTGCACCATTGATTCAGCCGGGCGTTGATTCATAATCAGCCCGATGCCTCGCCTGGCCTGGTTCACGCCGCTGCCGCCGATCCGATCCGGTATCGCGGCGTACAACGCCGAGCTTCTCCCCATCCTCGCCCCAAGGTTCGATATCGACGTCTACGTCGACCCGCGCCCCGTGACAGGCGCGCCGCTCGAGGCTTTGCGACACGCGGCGACCTGCGCGGTATTCTCCGCGCATGATTTCGTCTGGAAGCACCAGCAAGCACCTTATCACCTCATCGTCTACCAGCTCGGCAACGCGACGTGGCACGAGTACATGTGGCCGTACGTGTTCCGCTACCCCGGTCTTGCCGTGATGCACGACGGGCAGCTGCATCACGCGCGGGCCAAAGCCCTCCTCGGGCGGTCGCGGCAGGACGACTACCGAGCGGAATTCGCCTACAGCCATCCGGACGCCGATCGGTCGTTCGCCGAGTTCGGTGTCGCCGGCTTCAAGGGATCGCTCTATTACTTCTGGCCGATGATCCGCGGCGTCGTCGACTCGAGCATCGCGGTGGCCGTTCATAGCGGCTGGCTCGCGAGGGATCTCGGCGAGCAGTTTCCTCACGCTCGTATTGAGGCGATCACGATGGGCGTCCCGGATCCCGCCGAAGGCGATGAGGCGCGGTTCTCCGACAGCGGCCGCGACGTGCGGCACCAGCTCGGCGTCCCGGCCGATGCGTTCGTCTTTGCGGCGTACGGCCTCGTCACGCCGGAAAAGCGAATCATCGCCGCGCTCGACGCGCTCGCAAACGTGCTGCGCGTGGCGCCGGCGAGCTGTCTCCTGCTGGTGGGCGACACGGCGTCGTACTTCGACGTCCGGGAGGAGGCGCGCACGCGGGGCGTCGCCAATCGAGTCTTCGTCGCCGGGTACGTGGAGGACGAGCGTCTGCCCGCGTACATCGCCGCGGCGGACGTGTGTCTCTCCCTCCGTTGGCCGTCTTCACGGGAGACGTCGGCGTCGTGGCTGCGCTCGATGGCGGGCGGCAAGCCGACAATCATCACCGATCTCATCCACACCACGGATGTTCCGACGCTCGACCCGCGCAACTGGCAGCTCCTTCACGCGCCGGTGCCGGACGGTCCGGGCGGATCTCGCCCGCTGGCCGACGAGGCGGTCGCGGTCAGCATCGACATTCTCGACGAGGATCATTCGCTCGGTCTCGCGATGCAGCGGCTCGCGACGGATCGTGAGCTTTGCCATACGCTCGGTCGGAGCGCACGGGCGTTCTGGCAGCACCATCACACGCTCGAGCGGATGCGGGCCGACTACGTGCGGCTGATCGAGGCGCTGCTCGAAGCGGATGCGCCCGTCACGCGCGCGCGCCGCGGGCACGACCTCCTGCCCGCCCATCTCCGAAACGACGGCCGGGAACGGTTGCGGCAGATCGCTGGCCGGTTCGGGATCGGGCAGACGACCGAGATCGGCGGCAACGCTGACATAAGCGCTTTCGGGACAGCAGCTTACCTTGACTTGGATGAATCGCCACGATAGGCTGAAGCATTGAAGATCGAACTCAACGGAGAGCCTTTCGAGCTCGCCGGCCCCCTGACCGTCTTCGAGCTGCTGGCGCGACTCGACATCGATTCCCGCCGCGTCGCCGTGGAAAAGAACCTGACCGTCATCAAACGCGGCGAGTACGCGAGGGCCCTGGTGTCTGAGGGAGATCGAATCGAAATCGTCAACTTCGTAGGGGGCGGTTGAACGCCTGTGAATGTAGTGCTCTTCTTCTGGCGAGACACTCATGACCGACACACCTTTCGTCATTGCCGGCCGCGTCTTCTCCTCCCGTCTCATCGTCGGGACCGGCAAGTATCAGTCGCACGGTCTGATGGTCCAGGCGCACGACGCGTCGGGTGCCGAGATGGTCACCGTTGCGGTACGGCGCGTGAACCTGCACGATCGTTCGAAAGAGTCGCTGCTCGACTACCTCGATCGATCGAGGTACTTCATCCTGCCGAACACGGGCGGCTGCTACACGGCGGAGGACGCGATTCGAACGGCGCGGCTCGCCCGCGAGGCGGGACTGTCGAATTGGATCAAGCTTGAGGTGATCGGGGACGAGCTGACGCTCTATCCGGACAACGCGGCGCTCATCGAGGCGACCCGGGTGCTCGTCGGCGAGGATTTCGTCGTCCTGCCGTACACCAACGATGATCCCGTCGTGTGCCGGAAGCTCGAGGATGCCGGAGCGGCGGCGGTGATGCCGCTGGGCGCGCCAATTGGATCGGGTCTCGGGATCCAGAATCCGAACAACATCCGGATCATCAAGGAGCGCGCCTCTGTTCCGGTTATCGTCGATGCCGGTGTGGGCACCGCGTCGGACGCGGCGGTCGCGATGGAGCTCGGGGCCGACGCGGTCCTGATGAACACCGGCATCGCGGGAGCACAGGACGCCGTCGCCATGGCGGAGGCGATGAAGCTGGCGGTCCGTGCGGGACGGCTGGCGTATCTGGCAGGCCGGATCCCTCGGAAGATGTACGGGTCGGCAAGCAGTCCGCTCGAAGGAGTGATTTCGGGCCTCAGGACCTAGATTTCGGATGGGATGCCTGTTCACCGGACTGTCAGCGCCGACGATCTCGCGCGGCTGAAGCGCGAGCGTGAAGACGCGGATCGGCTGTACAACGAGGCGCTCACGGCGCTCGATGCGGCCGTGCAGCGCCTCCCTGAGATTCCACATCCGCCGCCCGCGCCCGACGAGTATCAGGTCACGCCGCTCAACGAGCTCTGGCACGTTCTCCCGCCGGAAGGCGGCTTCGGCCGGGGCTGGAGGCGCCGTCTCAAACAGGCCATCTGGAATCTGGTCGGCCCGCCGTTTCGGCGGCAGGAGCAGTTCAACTCGGCCCTCGTGGACCACGTCAACCGCAACATCCACGTGCAGCGGGAGACGCAAAAGGCGATCGCGACCACGATTGCGCTCGTCTCGACGCAGATCGCCGACCTCGTCGCGTTCGAATCGCGGCTGATGGTGTACCTGCAGCAGCTCACGCCGTATGTCGATACGAAGGACCGCGAAGTGACCGGCTTGATGCGCCGCATCGCCGAGGACAACGCGGAGATGCTCGACGTTGTGGATCACCGCGTCATCGGCCTGGCGGCCGGTATCAGCGGCGTCGGCGACGAGCTGCAGAAGCGGTGGGAATCGATGGTCGCGCGCGAGAAGCGGTTCGAGGCGCGCGTGGGCGGGGTGTCGGCGGCGGTCGAGGAATTCCGGACGAGCCTGGCGGTGCTTCAGCGGTCGTCGCTCGCGATGAAGCGCGAGCTCGAGCGGCTGCTCGCGTCGGCCGAGACCGGCGCGCCCGCGCTGCCGCCGGTCTCGGCCGTGAGCGGCGCGGGCACCGGTGCGCTGGCCTCAGCGCAGGCGGCGCGGCCGCTCGCCGATTCGCACAAGTACGTCGGCTTCGAAGATCAGTTCCGCGGCTCCGAGGACGAGATCCGCGCGCGGGTCGCCGAATACCTGCCGTATTTCGAAGGGGCGAGCGATGTCCTCGATGTCGGCTGCGGGCGCGGAGAGTTCCTGGATCTACTGCGGGCGCGCGGCATCCCGGCGCGCGGTCTCGACATCAATCGTGAGATGGTGGAGGCGTGCAGGCAGCGGGGCCTCGACGTCTCGGAAGGGGACGCGCTCGGGTGTCTCCTCGGACTCCCCAGCGACTCGCTGGGTGGACTCTTCGCGGCCCAGGTGATCGAGCACCTGGAGCCGGACTATCTGCTCTCGTTTCTGGACGCCGCGTACGACAAGCTCCGCCCGGGCGCGCGCGTCGTTCTCGAAACCATCAACGCCGCCTGCTGGGTTGCGTTCTTCGAGAGCTACATCCGCGACATCACGCACGTGCGCCCCCTCCATCCCGACACGATGAAGTACCTCCTGCAGGCCAGCGGCTTCCAGCGCGTCGACATCCGGTTCCGCGCGCCGTACCCCGTGCCGGCGAAACTGCAGGGGGTCGCGATCCCTTCAGGAACGCAAGACACCGGACCCTTCCCGACGTTTGCCTCGACCTTCAATGAGAACGTCGAAAAAGTGAACGCGCGGCTCTTCACGTACCTCGATTACGCGGTTGTCGGCGAGAAGCTGTAGACCCGTCGCCGAGCCCCCACGAGACACCACGGCGCCGCCGCCACATGAAGGGCGCCTCTTCACACTCCGTCGAGCTCAATTCGAAGGCGCGACCGGGCGGACGGGACCGGCGGGTGCCGCGCGATTCCCTGTAACCGCGCGGGCCAGCTGTTTCAGGCGAGGAGCGGAGCGGATTCTCTGGACATCTTCGAGCAGGTCCAGGCATTCGGCGACCGAGCGCACGACCTCGATCCCCAGCTTGCGGGCGCTCTCGATGTGAGGGAGGTTCTCTTCGCGCAGAACGAGTACGGCCTTGGCATTCGAGTCGGAGATGACGTCCACGCAGTTCTTGGCGAGATCGTCGACGAGGAAGTCGAGCCTGAGGGCCTCGGCGAGCTTCCCGCGCGATCCCTCCATGACCATCACGCTCGGCAGCTCGAAGCCGTGCTCCACGAGCCAGCGCTGCGTCTGGCGCTGCACCGTCTCACCTGTCGTCTTCGGCCGCTGCGTCACGAAGAACACCTCCCAGCCGTAGCGTTTCGCCAGCGCGTCGAGCCGCTCGACGATACCGGGCTCGAGCGGAGAGAGGGATCGCCAGAAGTCCTTGGTGTCACAGATGCGTTGCCAGAGCGGATGGCGGCCGCGCAGCCAGCTCGAGAGCCCGCGATCCCTCGGCCTAATCTGTGAGCCGGACGCGGGAAGCCTGCGCCGCTCGTGGGCGGCATCCGCGGACGTGCCGCCGGCCAGCTCACGATCCAGCCGCGCGCAGGCGGCGGTCAGATCCGCCAGTACACCGTCGAGATCGAAGGCGATTCGAAGCGACATCGTGTCACACCGCCGTCACGAGTCCATCCGCGAATTCAGGCGCGAGCGTCGTGTGGTGCTCGCAGGCGCGATGAAGCTGAAGGTTGCGCGGAGGACGGGAAGACCGGAGAAGTTGATTCCTCCGCGCTCCGAGCGTCCTCCGCGATCAAGGCTTCAGATCGATGAGATCAATCAGCAAGGGAATGCGTCAATGACCGGTATGCGTCAGGAGCGTACGCGAGAAACGGCGTGACTGTCGAGAACGATCGTCAGATCACCCGGCAACGGTGGAGGCATTCTCTCCGTTCCGGTCTCATCGATTCCCGTGTCGGAATCGGGAATCGGAGGCTCGGGATACGGGCTGCACGCGCGTGAGAGCAGCAACAACAGAAGAATCACTCCCAGCGGCAGCGTCGTCATCACGACCGCCGCCGTGCGATCGCGGCGGCTCCTGCCTGCGGAGGGCCGCGTCAGGCCGATGCCGGACGCGCCGGCGGTGCTCAACGCCGGAGCGAACACCCCGCCCGTCACCGGTCGAGGGCGCGACGTCGCGAGCCGGCGCCGCGGCTCGCGCTTGCGCGGATCGACGACGATGAGCTCGAGGTTTGGGTCGTCGACCGTCAGCGTAGAAGCGGGCACCTCCAGAAAGCGACGCCGTACCCGCTTCGCACCCCCTGTCGTGCGCTCGCCCCAGCCGCGCCATCCACAGTCCCGGCAGCGGTACAGCCGCCGGCGCGTGAACAGCTTCCGTACGCGCTCGACATGTCGCGCCGGCGAACGGCGCATCCGATCCGAGCCGCAGGATGGACACGCTTTCATGAATGAAGCGCTATGGTCGCGGTTGCCCGCGTCCGCGCGACATCGTGTTTCGCACGTCGAGGGCTTCGTCGATGGAATCGAAATCCGGCGATTCGACGTCTGCCGTGAGGTCCGACGCGTGGCCGGGCGACTCGGTCAGGACACCCCACCCGCGCCAGCCGCACTTGTGGCAGCGGAAGAGGCGCTCGGTGCCCACCCGCTTCCAGAAGCGCTCAACGAGAGTCCGCGACCGCGACCGATGGATGTTCTCAGAGCCGCAATTCGGGCACTTATGCACGCGGTCCGCTCCACCATCGAAAAGGCCGAGCGCGGACAAACTGCCGCCAGAGAACGCACCGCCGTCCGGTCGCGGCCAGCGTCGCCAAGCAGTATACCGCACGCTGACGCGCGCGCTCCATGACCGGCGCTCGCGCCCTCGCAGACTCGACCTCCCCCCGCATCCGCCTAGACATCTTCTAAAGCCCATGTCCTTACAAGTGAAGCAAGTTTTCGTCGGTGCGGCTTTAGAAGCTGTCTTAGCTGCGGCCGCGGAGCGGCCGCCTAGTAACGAAGCTTCGT
>JACPPN010000091.1 GCA_016190995.1 Acidobacteriota bacterium | reverse complement strand
TACACGGCCCGCGTCGGCATGGTCAGCGACGTCACGTCGTCACCGCGGTTTGCCGCGGCCTGAGCGGACGCGCGGCGCCGCTGGTGAACCGAAACGTTAGCCGGATGAACGAAGAACTTGAAATCACTGATCGTCGGGGTGGCTGCGGGGTCTTGGGGTTCATCGTGGCGTCGGGTTGTCAGGCGAAGGACCGGGCAGGAACACGAACACGAATCAAATCAGATCTGGCTGCTGTGAGCAGTCGGGTCATGCGTGGCAGGTCGCTGCGAGGGTTCCGGCCACGGGGCCCGCTCGACCGGCGGCGCGGCGGCGCCGCTCAAGGGCCAACGTGGGTGCCCGTACTCATTTCAGTCAGCGGCGCTGCCTCGATCGTCTTACGCAGGCATCGACGGTCGTGCTGGCGTTGACTCGTTCTGGGGTGACGGGGTCAGTCGCCGTCGCGCCGCTTTGGGTGAATCGCCGTGCCATCGCACGCGCGGGCACGCCGTCTGGCGCGGCCGAAATCGACGAACCGGCTAACACCCAAATGGAGCCGACGCGCCTGTCGTCCTGTGCGATCATGTCACCGAGGCGCGCGGCTCATTTGGAACGTTAGGCGGTCTGTGACGGAGAACTGAAATGTTTCTAGGACTGTGGGCCCTCCTCGTCCAGGCGCTCCTCGCGGTGTTCACCTTGAACGTCATAATTCGTTTGGCCGACAAGTCGGCCACCCCTGAAGACACCGAGGTCGAACAGCTTGAAGTCGTTCGCCGGTACAGAAGCGCCTTCGCGGGCGCGGACTTCCTTGCGGCCTGGGTCATCGCCCTAATGATCGCAGCGATGCCAGCGATCGCAGTCGTGCTTTTTGGCCTGAACCTCCAAGACCTTCCTCCCGTCGTCATCGCAGAGATGTTGCTCGTGATGTTCGTCGTCAGCTCCGTCGTCATCAAGTGGCGCCACGCTACGCTCGGCTGGATTTGGAGCGTGGTCGGCGCCGCCACAGTCTGGACGGTCTACCTGCTGTCCAGTGCAGCGTTAGTGTTATTTTTTGGGCCGCCTTAAAGTAAGCGGTAGGTCTTGCCGGCGCCGTGGAGGTTCAGACGAGGCGTCCAGTTGCGCGTTGCCCACGAAGGCACGTCGTACTCGCACGGTGCCGCCTAACACCGCGATGGAGCCGTCGGCGCCGGTGCGACCCAGCGCGCCGCGGCTCATCGCGAACGTTGGGCGGACCAATGAACCTAAGACCAATATTCCCTATCGTTCAGCGATCGCGCCACGGCGCATGGGTTAAAGCTGATTGGAGGACTGGTATGCCTAAACACTGGACTCAAGAAATTGTGGTTGGCACAGGTGTTACTGCGATGCTGCTCGTTAATCTGTTCGGCTCCCGAAACTCCGCTGCTGAATCACTTGCTGCGTGGCAACTAACAACGTCCCTTGTGGTCTCTAGAACGACCTTGGGTGTGGCGGCAGCCAACGGCTGGCTATACGCAATCGGCGGGACCCCGGCTCCGTCCACACAGGTCTCGGAGCGTGCTGCCATTAACGCGAATGGATCGCTTCAACCTTGGCAAACTTCGACCGCCTTGACGACGCCGCGTCAGAATCTGGCCGTGGTCAGCGCCAATGGTGAGATTTACGCGCTGGGCGGTCAGACCTCACCCGGGGGACCGACGGAGCATCTTGCAACTGTCGAGCACGCATCAATCTACCCTGACGGCTCGCTTGGGGCGTGGACGGCCACATCGGCAATGACAACCAGAAGGGTGGAATTTGCAGCGGTCACGAATGGCACGTTCGTCTACGCGCTTGGAGGGTATGGCGGCGCCCCCTACTTCCACGACACGGTCGACCGAGCCGAAATCAATCCGGATGGCTCCCTGGGGCCGTGGGCGCTGGACCCGTTTCACATGACAACGGCTCGGTATGGGTTCTCGGCTGCCATTGGTGGGAATCACATCTATGTGTTCGGAGGAACGGACGGCACCATCTACCTGTCGAGCATCGAAAGCTGCGAGATCATGCCGGATGGGTCGCTGGGGCCGTGGCAAATTGTCGGCTCGTTGCCTTCTGCCAGAGTCAACATGGCAGCGGTGGTCGTCGGGGGCTTCGTCTATATCATCGGGGGCTTCGACACCGGACCACTGAGTGAAGTCGACCGCGCGGAGGTTCGCGCAGACGGTTCACTCGGTGCGTGGGAAACCATGACCCCGATGACCATCGCGCGACATGCCCACGCTGGAGTCGCTGTCGGCTCGAATCTTTATGCGCTGAGCGGTTACGAGCCTCCAATGACCGGCACCGTGGAGTACACGTCAATACTTGGGGCGACGCCGACAAGCAAGGACGAGTGCAAGGATGGAGGATGGGCGTTCTTCACAGGGCCCCCCCGGTTCAGAAACCAAGGTCAGTGCGTGAGCTTCGTGGCACGACAACATCCTGATCTGTAGGGAACAGAGCCGTGCGATTTGCTCATTGCAGAGACGCTTGGCATCGATCGCCGCCCAACAAGCGTTTGCAGCCGACGGCGGCTACGATGACTGACGCCGCCGCGGCTGAAACGCGAACGTTAGACGGACAAGTCAGGAGGCATTTGGCTGCTCGGTCGCGCACTTTGAGTACGCTCGCGCGGGTTGCTGGCTCGGTACTGCGTGGGGCTGGTCTCTGCCGCGCAGCCTCGTGATGCGGGCCACGCGCGGCGGCCTCCGCCGCGCGAGCCTTCAGTGGTTGTCGAGCGCTCATCCGAGCATGCAGGTCGTTCGACCGTCGGCGCGCGGGTCGACCCGCTGGGGTCAATCGCGGAACACGTCGGCTGGTGCTGCTCGACACACTGCGGTGGAATCGCAGCACCGGCTCGCGCCGACGGAGGCAATGTCGGTGAGCGGTGGTCGTCCGGATGGGATCCGGGCACGCGCGGGGCAACGGGTTGCTTGGGCCAGACGCGTAGTTTGCGGCGCTCGTCGGGGTTTGGAGACCCGTGTCGTGCGAGGCAAGGAACCGGAAGAGCGTCACGGCACCATCGAACACCCGGGTGATGATCGGCGCGGTCGATCCTGCGTGAACGGCCGGGGACATGGGTAACAGATTAGTCCAGGGACATGGGTAACAGTTTGGTTGGGTTACCACGCCGTGTGGGAGCTGAGGCGTGCGCGTTCTTGGCGCGCGCCTCAGCTCCTACATGGCGTCCGCCGGCTCACCGTCCGTCGGTGACGGTCTTCTCCGGACCGTCCGGCCTTTGTGATCTTCAATGCGGAGGATGCGTTCGTCCATCCGTCCGAGTTTCACCGGTCCGAAGTATACGTCCCAGACGCCGTCGTCGACTTCTTCCAAGCCGACGTATTCGCCAGCGAGCGTGTGGGTCACGCAGACCCAGTGCTTCTTCCAGCGGATGCCGCTGTTCCGACTGACGAGCCGGACTTCGAAGTGCCCGGGGTACTCCACGGGTGCTAGCGTGCGCGGGAGCTCCCGGCGCGATGCTCGATAGACAGAGGCCGGTGTTTCCTGGTCCAGTGCCTCGTGCGGACGCTCGTCGTTGTACTCCGCGCGAAATCGGTTGAATCGCGTCTGTTGCGCCTGCAGGTTACCGGATGGGGGTCGGGTCGCCTCAGCTTTCAACGTGCGGTGCATACGCTCGTGGCGACCATTCTGTTCTGGGTGGGCGGGTTCGATCAATTCCGGGTAGATGCCCAGCCGAATCCACCACACCGAGAGCAGCGACAAGCGACCGAGCGCCGTGGTGGCGAAGGGCACGCCGTTGTCGGAGCGGATGATCCGCGGCAAGCCGTACTCTTCGAAGGCGCGCCGGAAGATCGGCCGGGCCAAGGCGATGGCCGTCGATCGCAGCCCCTGACAGGCGAGCAGATACCGACTGAAGCCATCGACGAGCGTGAGCGGATAGCAGTACACCCCATCGCGGGTCTTGAACTGCCCTTTGAAGTCGGCGGTCCAGATCCCGTTGGGTTCTGTCATGGGGGTCAGCGGCCGACCGGGATGCGCGAGCCGAGGCCGGCGCCGCGTCTTCGGGATGAGGTCGTGTCGTTTCAGCAGGTCACAGACGGTGCTGCGCGCCGGCCAGGTTTCCAGGGGATCGTGGCGCGTGAGAATGCGCAGCAGCTTCTTGGCCCCCCATCGCGGGTGATGCCGGCGCGCCTCGAGGACGGCGTCGACAAGGGCCGGCGCGGTTTCGTGCGGACAGGATTGGGGGCGTCGGCTGCGATCCGACAAGCCCGACAGCCCGCCCTGCGCGTAGCGGTCGATCCATTTGTAGGCGGTCTTGCGGCTGATGTCGAAGCGATCGGCGAGCTCCGTGACCGTCTGCAGGGCTCCTTGATAATCGGCGATGAACTGCGTCCGCTGGTCCATGAGTGACGTCTCCAGCCACGGCATCGAGGGCCTCCTGGCCCTGAGTGTGGCGCGAAGTGTTACCCATGTCCCCGGACTCTTTTGTTACCCTTGTCCCTGGACCGCACCACTGGTCGGGCTAACAAGGCGCTGCACCCGTCGGCCGCGGGTGCGATCGTGAGCGGCCGCGGGTGAGCGCCGAACGTTAGCCGGATAGGAAGGAACAGATTCAAATCGAATCGGGCTGGTTCGTAGCGGCTACCAAAGGTTGACACGTTCGAGCTGATTCGAAGCGATGTACAAGAACAGAATCAGCACCGGCTGCTGCGCGCACCGGGGTAGGTTGTCGCGAGTCAGGAACTGGGGTTCGGCGGCCGGGCACGCGCGAACGGCGGCGCGCTGACGGCGCCAGGTGGCGACGGGCTCACCCCCCGACGTGTTCGACGGCGTCGGGTTGTTCCCGCGTCCGCGCTCGGGCGTCCAAAGTGGCTGGCGTGATGCACTCAGAGGCACGCGGCCAGCCGGCGTCGCGCCGCTCGGGGGTTCAACGCATCGGCGTGGCACGCGCGGGCATGTAGTCGCGCGCGGCTTTCATTCGACGAACCGGCTAACACCCGAATGGAGCCGACGCCCACCGGGGCGCTCGCGCGCCCCGGCGGGTGCCCTCGCTCGGTGAACGGCGGCTCGCTCGGCGCGGCTCATTCGGAACGTTAGCCAGATATGACGCACGAACCGACGAGCCTAGCCGAGGAAGGATTCCTAGCGGGGGAAGTCACAGCCGTCGTGGCGGCAATTCGTGCAAAGTATTCCGCTCACTTCCGGCAGCTCTCGGCACTGAACCGATTGCTCACGGGCGCTCAGTATGATCTGCGAGCTCATCCGGAAAGCGCGCAAGAACTGACTTGTGCAGTGCTCTTCGTTCGTTCCTTGGCACATTGCCAAGCAGTTCTGATTCTGATCGAGCGCGGAATGCTCGGACCCGGTCGTGCGATTGCCCGGTGTGCTTTGGAGGGGTTATTCAATCTTGGTGCCTGCGCGGCCGACGCGAAGTTGGCTTTATCGTTCATTGACGCTGATCAGCTTGAACGAAAGAGACGAGCCAAATACCTCGGGCAGGTGCAGGATCCGCAGGCCAGGGCGCGGCTCGATCAGGCGGAGCTTGAGGCTATTCTCGGAGCCGTTCAGGCCAGAATCGACGAGGTTGAGGCGAAGGAGCTGAAGACCCGCAGCACGGCCAAAGCGGCAGGACCTGAAGACATGTACCTAACGGCGTACGCGATGTTGAGTGGAGCCGTGCATTCGACAGTCGGAGATCTTGACCAGCACTTCCGGATCGACCAGAACGGTCGAATGGAGATGCTGACCGAACCCGCGACAGAACACCTTGAGGGGGTGCTGCTGATCGTGGGCGAAACGATGGTTGGCATGGTCCGAGCGGTCTCCAAGGTCTTCGACCTGGGTATCGCCGACCGGTGCGAAGAGTGGTTAACTGAGTTTCAGAAGTTGTATGCGACGACTGGCTAACCAGCGGTTGCAGCCGACGGCGCGCGCGATCAAGTGGCGCCGCGGCTGAACCGCGGTCGTTAGCCAGGCAGAATCCACATTACGGATCGTCTGCGAGCGTAGCGCCGTCATGGATTGGGCAATTCGTCATACTGCGTCTTGGTGACGGTGGAGAAACCATGAAGAAGCATACGTCAGTGGTTTGCATGATGGCGCTCG
>JACPPN010000097.1 GCA_016190995.1 Acidobacteriota bacterium | reverse complement strand
TTGCTTCATCTGTCACCGTTCCGGCCTTAGGAGACGTCTGGGGCTCATTTCTCCGCTCTCGGGGCTCTCCGCGGTTGAAGCCGTTATAATCTGTCGTTTGGCCGGGTCTTGCCGGTGGTCGTAGCCAGACGATATCTCATCAGCGGTCGGGTACAGGGCGTGGGCTTCCGCTATTTCGCGTACGACCGGGCGCGCATCGAAGGGGTTCACGGCTACGTCCGCAATCTGCCCGACGGCTGCGTCGAAGTCTTCGCCGAGGGCGACCTCGAGTCGGTCGAGCGGTTCGAGATGGCGCTCCGCAACGGGCCCCGAGGGGCACGCGTCGAGTCGGTGGAGGTGGACGACGCGCCGCCCACCGGCCGCGTGGGATTCTCAGTCGGTCGCTGACCGCGTCAGATCACGGCGACCGGCATGACGTTGTATTCAGGAGCAAGGATGGAAGCACTCAAATCGAAGATTCGTCACGTTCCCGATTTCCCGAAAGCGGGGATTCTCTTCTACGACATCACGACGCTCCTCCGCGATCGGGAAGGCTTCAGGGCGGCCGTTGACAGCCTCGCGGACCCGTTCGAAGCGACGCCGCTGGATCTGGTGGTGGGCATCGAAAGTCGCGGCTTCATCCTCGGAGCGGCGGTTGCGGATCGCCTCGGCGTGGGGTTCGTGCCGATCCGTAAGTTCGGGAAGCTGCCGTCGACAACCGTCCGGGTCACGTACGACCTGGAATACGGCACCGACAGCCTCGAGATGCACCGCGACGCCGTGGAGTCGGGCCAGCGTGTCCTCATCGTCGACGACCTCCTCGCGACGGGAGGAACCGCTCGGGCTGCGGTCGATCTGATCAAGCAGCTCGGCGGGTCGGTTCACGGCCTGGCGTTCCTGATCGAGCTCGTCGATCTCAACGGGCGCGCGCGACTCGAAGGCGAGCAGCTCCACACGGTCCTGCAGTACTGAGCCGCGGATCCATGGCTGCCCTCGCCGTTCTGCTCGCAGCGTTCGTCTCGGCCATGGCTCTGCTCATCTGGAACGAGCTGCGCACGTGGCGTCGAGAGGCGGCGATGGAACATCTGCTCGTGACGTTCGGACCCGCCGTCGCGCGCGCGCCCGGGGATCCTCGCCAGATTGTGCTGTGGCAGCCGGTCATTGCGGCCGAACGGCGCCTTTTTCCTGCGGCATTCTCGGAGCTCGAGCGCGCGATGGGTGGACGGTTCCCCTTCAGCGCCGAACTGATCGAGGGGGCACACGCGCGCTGGACGGCCGAGTGGCTGGCCTGGGAACAGACTCATGACGCCGACTACAAGCTGAAGGCGGCGGAGGCGGAGGAGCAGATTCGAGATCGGGGACAGGACTCCGCAATCGCCCGCGCCCGGCTGGACGTCATCGAGCGCGAGAAGCTCGAACGCTATCAGCAACGGTATGAGGAGTACGTTCGAACCGCGAAGGCGCTCGCGGGGCTCATCGACACGTGAGTCGTCGAGTCAACTCAGGCGGACGGCCGGCGCGTCACTCGGCTGTCGGGCGTGATGACGAAGCTCTCGCCGAGCGCGGGCAGCAGGTGGAGACCGGCGCGCCGGATGGTGACGTCGACCCGAATCTCGGCGGCGCCGCGGTGCAGCCAGGTGGCTTCGATCCTGAGGATGTGGCTCCTCCCGTCGCGTCCGACCAGCTCCCGCCGCATGGGCACGTCGATAATCTCGCGCCACAGGCTGTAGGGCAACTCCGACAGCTGCGCGACTTCCTGCTCCAGCACCTCGCGCTGGAGCTCCACCTGCCAGACAAAGGGCTGACGGCGAATCATGACGGCGGCGATGCGGAGGCGGCTTCACGGCCAGGCTCAGCCGGCGCGCTATAATAATGGGCTGCGCGCGTGTAGCTCAGTAGGATAGAGCGAGCGCCTCCTAAGCGCTAGGCCCCCGGTTCGAATCCGGGCACGCGCACCAATCTCTCCGGTCTCTCCCGGACGCGTGCCACGCCGATGTGCCGGCCGCGCCTACCGAACTGGATGGTATAGTAACTTGCGGGACCGGTCGAGCGAGGCCGTCCCCAGGTCAGCCGAGAACGTTCATGAAACGATCCGAACGGCATCATCTGAAAGAGAACGAGCTCGTGATGTCGCTGGCGCGCACGCGCGAACGGTTCGAGGAGCATCGCCGTGTCGTGACCGCCACGATCATCGCGGTGCTCGTCATCCTCGTCGGCGGCGGAGCGTGGTGGATCTGGCAGCAGCGGGTCCAGACACAGTCCGCGGAGCTGCTGGCCAATGCCATGGCGACGCTGCAGGCACGCGTCGTTCCGCCCGCGCCCGCGACCTCCACGCCGGCCCCGCCGCAGCCTGCAGGAACCTACCCTTCCGAACAGGCCAAGCTGCAAGCGGCGCTTCCGAAGTTCCTGAAGGTTGCCGACGCCTATCCCACGTCACAAGCGGGCATCGCGGCCCGCTATCACGCCGCCGCAATTCTCGCGTCGCTCGATCGCACGCGCGAAGCGGAGCAGCGGTATCGCGAAGTCATCGATCGCGCGGGCAGCACCATCTATGGCGAGATGGGGCGGATGGGGCTGGCCGACGTGCAGGCCAGGGCCGGCAAGTACGATCAGGCGATCCAGGCTTGGAAAGACATGGCGTCCCGCCCGCAAGCGGATCTGCCGATTGACGGCATCCTGATGCAGCTTGGGCGCACGTATCAGCTCGCCGGTCGCACCACGGAGGCCCTTCAAACCTACCGTCGCATTGTCGACGAATTCCCCGAGTCGCAGTACGTCCCGGAAGCGCGCCAGGAAATCGATGCGCTCAAGGGCGGCACTTCAGGCTAGTCGCTTGAATCTCCCCGGCCGGTCCGTCGTCCGCCCCCGCGCCGCGATGGTGTCTGCATGACAGTTGGCGTAGTTCGGGAGAGCTTTCCGGGCGAACGGCGTGTGGCGCTCGTCCCCGGCGTCATCCCGTCGTTGAAGAAGGCCGGGCTCGACATCGCGATCGAAGCGGGCGCCGGCGAGCGCGCGGGGTTCCTCGACCTAGCGTTTGCCGACAAGGGTGCGCGGATGGCATCGACGCGCGAGGAGGTCTTCGGCGTCGCGGACGTGATTCTCTACGTTCGCACGCCCGGTGCGAATCCCGCGCACGGACGCGCGGATCTGGAGCTCCTCCGGCCGGCCCACACGATCATCGGCTTTGCCGAGCCCCTCATCGCCGGCGACATGATCCGCGCTCTCGCGGATCGCGGCGTCACGACTCTCGCGATGGAGCTGATGCCGCGCATCACGCGCGCGCAGAGCATGGATGCGCTGTCCGCAATGGCCACGATTGCCGGTTACAAGGCCGTGCTGCTCGCCGCCAGCACGCTGCCGCGCATGTTCCCGATGCTCATCACGGCGGCCGGAACGATCGCGCCCGCGCGCGTCTTCGTCGTCGGGGCCGGCGTCGCCGGGCTGCAGGCTATTGCAAGCTCGCGTCGGCTCGGCGCGAAGGTCGAGGCGTACGACGTGCGCCCCGCGGTGAAGGAACAGGTGCAAAGCCTCGGGGCGCGCTTCGTCGAGCTCCCTCTCGAGGCAGGCGACGCCGAGGACAGGGGCGGTTACGCGAAGGCCCAGGACGAATCGTTCTACCGCCGACAGCGGGAGATGATGGCGCGCGTCATCGCCCTCAGCGATGTCGTGATCACAACCGCCGCGGTTCCCGGCAAGCGATCGCCTGTGCTCGTCACCGCCGAGATGGTCGCAGGGATGGCTCCCGGCTCGGTGATTGTCGACCTGGCCGCCGAACGTGGCGGCAATTGCGAGCTCACCCGGCCGGACGAATCGGTCGTGGCCGACGGCGTCACGATTCTCGGACCGACGAATCTGCCCGCCACAGTGCCGTACCACGCGAGCCAGATGTACGCGAAGAACATCACGACGTTCCTGTTGCACTTGATGAAGGACGGTCAGCTGCGGCTGGCCGAAGACGACGAGATTGCGCGCGAGACGCTGGTCACGCGCGGGGGCGACATCGTCAATGTCCGCGCGCGCAGCGCGCTCGGCTTGGAGCCGGTGGCGAAGGAGTGATGGCGGTCGAGCGTCAACAGTTGACAGTCAACAGTTGACGCTCGACCGCGCAACGGGACGGCTACCAGCAAATCGCCACGAATCAGCCAGCCACCCTGTCGACCGTCAAGGGTCGACCCGGTGATTTGAACCGATAGGTCAGGATCTTGTAGATCAGCCTCGCGCACAGGAAATTGGGCGCGATCATTCCCGGAATCGGGCTCAACTCGACGAGATCGCAGGCGACCACGCGCCTGCGCTCGATGACGGCGCCGACAAGCGTTGTCATCTCACGCCACGACAGCCCTCCCGGCTCGGGCGTCCCCACGGCGGGCATGATTGCCGGATCGAATCCATCGCAATCGATCGTGATGTAGACGCTTTCGCCAAGCGATTCGACGACGCGATCGATCCACGCAGGGTCGCGCCGCATGTCGAAGTCATAGAAGATGCGCGTCGAGAGCTGCGGGGCGATCTCCGCCTCCTCGACCGAGAGGCTCCTGATGCCCACCTGCACGCACGGCGCATGCTCCAGCACGCGGCGCATCGCGCAGGCATGGTTGTGCGGCGTGCCCATGTAGGTGTCGCGCAGATCCGCGTGCGCGTCGATCTGCAGAACCGAGAGTCGTCCATCGCGCTCGGCGGCGGCGGCGACGATGGGCGCGGTAATGGAGTGTTCGCCTCCAAGCGCCACGAGAAACTTCCCGCCGTCGAGAATCGCGCCTGCGACCCGCCGGATTTCGGCCATGACCGGCTCCAGCTCGCCGAAGGGCAGCTCCATCTCGGGCAGCGTGTAGAGCCCGACGCCATGGACGTCGGCCCGGGCCTCCTCGTCCCACAGCTCCATGTGCGCGGACGCGACGAGGATTTCGCGCGGCGCGTGACGCGTGCCCGACACGTACGAGGTGGTGCGGTCCAGCGGGATCGGCAGGATGACCACCCGCGCGGCGTCATAGTCACGCTCGTCGGGCTTGAGGCCGCCGAACGCAGCCCGATCGAGCCGGTCATAACTGAATGGCAGGGTCATGCGGGTTCCTCGAACCGCCGTTCCGGAAGCGGCACGCCGTCAACCGTCATGGCGCGGCCGGACACGTCAAACTGGCGGACGTGACGCGATCCCGCCCGATCCCGAGCGCTCGTCGCGAGCGCCGTCGCGAGAATCGGCAGCGCGATCGTCGCGTCCGCGTACACGGTGACGCGATCCGCATCGGTGGCGAGCTTGCCCCAGCTCTGCGCCTCCTCGAGGGTCGAGCCGGAGGCTCCGCCGAAGTGCGGAACATCGGTGACGATTTGCAGCGCGTACTGGTGACCGCCGATGCGCGGATCGAAGAACTCCGCCTCGACACTCGCCTGGTTGATGAAATTCTTCGGTGTGCCGCCGCCCAGCACGATGCTGGCGGTCCGCTGCGCTCGAATCACCAGGTTGGACGACTCGACGATGTCGCCGATGACGTCCGCGACGCCGCACGCGGCGTCGCGGTGGCGCGCCTGCGACAGGCCCATGCCGATCGACGAATCCGCGATCGCCGGGCAGAACACCGGCACGCGCGCACGATGGGCGGCCGTCAGGATGCCATCCGCGTGCGTCTCCTCCCACAGATGACCGCCCAGGTGATAGAGAAACTCGCGCGTCGTGTAGGCACGCGGCTCCAGCGTCAGGGCGAAGTCGGCGATCCAGCTGTCGTTGGCGATGAACTCCTCTTCGTCCGCGTACGTGTCGTACACCCGGTCGATGTGCTCGGCCGCGAGCGCCGCGTCGTCGGCCCGCGGGTTGCCGATGTAGTGCCGACGCCCGCGCGACTCGTGCAGGTCGTGATACAGGTTCGCGCCGGTCGAAACGACGCAATCCACGAGGCGCTCGCGAATCAGATGCGCAATGACCAGGCGCAGGCCGCCCGCGCTCAAGGCGCCCGCAATCCCCAGAAAAATCAGCGCGTCATCGGCGAGCATCTTTTCCCAGATGCGACGAGCGGTGGCGAGCGTGCGTCCCTGGAAGGAGATCCGCTCCATGCGGCGCAGCATCTCGTCGACGGTGAGGTTCGGCTCGACGACGAATGGCTCGATGGGGATCGAGAGCAGGCGCGTCTTCTGGCTCATGGCGTGACTATTGTAACGAAGCTCCGTCTCAAGCCGTCGAGTCGCATCAGAAGGAGCGAATCGGCCCTTCGCGTTGAATCGAACGTTGCTTTAGAAGGCGCGGCCGATGCGGGCGTACACGGCGGGCCCGCCGGCAAGCTGACCGCTGCGATCGTGGCGCCACGCGACGCCCGCGGCAAATGTGGTTGGCGAGTAGTAGCCGACGACGGCATCGAGCGAGAGCTCGGCTCCAATCGCGGACTTCAAGGCGCGCCAAGGGGATCGGCCGAACCACGCGTTGCCGACGTCGGCAAACAGGGATCCGTGAATCGTGCGGAGGAACAAGGGCCATGTGCCGTGGCCCCTTTCGATGCGCACGAGCGGCACGCGATAGTCGACGTTGAGCACGGCGGCACGGTCGCCCACGATGTCACGTTCGTGAAAGCCGCGCAGCAGACCGATGGCGTCGGAATCGAAGTCGAGCACGGCGCGCTTCGGGCCGTTGCCTGCAGCGGTGAACCGGCGCCGGACGTCACGATCGCCAGAAGCAAAGCCCGCTCCGCCCCGGACCGCCAGAACGCTGTGGCGTCCGCCGAGCCGCGGGAACAGCCGGAATTCCACCGTCGCCGAATCCGCAGCGCCATCGGCGCCGAGCGCGCGCCGCACGTGTTCGGTGGCGACCATCACGCTGAACCCGTCCTGCGCGCTGATGGAGTAGCCGTACTCGCGGGCGCTGCTGAACATCCACCCGAGACGGGCCGCGTTGCGGACCTGTGATGGCGCGCCTTCGCACTCAGCCGTTTCGTCACACGAAAAGCGATTGCGCTGCCCGCGAAACGACGCGAACACCGTCTGACCCTGACGAACGCGCCGAAATGGCAGGGAGAACCCCGCCTCTCCCGCCTCTTCCCGGAGCACGCCACCGGCGAGCCGGCTGGTCTCGCTCGACGCGACGGCAAAGATGGTCGGCCAGAGCCGGTCATAGGTGTAGCCCGCACTCCAGTCGGGACGACCCGAGATGTTCGTCCACTGCGCGGACGTGCTGTAGGCATGCCGCCCGAGGACGTCGAAGCCGGATGTCAACGCGCCAATCTTGAGCGTGTTGTCGCCGTATTCGACTTCCGGAAGCCAATATCGCGGCGCAAGCGTCCCGCGCGGCGAATAGGGTTGTGCCACCTGCGCGCGATTGGACCGACCCGAAACTCGGTCCTCGCCGGGATCCGGCGCCCGAGCGGGCCCACCTGAGGGTCGGTTCCCACCCGGATCCAGCACTCCGGCCGAGGCGGATGGCAGTGGCGGGCCCGGCGCCGTCCACTCCTCGCGACCGATCGGCATCACGAACAGGTCGTATCCCTCAACGGTGTAGCCCACGTAGACGATCGTGCGTCCATCGGGCGATACGTCCGGTGCCTGCGCGCCGGC
>JACPPN010000088.1 GCA_016190995.1 Acidobacteriota bacterium | reverse complement strand
TACGGCGTGGCGGTGCAGACCGGCGTCGTGATGGTCGTGTATCTGCATGAAGCGCTCGACAAACGGCTACGGAAGGGCGGCGAGATCACTGAACGCGACGTTCGTCAGGCCACGATTGACGGCTCAGTCCTGCGCCTGCGACCGAAGCTGATGACCGTTACTGTGGTTATGGCGAGCCTGGTGCCGATCATGTGGAGTGCGGGCGTCGGCTCGGACGTGATGAAGCCGATTGCGGCACCCATTATCGGCGGAATGATCACCTCGACGATTCACGTGCTGATCATCACGCCCGTGATCTTCTACATCATGAAGATGCGGGCGCTGCGGAAAGGACGGCTGAAGGTATCCGGCATGGCGGTATAGCGACGCGGATCACGAGTGGGTGAAGGAGATGCGCTTTGGTCGTATTCCGGCGCGCGCGCGGTGGCCAGTCACGGCGGCGGCCGTCGTTGTCGCCCTCAGCGTTGCAGGCTGCGGCGTGACGAGCACGTCGCGCCGGCCGCTTCCGCAGCCAACACGCGCCCGTGCGTTCGTGGATACGTTCGACCGCATCCTGATTGCCGGCTTTGTGGCGGGGCACGTGTCGGATCGCGGACACGACCTCGATATCAACGAGGAGACCGCCCGGCTGCTTCGCATGACGCTGCGATCAAAGGGCGGCCTCGACGTCATCGAGTCACAGCCGCTGGCACTGCGGCGATCGGAGTCGGAAGCGAACACCGAGGACGCCATATTCACCGACGTGCCCTTCTGGAGGCGTCTCGCCGAGGAGTATCGGGAGCCGCTCATCCTGACGGGCGCCGTCATCTTCAAAGGTGCCGGCTCGCAGTACGAGGAACGCACGATGGGACGGCGCACCATGCGTCTGTGGCGTCCTGGATTCAGTCTCAACCTGCGGCTGGTGTTCATCAGTGGTCGTACAGGGGAAATGTTGGATTCGCTGTCGTTGGGACCGGTGACTGGTCGTGCATCGGACGCACGGACATCGGCGCTGGCTTTGTACTTCGGGCTGATGGAGAGGCTCACGCCATCGGTGCTTGCGGCTTGCGGCGCTGGGGCGTCAGAACAGCGTCAGCCGTACGCAATCGGACGACGACGGTTGGCCAGGTGGCGCGGCGCGTCTTGAGGAGCGCGACCAATGAAGAGCCCGTTTCTTGTGAGTGGAGGCGGCATGACTCGTAACGTTGGCTTGGTTCTATCAGTGTTGCTGATCGGAGCGGTGACGACGCTCGTTGGCCAGCAACAAGAGCGGCCGACCGTCGAAGTGTACAAGAGCGCGACCTGCGGCTGCTGCAGCAAGTGGGTCGAGCATCTGCAGACGCATGGGTTCACGGTTCGCACTACGAACCGGGAGGACCTCGCGGAACTCAAGGCCAGCCGCCATGTTCCTCGTCGTGTGCAGTCGTGCCATACGGCTGTCGTGAACGGGTACGTGCTAGAAGGTCATGTCCCGGCTGCGGACGTACAGCGGCTGCTCAAGGAGCGACCCGCAATCGTCGGGCTCGCGGTTCCGGGTATGCCGATCGGCTCACCCGGTATGGAGATGCCAGGCCGCAAGGCACAGCCGTTCGATGTCATGGGGTTCGATAGAGACGGCCAAACCCGTGTGTTCGCCAGCCATGGCAAGTGAGACGCCCAGACTGGTTCGTCAACCCGGCGGTTCGGCCTCAAGCTCACAAGCCGAGCGGTGGCGAGTGTGGAACGTAGGTTGCGTTGTCTTAATGCCTGATCGGGTGTAATGCCGGCCGGGTGTATGCGTCTAGCAGAAGAGGCATGATTCGAGCCGCAGCGCTGACGATCGCCTTCGCTGGCCAGTGCGCCCGCAGGTACGGCCGCGTGCATGGTGTGGCTCGCCGTGTCCTGCGTCACTGCCGCATTCTGGGAGTGGGGTCGCGGGCCCGCGTACCTGCGTCGACACGCTGTTGACGGCGCCCGTCCTTCGCGAGGATGGTCAGCGCGAAACAGCGGGGCGGGCGATTAACCACGCTCATGTCGACTCCGCTCACACCTTCAACCCAGATCTTCAGACCGGCCAGATCGCACGTGTCCTCGCGCACAGCGAGCCGCCGCCCGGCCAACAGAAACCGCCCACCGTTCTCCGACTCTAATCCGCCTTTCTCGACCGGTTTCTAAGTACGCGTCGCGGGCGTCGCGCGACGTCCGTGTCATGCGTCCGTTTGTCAGGTGTAAAGAGAGAGGTGACTGTGATGAGAACGATCTATTCCCGTACGTTTCTGGCTGGTCTGGCGGTGGTCGCCATCGCAACCGGAGCTGCCGCGCAGGACCGAGCTGGCCTGTTGACGAGCATCGAGGTGAAGGAGCTCGTCGCAAGCGCCCAGCGCAACGACCATGCGCGACTGCGCGATCACTTTGCTGCGTTGGCCGACACGTATGCGGCAGACGCGCAGCGGCACAAGGCGATGGCTCAGGTACTCAGCGGCAACCCGAACCATCCACCCGCGGTGAGCCCAGGAGTTCACCATGTGCGACTGGCGGCCGTGGCGACGAAGTCGGCTTCAACGCTCGGCGAGCTATCCAATCACCACGGCCGTCTTGCCGCCGGTCAAGCCTCACAGGCGCCGGCGAACAGCGCGCGCTTTGAGAACGGTGAGGGTGCGGCGGCGCCGACGGACGCGCAGCTCCGCGAGCTGTCTGCCGGTGCACGGACGGCGTCTGACCATCGGGCCCTGGAAGAGTACTTCTCAGAACTGGCGCAGAGGTACACGAGTGCGGCACAGGACCACACGGCGATGGCGCAGCGGTATCGACTGCATCCGAATGATCGAGCGGGAAGCTTCACGGCTCTGGCCATTCATTGCGAGCGGCTCGCGAAGCAGTCGCGCGAGTCGGCCGACACCGCCAAAGCCGCCGCCGCGGAGAATCGCCAATTAGCATTAGCCATCGTCGGCACGACAATGCGCAGCCAAGCGATACGGGACGTCGCGATCACGGCGCCGGGAAGGCGGCATAGCAACAGCGTGTCGGTATGAGCCGTGAGGCTGGCGGGTTCATGGGAGATGGCGCAATCCGTGCTCTTTGCACCCATGGGTTCCGTCGGCGAGGCGAGGAGGCCAGTCCCGTCGAGACTTGCCCAGAACGCATCACGCCGTCGCCAAGCCTTGCACCGAAACACCGCCCGCGCGGTTACCGCACGGGCGGTGTTTCTCCGTCCGCGATCGACAGACGTCGCTCGTAGATAACGTGGGAGATCGGCTTCTGATTCTCGTAGCCGATGCGGCGGCGTCTCGCCTCGTCCAACAAGTGATACCGGACGACCACGTCCAGCGTGGCGGGCGGAGGCGACGTCTCGATGGGAAACTGAAACACGTACGTCTGCGGCTGCTGTGACGGCAGCCGTGTATCCCACAAGTCGACGATGAACGGCCGCCACATGATGGTTCGCTTCAGTGCGTAACGTTTCTGTTTCAGCACGGCCCCATCCCCGCTCAAGAGCCTGAAGCTGAGCGTCAGATGACGATCGGGCGTCCCGGTCGGCAAGTAGTGGTCGGCGCCGATGTTGGTCAAAGTAGCGACGACCCTTCTCCTGTTTCTGCCGGCGGCGGGCTGCAGATCGATGTCGACGGCCAGCCCCTGCCGGACCGTGTCCGGATCGTGTCCGCCCCTCCAGAGATGGCGCCTGCCAGGTCGCGGCGCGCCGCCGTGCCACAGCGGCCTCACGACCTCCGGCATGTGACAGCCGGTGCAATCGGGTGTCGTGCCGGTGCCTTCCTGGATCTCCACCACGGTACCGCACGGAGGGATGCGGTAGAAGGTATCCCACCGATTGCCCGACACGACGTGACATCGCACGCAGGTGCCGACGCCGTCCGTCATCGCCGGGTCTCGCCGCGTCGGATGCGGGGCGCGCGTATCGCCGTACGGCCCGACGATCACCGCGTCTTTGACGTGACAGACCGCGCAGGTGACGCCCTCGGCCCGCAAGTTGGGATCGAACGCATCGTTGGAAGCGAGGATCGGGTCGATCCGCTCCGCGTCCCGAAACCCGAGGACGAGGTTCGCCTGCTGGTTCTGCAGTGGGGTGTGGCAGTTCAAGCAGATCTGCTGCGATCCATCGAAGGCGAAGTCCACCTGGAAGCAGGGCTCGGTCCAGGCATGGGCGTGCAGACTCTCGGACCACTCGTCATAGATCGCCGAATGGCACCCTCCGCATTCCGCTGCGGAGATCGACTGCAAACCGGCCGGAGGCTGCGTCACGGGAAGGGGCCGCGCAAACGCGTCCCCCACCACGAAGATGTTCATCGGCCGTACCATGCGGTAAGCGAGGAAAGCCGTGAGTCCCATGATCAGGACGTAGACCAGCGCGCGCCTCATCGAACCTTCATCATGCATTCCGTCGGCAAACGACGGGGTGGTGGTTTTCTGAAGTACTCACCCGGCGCAGGGCGTTTCGGCTATATAACAGCGCCTTTACGGTCAGCAGCTCAACGGGCCTTCCCCCGAACCACTAACAGGACACGAAACCACAGCCTGCGGCTCCGGCGCGAGAACCTGGCAGCAATTGGACATTCCACCTCCTCGCCCGAAGTATGGCCCATGGAGTTTGCTCCAGAGTCGAGTCAGCCAACCGGTCGCGTTTGGCCGAGTAGCGGTGCCTTGACACGAAGCGCCGTCGGTGCAAGTATTCAAATATACGTTTGATTATTACATCGTCAAGATCAATCTGCGCAATGCATCCCGATGAAGACTCCTGCCTCCCGGTTCAAGACGACGATTTACGAGCAGTTGGCGCGAATCAGCAAAGCCTTGGCGCATCCCTGCAGGTTGGAACTCCTGGACCTGTTGTCGCAGGGACCTCGGACCGTCGAGGGACTGGCCCGACAGACCGGGCAGAGCCTCGCCAACACCTCGCACCACCTGCAAATCCTCCGACGTGCGCGGTTGGCGGAGGCCGAGAAAGTGGGTCTCTATGTGACGTACCGGCTTGCCGACACCAAGGTGAGCACGTTCTTTCTCGATCTGCGGCGCCTCGCCGAGTCTCGTTTGGCGGAGGTCGAGCAGGTGACCCGCCAGTACCTCGAGGCGCGCGGCGCCCTGGAGTCCGTCAGCAGCGACGAGTTGCTTCGCCGCGTGCGGAGGGGTGACGTGACGATCCTCGACGTGCGTCCGCGGGAAGAGTATCGGGCGGGGCATATTCCAGGTGCGCTCTCGGTGCCGCTGTCCGAGGTCAAGAAACGACTCGCCGAGCTGCCGAAGGACCGGGAGGTCGTCGCGTACTGCCGCGGGCCCTACTGCGTGATGGCGATCGAGGCCGTCGAGCTACTGCGGAAGAGAGGGTTCCGGGCGCACCGAATGGAACAGGGCGTCGCCGACTGGCGTGCCCGCGGTTGGCGCGTGGAGACCAGCGACGAACCGCGCGCTGATGTCCAACGATGAGCGCTGCGACATGGATCCCGCGTCGGGGAACTTTCCACAGGTGCGCGGCATATTTCGCATCTTTTCAACGTCGCCGTGCGCGACAGACTGAGAACGTCGGTGGCCTTCGGCTTGTGACACGCCTGGCACCGAATCTGCCAATGGATGGACTATGACGCGACTCGTCACCTGGGCGATGAATCGCCCCAAGACCGCGATCGCCGTCGCCATTCTGCTCACACTGGCCTTCCTCATTCCGTTTCCCGCCGTCGTCATCGACACCGATCCGGAGAACATGTTGGAGTCCGATCAGGGGGACCGGGTCTTCTATACGCAGGTCAAGGAGGACTTCGGCATCTACGACCTGATCGTGGTCGGGGTCACGGACGCGCGGGGCATCTTTCGTCCCGACACGCTCGCCCGGCTGGACCGGATCGCCGACGCGATTGTCGCTATCGACGGTGTCGTGGTGGAGGACGTCCTGAGCCTCTCGACGACCGACAACGTGACCACCGAAGGCGACACGCTCACGGTCGCGCGCATCATGGACGATCCCCCGGCCACGGAGGCGGACGCGGCCGCCATCCGCGAGGCCGTCCTCGGGAACGCGATGTTCCGTGAAAAGCTCGTGTCGCTGGACGGAACCGCCGCGGCCTTCTACGTGCCCATCGAGCGAAAAGATCAGAGCCATCGGATCGCCCAGGAGATCGAGGCCATTCTGGCGCGTGAGCTGGATGACGGGCAGCGCTCGTACATTGCCGGCCTTCCCGTGGCGGAGGACACGTTCGGGCACGAGATGTTCGTGCAGATGGCGATCACAGCGCCGCTGGCCATGGGGGTGATCTTCGTCCTGATGCTGCTGATGTTCAGGAAGGTGTCCCTGATCATCCCGCCGATGGTCATTGCGATGTTGAGCGTTGTGTGGGGCATGGGGGCCCTGATCGGGCTGGGATTCACCGTTCACATCATGAGCTCGATGATCCCGGTCTTTCTGATGCCAATCGCGGTGCTCGATTCGGTGCACATGCTCAGCGAGTTCTATGACCGCTACCCGCAGATCCGCGACCGCCGGCGCACGATGCAGGCCGTCATGCAGGAGCTGCACCGGCCGATGCTCTACACGTCGCTGACGTCCGCGGCCGGATTTGCCTCACTCGCGCTGGCGCCGATTCCGCCCGTGCGCGTCTTTGGCGTATTCGTCGCCGTTGGCATCCTCGCGGCGTGGGTGCTGACCATCACGCTGCTGCCCGCGAGCATCATGCTGACACCAGAGGACGCGCTCCAGGCGCGCGTGCGCGCCAGGCCGTCCGGCCGCTCGCCGTTGGAGCACCTCCTGCCGTCGGTCGGACGGTTCGCCTTCACCTCTGGCCGCTTCGTGATTGTCGCCGCGCTGATGCTCCTCGCCGTCGGTGTCGTCGGGCTCAGCCGGG
>JACPPN010000001.1 GCA_016190995.1 Acidobacteriota bacterium | reverse complement strand
TCGGACACTGTCCCATGAGCCGCGGCTCACCCCGACGCATGAAAATGGGCCTTGTGGTCTCTCATCGCCGGGCCCACAACATGTTGCGGAGTTTGCGCTATTTTCTGAGCACGCTCCTAATCTTAGAGCGCCGGCGCGAATCCACTGACAAACCATGACTCGAGACTCACGTCGTTTCACCACGCACTTCATGGTCGCCACCGCCCTCGTCGTTGCGTCCGTGACACTCGTGCCCGAGGCCGCGGGACCTGTCACGATCAAGCTCGCGACGCTTGCGCCCGCGAACTCGACCTGGCACAAAGCGCTGATGGAAATGGGCGCCATCTGGACGAGGGCAACCGAAGGGCGCATGAAGCTGACCATCTATCCGGGCGGCACGCAGGGCAGCGAGAGCGTCACGATCAGGCTGATGCGACCGGGCGTCGACCAGCTGCAGGGATCGCTCCTGATGCTCCCCGGGCTCGCGGAAGTCGACGATGCCTTCGAGGTGTTCGGTATTCCCTTCTTCTTCGCGTCCGACGAGGAGCTGTGGCACGTGCTCGAAAAGCTGACGCCGTCGGTGAAGCCGCGTCTCGAGGCGAAAGGATTCGTGCTGCTCAATTGGGGCAACGGCGGCTGGGTCCAGCTTTTCTCGAAGCGCCAGGTAAGGACGGTCAACGAACTCAAGCAGGTGAAGCTGTTCACGACCGAGGGCAACGAGAAAATGGTGCAATGGTACAAGACGAACGGCTTCCAGGCCGTCGCCCTGCCCGTCAACGAGATTCCAGCGCAGCTCAAGATCAGGACCGGCATGATCGACGCGGCGCCAAGCCCCCCGTACGGCGCGCTCGTGCTGCAGTTCTATCGCGACGCCCCGTTCATGCTCGACATCCGCGTCGGCCCGCTCGTCGGCGGCACGGTGATCACCAGAGAAGCGTGGAACAGGATTGACGAGGCAGACCGGGCGAAGATGCTGCACGCCGCTCAGGCGATGGAAAGAGCGCTGCGCCCCAACGTTGCGAAGCTGGATGCCTCGTCGATTGCGGAAATGCAGAAGCGCGGTCTCACGGTGACGAAGGTCGATGGTGCGGCGCTGGCCGAGTTCCGCGCGACCGCGGAAAAGCTCACCGCGTCGATGCGCGGCTCGATGGTGCCCGCTGACATCTATGACCTGGCGTTCAGGGAACGCAACGCGTTCCGCCGGTCGAAAGGAGCCGAGCACTGAGGCGGGCGATCGCGCGAATCGAAGATATTGTCGCGACACTGGCGCTCGCCGGCGTCGTGCTCCTGCCGCTCCTCGAAATCGTCGTCCGGCGGTTCTTCAGCATCGGGATTCCCGGGTCGGGACCCTTCACGCAGCACCTCACGCTGTGGGTAGGGCTCCTGGGCGCGACCCTGGCCGCGCGTGAAGGGAAGCTCCTCGCGCTCGCGACGAGCACCTTCCTCCCAGAGGGTCGCAAGCGGCGGGCGGCGGATATTTTTGCCGCCTGTATTGGCTCCGCAATTTCAACCATCTTGGCCATCGGCGCGGCCGGGCTGGTGCGATCCGAGCGGATGGCGGAGACGGTCATTGCCGTCGGGGTTCCCGTCTGGACTGCGCAGCTCGCGCTGCCGTTCGGCTTCGGCCTGATTGCCCTGCGGCTCGTCCGGCGGGCGGCGCCTTCATGGACGGGTCGTGCGATCGCAGGAATGGGCATTGCGGTCGGCCTTCTGATCGGGCTCAATCCCGCGTGGCTCGAAGGACAGCCGGCGTGGCCCGGCATCCTGCTCGTGATTGTCGCGGCAGTCCTGGGAGCGCCGATCTTCGTGCTGCTCGGTGGCGCGGCCATGCTGCTGTTTCTCGTCGAAGGCAGCAAGCCGATCGTTCCGCTGATTGCCGCGCACGCGCAGCTGACGTCGGTCACGCTCGCGGCCATTCCGCTGTTCACGCTTGCCGGGTTTCTGCTCGCCGAAGGACGCGCATCCGTACGGCTGCTGCGCCTGTTTCGCGCGCTGTTTGGATGGGTCCCGGGCGGGACGGCGGTGGTGGCCGCCTTTCTCTGCGCGTTCTTCACGGTGTTTACCGGCGGCTCGGGCGTCACGATTCTCGCGCTCGGGGGACTCCTCCTGCCCGCGCTCCTCGCCGACGGCTATCGCGATCGGTTCGCGCTCGGCCTCCTGACAGCCTCCGGATCGCTCGGCCTGCTGTTTCCGCCCGCCCTTCCACTCATCCTCTACGGCATCGTCGCGAACGTCGCGATCGAGGATCTGTTTGTCGGGGGCCTGCTGCCGGGCGTCCTGATGCTGGGCCTCGTCGCGCTGCTGGGCGTCAAGGAAGGACTGGTCACCGGCGCGGGCCGAACGCGATTCGAGCTCCGTGAAGCGGCGGGCGCGGTATGGGAAGCCAAGTGGGAGCTGCTGCTGCCGGTGGTGATTCTCGGATCGCTCCTTGGCGGACTCGCGACGATCATCGAATCGGCGGCGCTGGCCGCGCTCTACGCGTTCGTCGTGCAGTTCTTCATCCACCGGGATCTGAAATCCGGGTCCGATCTGATCCGCGTGGTCGACGAGTGCATCGCGCTCGTCGGCGGCGTGTTGATCATCCTGGCGGTGGCGGTCGGGCTGACGAACTATCTCGTCGACGCGCAGGTGCCGGCGCGCATGGTGGAGTGGACGCAGGGGAACATCGAGTCGCGCGCGATCTTCCTTCTCGGCCTGAACCTCTTTCTCCTGATCGTCGGCTGCCTGATGGACATCTTCTCGGCCATCGTCGTCGTCGTCCCGCTCATCGTCCCGATTGCGCAGGTGTTCGAGATCGACCCGGTGCACCTCGGCATCATCTTCATCGCGAACCTGGAGCTGGGGTACCTAACGCCGCCGGTCGGGCTAAACCTGTTTCTGTCCGCCTATCGGTTCAAGCGGCCGCTGCTGGAGGTTGCGCGAGCGACGCTCCCGATGCTCGTCATCCTCGCGGTCGGCGTGCTGCTGATTACGTATGTGCCCTGGGTGACGCTCGGAATTCTCGCGGGGATGGGCCGATAAGGCCGGTGGTGCTAACGCGGGCGCTCGAGTGCCGAAGCAATCAGCACGGTAGTCGGTAGTCCGGCTAAAGCCGGACGCCACGTGTGCTCAGCACACTGCACCCAGGGACGCAGCACTCAGGCACCTCAGCACTCAGTACCCAGCACTCTGAGCCCCGGCAGTTCGCGCGACGCAATCACCACAGAGGACGCAGAGGGCACAGAGAAAACCTTGGCCTGGACTCTGTGTGCTCTGTGCGCTCTGTGGTGAAGGCAGCTCTCCCTGTGCACTCTGTGGTGAGCCTTTCCAGCAGCCAGCACTCAACGTAGCACTCAGCCCCCCAGCACTTAGAGCGTCTGAAAGAAAGCTCTCACCGCAGAGAACGCAGAGCGCGCGGAGGAACGATCTTCAAGAAAATCCTGGCTCCGCGTCCTTCGCGCCCTCCGCGGTGATGGCTTTTGGTCACATGCTCTTAGTACTCAGCCCGCACTCGGAGCCCTATTTTTCGATCTTGATCAGCTCGACGTCGAAGACGAGCGTCCCGCGCGGCGCGCCGGCCTGCCCCTTGTAGGCGAGGCGCTCCGGGATCCAGAGCCGCCGCTTCTCACCTTCCACCATCTCCTGCACCCCTTCGGTCCAGCCCGGGATCACCTGATCGAGGCGAAAGGTCGCCGGCTTGCCGCGCGCGACCGAGCTGTCGAACATCTTGCCGTCGGTCGTCCAGCCGCTGTAATGAACCGTCACGGTGCTCACGTCGTTGGGGCGGCGCGTGCCGGTGCCGGGCTTCAGCACTCTCGAGGCAAGCCCCGACGGCGAGACCCGGGCGTCGGCGGGCGCCTTCGCCACATCGGGCGGCGCGGCGAACGGCGAGCTGATGTCGAGCAGCTCGATGTCGAAGACCAGCATCCCCTGCGGACGATCCGGCTGACCCTTGTACGCGAGCTCCTCGGGAATCCACAGTCGCCGCTTCTCGCCGACGACCATGAGCCGGACTCCTTCGCTCCAGCCCGGGATGACGCGATTGAGCGGGAACGTGGAAGGATTGCCGCGGACGATCGAGCTGTCGAACATCCGCCCGTCCGTCCTCCAACCGGTGTAATGCGCGGTCACCGAATCGGTCGCGTTCGGGTGGACCTTGCCCGTCCCGGGCGCGAGCACCTTCGAGAAGAGACCCGACGATGACTTCTCGGCGCCGGCGGGTGGCGCGGCGACATCTTCGGGCGCAGGGATCGTTTTCGGAGCGGCCGGCGTTTCCTGACCCCGCGCGTCCGCGAGCGCCGCGGTGATGGTCAGTACGAGAAACAACAGGCACATGAATGCTGTGGTGGTACGAACAGGTATCATCATGCCTGTTATGGTGTCTTGTTTCGGGCGAGCAGAGCAAGCGGACTGTCGCGCCCGAGGGGATTCGCGCGGCGGATCTATCGCATGATCGAGATCGTGCGGGCCAGGGCGAAGCTGCCGTAGTCCAGCGCGCGGATCCCCACGACCATTCCGTCCCGCAGCGCACCGAAACGGACACGGCTGCCCCCGCTCCACACCTCCGTGCGATCGTCGGTGCGGATCGCGCGAGACTCGGCGCGAGTCGTCACCGTGAACGATCGCGCCTGCACGTCAAGACCCCGCACGACCCCCGTGAGCCCGCCGGCCGTTGCAGGTGCAGTCTGCTCGGCGACAGCGGGGGGCGCGGTGACCGTCGGCGACGTGGGGTTCACGCCGTCGCTGCAGCTCGTGGCTGCGAAGGCGAAGACGAGAAGAAGGACGAATGCCGGTATGGCGGTCCGCATGAACATCTCCTTCGTTATGACATCAGCGAGGCTGAGGATATCGCCGCCGGGTGTGGTGAAGCAAGAACATGGATCCGGACCCAGGGATCCGGGACTCGGGGCTCGGGACCGACGCGTTCCACCATGTGTTTCCCGAAGTGGCATCGCGGGTCCAGGTGCCGCTCATGCCGTTCCTGATGGCGGGAGCGCTCGGCAACTCACCGCTCGTGCAGCGCG
>JACPPN010000087.1 GCA_016190995.1 Acidobacteriota bacterium | reverse complement strand
GCCTCAAACCGCCGAGTGACAAGACACTGCCGGAACAGGCGAACCTTCGCTACTAGCTGCGCGGCCGCCACGGCGGCCGCGCCTAAGACAGCTCCTAAGGCTCAGGACAGAAAACTTGCCTCACCTGTCACCGTTCCGGCCTTAGGAGATGTCTAGAAATGGAGTCGATGCGGACGCAGGTGATTGTCGTAGGAGCATTCGGCGAAGAATCACGCGAGCGGATTCGAAGCGCCGTCCTCGCGGGTGGCGGCGAAGCGGTGCTCTGTGGCTGCGCGGAACAGGGCCAGGCCGCGCTCGTCCAGGTTGTGCCGGCTGGCCTCCTGCTCGACTGGCGAACACCCGGCGGTCGCGAATTCCTCGGCTGGATGCGTGGCGAACCGCGCCTCTTTGCGGTTCCTGTCGTTGTCCTCCTCCCGAGCCTGGACGAACGGTCCTTCGTGGAAGCCTACGCGAGCGCTGCGGACGACGCGCTGGTGCCGGTCGATGACGGCTCGATCGCGCGGCGCGTGGGCCTGATGACCAGATTCGGAAGCGATGGACGGGTCATTCCGAACCAGGGCCGCGCGCTGGTCGCGCATGTCGAGATCCGGAGGCGGCGCATCATTGGACGCCTCTTCCGGCGTGCGGGCTTCGACCTGTCCTTCGCGTCGGATCGGGACGAGCTGCGGGCCGCCAGTCACGATCTTCAGCGGTCGAGCGTGCTCGTTGTCGACGAGGATCTGCCGCCCGATGGCGGCCTGGACGCGATCCGGCGGCTCCGCTCCGACACGGGCGAGCGGGTGCCGGCCATCGTCATCGTGCGATCGCGCGACGTTCACCGGATCGGGCCGCTGACGGATCTCGAGTCGGTGGCTGTCACGTCGGCGGGCGCGCCGGCAGACAATCTCCTGTTTCTGACCAACGAGCTCCTCCGTCCGGACATCAGGGACATTCGCTCCTCGCCGCGCCTTCTCTACAGCACGCTGTGCGCATTCCGGCGCGCAGGGGATCTCGTCAGCGCGTACGGCCTGACCTACAACATCAGCCGCGACGGGCTGTACGTGCGGACGATGGACGCGGGGCCGTCCGAGCTGGACATCTGGGTCGAGCTGCGCCCGCCACACGCTGAGCGGGCGATTCATCTGCGCGGGCGCGTCATATGGGTGCAGGGGCTCAGTTCGACCGGGCTCGCGCCGCTCGGTCTCGGGATCCGGATCGTGGGTGAGGACTGCCCGGCCGCCGATCTCGACGCCTACCGCGACGGCTATCAGCGGCTGCGCGAGATCGGCCGCGAATTCTTGTAGCTGTCAGGAGGGCCGGCCGCCGATGTCGCGGTCCCACAATGACGGTTGCTGCTCTTCGTTCGGATCATCGGAAGGAATGGTTAGCCGCAGGCCCCGCGGGCTGGGCGACAGCGCCTTGAAGAACGCCGAAAACGATGCGTTGCGACCAGGTGAGCGAGGTGCCGCCTGCCGCGTCGAGCGGGGGCATTGCGTTGGTGAGCCACCAGTCACCTTCCGGTGCTCCCAGATCCAGCGTCTCGATCAGCCGTATCGCCCCGTTCGCGTTGAGCGAACCGGCGCCCTGCGTCAACGTATCGAAGCCGGCAAGCTGCACGGCCGTGAACTCGAGCGCGGACTTGATCGTGTTGGGCGTCGGCGTCTGGCGTGAGGTCGTGCGTGCGGCCTCGATCATCAGCGACACGACCCCGGTCGTGACGGCCGCGGCCATGCTCGTCCCCGCTCAACCGGATGTAACGCGGGATACCGTCGCGGTGAGCGCATCGATGAGAAGGTGCTCCGCGTGCACGGTGCGGCCCCGTGCGCGAAGCAGAAGCGCCAGATCGGGCGTCCGGCCCGCCGCGGTCCGGACGATGACGCGGATGGCCGGGGGAAGATCGATGAGCGCCTGACGAACCGCGGCATCGATCCGGACCCGGTCAGCCTGGGCCGAGGCCGCGGATGGAAGCAGCGACCAGACGGCGACGACGAGGAGCAGAATATGAGGGCGGTATTTTCTTTCTCGGGGCCGTGTGCTTCCGCTTCCGGCGGGCTCGTCCCCCGGGCGGGGCCCGGAGAAGGCTGGTGCGAGTCGGACGAACTCTGAATGGCGGCGGCGGGAGGGGCAACTTGCCTGTCAGCACGGTGTGCGCTGGCACAGCCGTAAATCCCACATGTTTCCAGGAATTTAGGGATTGACCCGCCGGAACCGGAATGTCAGCGTGCGCCGACCTGTGCAATATTGGACAGATGAGTCAGTAAACGGCAATAGACCGCATAACCAACGTGTGCTCGGAAAAACACTGTGCACCTCGACCGTGCCCCGGCACCGGCGGCGTGCTGTTTTCGAACATCGGGGGAGATCCTGATCGATCGTCTTCACGACACGCAGCGCGCATTCGATGCTGTCGCCCCCGTGTACGACTCGCTGGTCGACGCCAACGAGGTGCTGTCGCGGTTCCGGGACGCGACGCGGGCCGCCGTGCTCGATCACGTCCCAGCGGACCAGACGCTTCTGGATCTTGGCTGCGGGTCCGGTCTTGACGCGGAGTTCTTTGCCGCACGCGGCTATCGTGTGACGGCAATCGATTGGTCCCCCGAGATGATGCGGCAGACCGTCGCGCGGCTGGACCGCGCCGGCCTGCTGGATCGGGCGCGGGTCGTCAACCTTGGCATTCATGAGATCGGCGATTTCGCGCCGCGGTCGTTCGACGCGGCGTATTCGGATCTCGGCCCCCTCAACTGCGTACCGGACCTGCCGTCGATCGCCCAGATGTTGAGCCGCATCCTGCGTTCGGGTGGGATTCTGGTGGCGTCCGTCATGGGCAAATACTCACCGTGGGAGGTCATCACCTACGCCATCAAGGGGGATTGGGAACGCGCGCGGCTGCGCTGGACCGACGCGGCGGTTCCGGTTCCCCTGCATGAGGGAACCGTCTGGACGCGGTACTACTCGCCGCGACGCTTTCGGAAGACGTTTGAACGCGCCAGCTTCAAACGGGTCTCCCTGCGCGCGCTCGGACTCTTTCTTCCACCACCCTACGGCAGGCCGATCGCCCGGACACATCCGCGCCTGTTCCGAACGCTCGCGGCGGCTGAGCGGATCGTCGGTCGATGGCCGGGTTCTTGCCAACTCGGGGATCATTTCCTGATCGTCCTCCGGCGCCGCTGATTTCAGCCGAAAAACCGCCCGTCGGCCGTGCCCCGACCATCTGCGTTTTCCCGGCTGGTAAAAGCGCTTACGCTGGCCGTCTCGGCTCCATGGTGATCCTGTTCAATCCGCTTTCGACGACCCCTGGCAAGCAGCCGCTGCCGCTGTCGCTGCTGGCGCTTGGCGCGGTCCTGCAGAATCGCCACCGCTGGACGCTCGTCGACGGCAACCTGGAGCGTGATCCCGCATCGCGCATTCGGGAGCTCGCGCGAGCCGAGCGCGACATCGAACGGACGCTGCTCGCCGTGACCGTCATGCCAGGGCCGCAACTGATGCAGGCGGTCGATGTCTGCCAGCGGGTTCGCGCGGATCTGCCAGCGCTGCCGATCGTGTGGGGCGGCTATTTTCCGACACAACACGCCGAGACCATCCTGGCGGCGCCCTATGTCGACTATGTGATCCGATCGCAGGGCGAGCACGCGCTCTGCGATCTCGTCGCCGCAATCGAGCACGGCGGCGACCTGTCGTCGATTGGCAGCCTATCGTGGAAAAACGGGGCGGGCGCCGCCCACAATCCTCTTCGACCGCCCGCCGCGCCTGACTCGCTGCCGCTGCTTCCGTACGACAAAGTCGAAATCGGCCGCTATGTGCATCGTACCTACCTCGGCCACCGGACGATCGCGCACAGCTCCTCGTTCGGATGCCCGTTCGCGTGCAGCTTCTGCGCGGTTGTCGCCATGGCGAATCGTCGCTGGCTCGCCGAATCGCCGGCGCGGCTGGAGAGAATCCTGCGGCATCTCCGTCTGGCGCACGGCGTCGACAGCGTGCAGATGCACGACATGGATTTCTTCATCTCGGAAGCCAGGACGGCGGAGTTCGCCGAACGCGTCGCGGGACTCGGCATCTCGTGGTGGGGGCTCGGGCGCGTCGATACCCTCATGCACTACTCGGACGAGACGTGGCGCGCGATGCAGCGATCGGGCCTGCGGATGGTCTTTTCCGGCGCGGAATCGGGGTCCGATGAGACGCTCGAGCGGATGAACAAGGGCGGCAAGGCGTCGGCGAGCCTGACGCTGCAGCTCGCGCGCCGCATGCGTGACTACGGGATCGTGCCGGAGTTTTCCTTCGTGCTGGGATGTCCTCCGGATCCCATGGCCGACATGCGCCGTACCTTCGAGTTCGTCCGGGAGATCAAGCGGGCGAACCCGGCCACTGAAATCGTGATGTACGTGTACACGCCAGTGCCGCTCGCCGGCGAGCTGTACGACGACGCCAAGCAACTGGGATTCCGATTCCCGCAGACGCTCGAGGAGTGGGCATCCGACCGGTGGCGGCAGCTCTCCATGCGGCGCGGCGATTCCATTCCGTGGCTCGAATCAGGCGTCCGGCGCCAGGTTCGCAACTTCGAGCGCGTCCTCAACGCGTTCTATCCAACCGTCACCGACCTCCGGCTGCGCGGCAGCTACCGCCTCGCCCTGCGGGCGATGAGCGGCTGGCGCTACCGGGCGCGTGTCTACGGCGCGCCCTACGAGCTCAGGGTGATGCAGCGCGTCATTCG
>JACPPN010000083.1 GCA_016190995.1 Acidobacteriota bacterium | reverse complement strand
TGACCTGAGCGTAGGCGAGCATCGAGTGCGTGTGGCCAAGGCCGGCTACCTGGACAACGCGCGGGTGGTAACCGTCAATGCCGGTGAGAAACAGGCGCTGCAACTTATCTTGACCGCCGCGACGGCGACTCAGCCAGTTACTGAGTCGGCTCGAGGGAGAATGAGTGGAACCACGAAAGCAGTGATTAGTCTTGCCGCTGCAGGAGGTACAGTGGCCGCCATCGTCGCGGCGCGCGGGGGAGGAGCCGGTAGCTCTGCCGGAGCTTCGGCCAGCAATCGGAACCCGAGTCCAGGAACGATTCAGATCTCGCCGTCGAGCGGGTCGGTTGGCACGACCTTCTCCTTACATGGTGCAGGGCGCAAGTGACCCGGACGGCGATTCCCTCACCTTTGCGTGGGCATTCGGGGACGGCGGGACTGCGACTGGGCAGAGCGTGACGCACGTGTATTCAGCGACCGGCACGTTTAACGTCTTCGTCAGACTCAACGATGGTCGAGGCGGGGAGGCTTCAACCTCCAGGAGTTTGTTGGTGTCGCAGAACCGTCCTCCGACGACGGGAAGCATCGCAGTTTCGCCCACCGGCGTTGGACTCGCTGCGGCAACCAACTTTACTTTCATCGCACAAGGGATCAGCGATCCTGATGGTGACCCAATCACGTATCTGTGGGAGTTCGGAGACGGTGCACCGAATCCCCCATCGGCGCCTAGTGTGACAAAGACGTATGACTGGGCCCAGACGTACGCCGTCAGACTCATCGTTAATGATGGAAAGAACCCGAATGTCGTCGCGGGCCAGACAACGGTGACAGTACGCGGCATGGCGGGGAACTGGGATGTCTCCCTGATTCGCAACTCATCTTGGCCTTGGCTTTGGGTAACCAATTTCACGCTGACCCTCACCCAGCAGGGCAATCAGATTCGCGGCTCGGCTTTTTGGGTCGACCCCTGTGGCCGGTCCTGGCAGACCCCGTACGTGTATGGGTCGGTTTCCGATCCGAGGCAGGTCACCGTCGGCATCGAGAGCTGGAGTGGGAATGGCACGTCGAACCCTTGCTCGGCCCCCCCTGGTGACGACAGCTATTTCACCGGGCCGGCTGACACTGCGCTGAACAGTGTCAGTGGTTCTTGCCAAGTCATATGCGCATCATTCTCGATGATTCGTCGCTAAAGTTTGCAGGTCGAGCTGAGCGTGGCGCTAGCTGGCCACGCTAGTTGGGCGCCACCGACCCGAGTAGCCTCGCCAGAACCGCGTCCTGATCCGGCAGCACCGTTCGCAGGTCGAGCACGACGCGGCCCTCTTCGATACGGGCGATGACAGGCGGATCGCCGGCGCGCAGCTTCGCTTCCAGCTCGTTCGCTGACATCGCGTCGGAGCCGATGGCGAGCAGGCGCGTCGGGATCGCCGCGCCGGGCGCGCTGCCGCCCCCGATCGTCGACCAACCATCCAGAATCTCCACACGCAGCGACGGATGTCCTGTCAGGTGCTCCCGCACCGCCCGGGCCCGCCGTTCGATTTCATCGGCAGACTGCGCCAGCATCCGGAGCACCGGGATGGACGCGGGCGCGCGCCCAGCGACGTACTCGATCAGCGTGGCTTCGAGGGCGGCGTACGTCATCTTGTCCACGCGCAGGGCGCGCATCAGCGGATGCTTGCGGATCGCGGCAATCGGCTCGTGACCTCCGACGATGATGCCCGCCTGCGGGCCGCCGAGCAGCTTGTCGCCGCTGAAGCAGACGATGTCGGCACCGGCGGCGACGCTCGACTGCACGGACGGTTCATCCCGCAGAGCGCTGGATACGGCTTGCTGCCCGGCATCCTGCGGCGAATCGACCCGCCAGAGGAGACCGCTCCCCAGGTCTTCGGCCACCCGAACGTTGAAGCGGCGCCCGAGTGCGACGAGCTCCTGCAGGGCGGGACGCTCGACGAAGCCCTCGATGCGGAAATTCGAGGGGTGCACGCGAAGCATGAGCGCCGTCTTCTCGCCGATCGCCGCGGCGTAGTCCGCAGCGCGGGTCCGGTTCGTCGTCCCGACTTCGCGAAGAATGGCGCCGGACTGCGCCATCACGTCCGGAACGCGGAAGCCGCCGCCGATCTCCACCAGCTCGCCGCGCGAGACGACGACTTCGCGTCCGCTCGCCAGGGCCGCGAGGGCCAGCAGCGTCGCGGCCGCGTTGTTGTTCACGACGACGGCGGCCTGCGCCCCGGTGAGGCGGACCAGCAGGCGCTCGGCGTGAACGTCGCGCCGTCCGCGCCCTCCGCGCTCGAGGTCGTACTCGAGATTGCCGTAACCTGACGCGATGGCTGCGATGCGATCGAGTGCGGCCTGCGCAAGCGGCGCGCGGCCGAGGTTGGTATGCACGATCACGCCGGTGGCGTTGATGACCGGACGAAGCGATCCTGCGAACGTGTTGGCGAGGCGCGCCCGTGTGTCGCGTTCGATCAGATCCGACAGGCGGTTCGTGGCATCGTCGAGATCGGGGGGCAGCGTCCCTCCAAGCGCGCCGTCGGACGCGAGTTGCTGGCGAAGGGTTCCGGTGGCATCGCGCAGCGCGTCGACGACGGCATCACGGCCGTACGTCGATTCGAGCGCACGCACGCCGTGACGTTGCCGGAGCTGGTCGATCGAGGGGATCGCGCGGAAGCGTGCCATCGCCTTGCGGGTCTGAACGGTTCAGGATACCATCACGCTGTCAGGCCCGCCGACTCCATGGATCCCCGACAAGCTTCCGCGCACGCGACAGCGCCCGACGACTCGCACGAGCCCGAAGCGGTCCCGCAGTACCGCCCGCTGGAGCGCTTTTGGCCGTACGCGGATCTGCCGGAGCATCCGGCCGATGCGGAGCTCGCCTCGCTGGATCCGGATCTGCAGGCCGCGCTGTTCGGGACGGCACCGCGTCCGTTCTCGATCACGCTGGTGTTTCCGCCCTTCGAGGGGCCCGCCTACGAGCGCGCGCTCGCGATGGCGCGTGCGTCGACCGAGTACTGCGAGGTCGGCAGCGGCGCGGCGTTGCAGCATCGCGCCCGGTTCTATCCGACCGAGGCGCTGCAGCTGCGCGATCTGTTCGATATCGTCGGAAGGTCCGATCGGTGCGAAGTCCTGATCGACGATCGTCCCGTTCCGTACGCGCGCGAGCTCTGGCTCCCGCTCATCTGGTTCCTGATTCGTCGCTGACGCCGCCGTTCTGCGCCCGCAGGCGCGATGACAGCCTATCGAGCGTGCCTCAACAGAGCGACCTCCACCGCGACCTGCAGCTGCTCGAAGCCGACCTGCGCCGGCTCGAAGCCGAGTACAACATGTTCTTCTCGAACCGCCTGCCGCGGCCCCCGTGGGAGACGCGCAAGCGGGTGGAGACGATCATCAAACGATGGGATCCGGCGCGGATCGAGACGACCGTCGATCGCTTCCGGTTCTCGACGTTCTTGGAACGCTATGCCTCGTTCACCGAGCTCTGGGATCGCGCGCTTCGGGCGCGCGAAGAAGGCCGCCCCGGCCCGCTCAATCTGCCGGAGGTCGAAGTGCAGCCGAGCAAGAACGCGCCGGCCGAGCAGCGGGTCCTGTGCGTCACCACGTTCTCGGATCCGAAGCACGAGCCCGAAAAACTGCATTCGCTGTACGAGTCGCTGATGGACGCGCGGCACGAGGCGGGCGAGACGCGCGTGCCCTTCGATCGTTTCGTCGTTCTGGTGACGCGCGAGTTCAACAAGCTCCGCAGCCGCGGCAGCACCGAGGCGGCATTTCGCGTCGTCCTGAAAGACGGAAAAGTGACCTTTACCGTGCGAGGACTGAAAGGGGAGAACGAGAGCGGATAGGACCCCGGGGGACTCGAGGGGGTCCCCCGGGCGTGGTTCACTGGCTATGCCTTGGTGACGTTGCCAGCCTGCGGGCCTTTGGGGCCGTCGACGATCTCGAACTCGACAGCCTGACCTTCCTCGAGCGTCCGGAAGCCGTTGCCCTGAATCGCGGAGAAATGCACGAAGACATCGCTCCCTGATTCGCGCTCAATGAATCCGTACCCCTTGGCGTTGTTGAACCACTTGACCTTGCCTGTGATGCGCATGTTGCTTGTCCCACCTTGCGACTACGCGGCGCGGTGCGCCGCTTGATACCGCCTCGAGCCGTCGCGCTGGCAACAGCCGGGGCACAAAAAAAGACCGCGAGTGCTTTCCGCGGCCTCAGACTTCCGGCGTCGGCCCGCCGACGCCGAAACCATACTAGCGGCCAGACCTGAGCTTGTCAAGGGCGGGCTCGGCAAATCATAGGCAGCATAAGCACATACAGCTCAGCTCTGCCGCCCGTCTCGTCATCGCCACGACCCATGCCACGAGCTCTGATCAGCGTCTCGGACAAACAGGGAATCGTTGAATTCGCGCGTGCGCTGGCCGGGCGTGGATTCGATATCGTTTCGACCGGCGGGACAGCCCGGACGCTCGACGCCTCCGGAGTCCGAGTCACGCCCGTTGCGTCGGTCACCGGGTTCCCCGAAATGCTCGACGGCAGGGTCAAGACGCTTCACCCCGCCGTGCATGCAGGCATCCTGGCGCGTCGCGACCGGCCCGACGATCGGGATGCGATCGGCAGGCAGGGAATCGCCTTCATCGATCTGGTGGCGGTGAACCTCTACCCGTTCGCCCGGGCGGCCGCGCGGGAGGAAACCACCTTCGACGAGCTCATCGAGGAAATCGACATCGGCGGCCCAACGCTCGTCAGAGCGGCTGCGAAGAACTTCCGCGATGTCCTTGTCGTGGTCGATCCTGCGGATTACGATGCGGTGGTCGACGCCATTTGCCGTCCGGAAGGTGCGTCGCCGGAGCTCCGCTTCGAGCTGGCGCGAAAGGCCTTTGCGCACACCGCCGCCTATGACGCGATGATTGCCGGCGCGCTTCGCCAGGTCCGGGTCACCGACGGCCGCTTTGAGAAGCTGCCATCATCGCTTGGCGCGGGGTGGCCGGACGATCTTCGCGTCTCGCTGACGAAGCGGGGGCAGCTTCGGTACGGGGAGAATCCACACCAGCAGGCGGCGTGGTATGGACTGTCCGGCGAATCCGGACTTGCGCAGGCGACGATCGTTCAGGGGAAGGAGCTTTCGTTCACCAATCTGCTGGATCTCGACGCCGCCGTTCGGATTGCGCTCGAGTTCGACGAACCAGCAGCGGTCGTGATCAAGCACACGACGCCGTGTGGCGTGGCGACGGGCGATTCCGCCGCCGACGCGTATCTGAAGGCGCGCGACGCGGATCCGCTGTCCGCGTTTGGGGGAATCGTCGGGCTTAACCGGCCAGTCGACGAAACCACCGCGCGCGCCCTGACGTCGACGTTCATCGAAGCGGTCGTGGCGCCGCGCGTCGATGGCGTTGCGCGAGAGGTGCTCGCCCGTAGGACGGCGTTACGTGTTCTGGAAGTCGATCTGGCGCGGCTCGTGGGCCTCGCCGGCCGCGACATTCGCACGGTTGTCGGCGCGGCGCTCGTGCAGGAGCGCGATTGTGTGGTCGAGGCTCGGGCGGAGTGGCCCAATGAGAACGCGCGGCTTCGGGTCGCTACCCGGCGCGAGCCGACGCGTGAGGAATGGCGTGCGCTGAGGTTCGCGTGGCGCGTGTGCGCCCACGTGAAATCGAACGCCGTCGTCTTCACGTCGGGCGATCGGACGCTGGCGATTGGAGCGGGGCAGATGAGCCGCGTGGATGCCGTGCGGGTGGCCGTGATGAAAGCGGCCGCGGGCCTGACCGGATCAGTGGCCGCGTCGGATGCGTTCTTCCCGTTCCGTGATGGACTCGACGCGATGGCCATGGCGGGCGCGACGGCGGTCGTCCAGCCGGGGGGATCGGTGCGCGATGCGGAAGTGATCGCGGCCGCCGACGAGCACGGGATCGCGATGGTCTTCACCGGCAGGCGTCATTTCCGGCATTGACGTTCGACCGCTGAGACGAAAGTCCGGCTAAAGCCGGACGCCACGGACTGCTCGGGGACCGGTCCGGCTAAAGCCGGACGCCACGGACTGCTCGGGGACCGGTCCGGCTAAAGCCGGACGCCACGACTGCTTCACATGGACATTCGTGGTGTCCGGCTTTCAGCCGGACC
>JACPPN010000085.1 GCA_016190995.1 Acidobacteriota bacterium | reverse complement strand
CTGTTACGGGATGCAATGGATGACCGCGGTGCTGGGCGGCCACGTCGGGCAGGCGAGGCAGCGGGAGTACGGACATGCGACGGTCCGGCTCGATCGGTCCAAGGCGTTGTTCGCGTCGCTCCCATGCGAGGTGCGCGTGTGGGCCAGCCACGGCGACTTCGTCACCGCGGCGCCCGACGGGTTCGCCGTTGTCGCCACGAGCGCGAACGCGCCGATCGCGGCCATGGAAAACGTGGAGCGCCGGCTGTACGCGTTGCTGTTTCATCCCGAAGTCGCGCATACCGAACGGGGCACCGAGATCCTCCGCAATTTCGCGTTCGAGATCTGCGGATGCGCGGGCGACTGGACGATGGAATCGTTCGTCGAGGAGACCACCGCGAAGATTCGGCAGCAGGTTGGAGGGGGACGGGTCGTCTGTGCGTTGAGCGGCGGCGTGGATTCCACCGTGGCAGCCCTGATCATCCACCGCGCCGTGGGGGATCGGCTGACGTGCATCTTCGTGGATAACGGCGTCCTGCGGCTGGACGAGGCGCAGCAGGTGCGCCAGCGGTTCGTCGACAAGCTGCATCTGCCGGTGGTGTCGGTCGACGCGTCCGATCTTTTCCTCGAGCGCTTGCGCGAGGTCACCGACCCCGAGCAAAAGCGGAAGATCATCGGAGCCACGTTCATCGAGGTGTTCGAGGCCAGGGCGGCAGAGCTCGGCGGATTCGATGTCCTCGCGCAGGGGACGCTCTATCCCGACGTCATCGAAAGCGTCTCCATTGTCGGGCCCTCGGCGGCGATCAAGAGCCATCACAATGTGGGAGGCCTGCCCGAGCGGATGCCGTTTCGGCTCATCGAGCCGCTGCGCGAGCTGTTCAAGGACGAGGTTCGGGCGGTCGGCACGACCCTGGGGCTCAATGAGGAGTTCGTCTGGCGCCAGCCGTTTCCAGGACCTGGCCTCGCGGTGCGGATCCTCGGGGCGGTCACGCCGACGCGTCTGGCGCTCGTGCGGGCGGCCGACGCCATTGTCGCGCAAGAAATCAAGCGCGCGGGTCTCTATCGGAAGCTGTGGCAGTCGTTCGCAGTTCTCCTGCCGATCCAGAGCGTCGGCGTGATGGGTGATGCGCGCACCTACGAGCACACGATTGCGGTTCGCGCCGTGGAGAGCCGGGACGGCATGACGGCGGACTGGGCGCGCCTGCCGCACGATCTGCTCGCGGTCATCTCTTCGCGCATCGTCAATGAGGTAAAAGGGATCAACCGCGTCGTGTACGACATCAGCTCGAAACCGCCGTCGACCATCGAATGGGAGTAGACGGTAGCACGCAGCACTCAGGACGCAGCACTCGAAACGATGGATTTCGTCCACCTTCACCTTCACACCGAATATTCGCTGCTCGACGGCGCCTGCCGCGTTGACGAGCTGCTCGATCAGGCTGCGCGATTGGAGATGCCGGCGCTCGCGGTGACGGAGCACGGCAACATGTTTTCGTCCGTCATCTTTCACGACCAAGCCAAGGCCCGCGGCATCAAGCCCATCCTCGGGTGCGAGGTCTACGTTGCGCCCGGCAGCCGGCTCACGAAGAGCGGCGCGATCGGCGAGACCGCGCACCACCTCGTGCTGCTCGCCGAGACCAACGAGGGCTATCACAATCTGATCAAGCTGGTGTCTGCCGGCTACACGGAAGGCTTCTACTACCGCCCGCGGATCGACAAGGCGCTGCTTGCTGAACATGCGAAGGGGCTGATCGGGTTGAGCAGCTGCCTCAAAGGGGAGGTGGCCAGCGAGTTGCGCGCGGCGGAGGAACGTCGCGCGGCCGAAGCTGCCGCGCGGTTTCGCGACATTCTCGGAGCGGGCAACTTCTTCCTCGAGATGCAGTATCAGGGCATCGAGGAGCAGCGCACGGTCAACGCCGGGCTCCACGCGCTGGCGCGCGACTTGAACATACCGCTCGTGTGCACGAACGACGTCCACTATCTTCGCCAGGCCGATCACCACCCGCACGACATCCTGCTGTGCATCGGAACGGGCAAGACGATCAAGGACGCCGAGCGGCTGCGCTACCACGGAGACCAGTTCTATCTGAAGACGCCCGCCGAAATGGCGGAGATCTTCAGGGACTTTCCCCAGGCGCTGGCGAACACCGGCGCCATCGCGGAGCGGTGCCAGGTCGATCTCGGTCCGACGGTCAATCACCTGCCGAACTTCAGCGTGCCGGATCCGTACACGGTCGACGCCTACTTCGAGCGCGTCGTGCGGGAAGGCTTCGCCGCGCGGCTGCTACGCCTGCAGAATCTGGCCGCGCGTGGTGTGTTGCGGCACGGGATCGACGAGTACCAGGCGCGGCTGTCGTACGAGATCGCGGTGATCAAGCAGATGAAGTACCCCGGGTACTTCCTGATCGTCTGGGATTTCATCCGGTATGCGCGCGAGCAGGGCATCCCGGTCGGACCGGGACGAGGGTCGGCGGCGGGCAGCCTAGTCGCGTACTGCCTGCGGATCACCGACGTCGATCCGCTCGAGTTCGAGCTGATCTTCGAACGATTCCTCAACCCCGAGCGCGTCTCGCTGCCGGATATCGACATCGACTTCTGCGAGCGTCGCCGCGGGGAGGTCATCGAATACGTCACGCGGAAGTACGGGCGCGAGAACGTGGCGCAGATCATCACGTTCGGGACGCTGAAGGCCCGGGCGGCCGTGCGGGACGTCGGGCGCGCGATGGACGTGCCGTACGCCGACGTCGACCGGGTCGCCAAACAGATTCCCGCCACCCTCGACATCACGCTCGACAGGGCGCTCGAAGAGAATCCGACGCTGCGCGAGATGCAGGAGCGTGACGCGCGCATCAAGGAGCTCATTGACATCGCCCGCCGGCTCGAGCGGATGACGCGGCATGCCTCGGTACACGCCGCAGGCGTCGTGATCGCGCCGCGGCCCCTGACCGAATTCGTCCCGCTCTACAAGGGGCAGCGGGATGAAATCACGACCCAGTGGGCCATGAAGGAAATCGAGCGCATCGGCCTGCTCAAGATGGACTTCCTCGGTTTGAGCACCTTGACGCTGCTCAACGACGCCGTGCAACACATCCGCGCCACGACGGGCGAGATCATCGATCTCGACACGGTTCCGCTCGACGACCGCAAGACGTACGACTTGTTCTCGGAGGGCCATACGCTCGGTATCTTCCAGTTCGAGAGCTCGGGGATGCGTGACACGCTGCGCAAAGCAAGACCGCAGTGCCTCGAGGATCTGATTGCGTTGAACGCGCTGTATCGACCGGGCCCGCTGCGTGGCGGCGTCGTGGACGACTTCATCGCCCGCAGGCACGGAAAGGTGGAAATCAAGTACGAGGTCCCCGAGCTCGAGCCCATCCTGCGCGAGACCCACGGGGTGATTGCGTATCAGGAGCAGGTCATGCGCATCGCCAGCGATCTGGCGGGCTTCACGATGGGACAGGCGGACCTGCTCCGAAAGGCGATGGGAAAGAAGAACGCTGCCGTCATGCAGGCGCAGCGGCAGCGGTTCCTCGAGGGCGCCACGGCGCGCGGCATTGCCCTCAGGAAAGCCACGAAGATTTTCGACCTCATGGAGTACTTCGCCGGGTACGGCTTCAACAAGTCGCACTCGACGACCTATGCGCTGCTCGCGTATCAGACGGCGTACCTGAAGGCGAACTACCCCCGGCACTTCATGGCGGCGCTCCTGACCATCGAATCGCAGAACACGGACAAGCTCGCGATGTACCTCGGAGAGTGCCGGGAGCTCGGCGTGCCGGTCCTGCCGCCCGACATCAACTCGAGTCAGCTTGCGTTCACCGTGACCCCTCGCGGCGTGCGATTCGGCCTGGGGGCCATCAAGAACGTCGGCGAGGCCGCCGTGGAGTCGATCCTGGCGTTGCGCAAACAGCTCGGGCGCATCGACTCACTCTATCAACTGGGCGAAGGGGTCGACCTGCGTCTCGTCAACAAGCGCGTGCTCGAGAGCCTCGTGAAAGCGGGCGCCTTCGACTCGCTGGCGGCCGCGGACCCCGGGGATTGCCCCGCAGCACGGTCGCGCCTGTGCGCGGTCATCGATCGGGCGATCGACCACGGCAACCGTCATCAGCGCGACCGGGACAAGGGCCAGACGCAGCTGTTCGGCCGGGATCTGGACAGCCCCGATGCCGATCCCGCCGGCATCCCGCTGCCGGTCGTGCCGCCGTGGACCCAGACCGAGCAACTCGCGTTCGAAAAGGAAGCCCTGGGGCTCTACTTGAGCGGCCACCCTATCGCACGCTATGCGGCGGAGCTCCGGGAGTTCGGGGTGCGCGCCGTGGCCGATCTCGCCGCCTCCGCAGCGGACGTCATGGTGGGCGGCATCATCGGTCTCGTCCGGCAGTTGAAGACCCGCAAGGGGGAGCGCATGGCCGCGTTCGCGCTCGAGGACATGACGGGCGCCGTCGAGGTGGTCGTTTTCCCCGAAACGTTCGGCAAGAGCGGCGCACTCATCGACACCGATGCGATGGTGGTCGTCCGGGGAAAGCTCGAGAAGGATGACGAGTCGGCGCGTCTGCTGGCGACCGAAATACTGCCGATTGCAACCGTCCGCGACCGGCTGGCTCGCGAGCTGTCGATTCGCCTCGCGATGCCGCCGCACAACCGCCGCACGCTCGAGGCGCTCGCCGAGCTGTTCAGCGCGCACCGCGGCGATCGTCGCGTCTCGCTGGAGCTCGAGTTGCGGGAGAACCACCATCCGCTGCGCGTCCGCCTGAATCTGAACGGCGTGCGCATCAGGCCGTCAGACGGGCTGCTCGGTGAGGTCGAGCGTATCTGCGGGACGGGGTCCGCGTCCTTGCGATAGACATCTATGGCAGACACGCTGGAATTCGAGGAGCCGGTTGCCGTTCTGCTGAAAGAGATCGAAGCGCTTCGCATGCTCCCGCGGACTGCCGAGCGCGACGGGGAGATCGCGAGCTTGCAGCAGCGCGCTCAGTCGATCCGTGCCGAAATCTACGCGAACCTCACGTCCTGGCAGCGCGTCCTGGTGGCTCGGCACCCCAACCGGCCGAACACGCTCGACTATGTGGAGCGGCTGTTCGGCGACTTCACCGAGATTCACGGCGATCGGCGATTTGCCGACGATCGCGCGATCGTCACGGGATTCGCAACGTTTCATGGCACGCCCGTCCTCGTCGTCGGGCACCAGAAGGGCAGTGACACCAAGCAGAAGATCTACAGGAATTTCGGCTACGCACGACCTGAAGGCTACCGCAAGGCCATACGCGCCATGAAGGTGTCGGAGAAGTTCCGCCGCCCGATCGTGGCGTTCATCGATACGCCCGCCGCCTACCCGGGTGTCGAATCCGAAGAGCGGGGCGTCGCCGAAGCCATCGCCTACAACCTGCGGGAGATGGCGATGCTCGACGTGCCGATCGTCGTCATCGTCACGGGCGAGGGGGGGAGCGGCGGTGCGCTCGGCATCGCGATCGGGGATCGGATCCTGATGCAGGAATTCGCGGTGTACAGCGTGATTCCACCTGAGGGATGCGCCGCCATTCTCTGGCGGAACGCCAATCGCAAGGTCGAAGCTGCTGAAGCGCTCAAGATCACGGCCGGCGATCTGGTCGAGATGGGCATCGTCGATGAGATCGTTCGCGAGCCGGTGGGCGGCGCGCACACGGATCCGATGGCGGCCGCAATGCTGGTCGATGCGGCGCTCTCCCGGGCGCTCGAGATGCTGTCGCAGGATCCCGTCAACGTGCGCCTGTCGAAGCGGTACGAAAAATTCCGCCAGATGGGCCGGCTCGGCTCCGCGTTCGTAGATGCATCAGCTCCTCCGGGGGAGCCGTAGTCGGGCGGTGACATGGGCCACATGCGCGCGCTGATCTGGGAACACAAGACGTGTGACGATGAGCAGGTGAAGCGCCTGGCGGCGGCGGCGGGCGTCGTGCCGCTCGTGGCGCGGCTGCTCTGCCTGCGGGGACTTGGAGACGCGGAAGCGGCGTCACGGTTCCTGCGGCCGTCGCTCGATCATCTCCACGATCCCCTGAAGCTGGCCGACATGCCCGCCGCCGTCGATCGCCTGGTCGCGGCGCTCGAACGTCGCGAGAAGATCGCCGTGCATGGCGACTACGACGTGGACGGCATCACCTCGACCGTCATCCTGCGGCGCGTCCTGGAAATGCTCGGCGGGGAGGTGATCCACTTCATTCCCGAGCGCCTGCGCGACGGGTACGGCCTGCAGCCGGCCGCCATCGAGCGCTTGCACGCCGACGGCGCGCGTGTCGTGGTCTCGGTGGACTGCGGCATCCGTGGCGCGGATGCGGCCCGGCGCGCGCGCGAGCTCGGCGTGGATCTCATCATCACGGATCACCACGAGCCGGACCTCACGCTGCCGCCCGCGTTCGCCGTGATCAACCCAAAGCGTCACGACTGCCCGTATCCCGACAAGAATCTCGCCGGGGTTGGAGTCGCCTTGAAGCTCGTGCAGGCGCTGTGCACCAGGACCGCGCGAGAGCGATGGATGCCGGCGTTCGTCAAGATCGCGGCGATCGGAACGCTCGCCGACGTCGTCCCGCTGGTGGGCGAGAATCGCGTCATCGCGAAACTGGGGCTTGAATCGCTGTCACGCGGCCCGCACACCGTCGGGCTGGGCGCGCTGCTCGAGGCGTCGGGTCTGACAGGCAAGGCCCTCGACAGCTACCACATCGCATTCATGCTGGCGCCGCGCGTCAACGCGGCAGGACGCATGAGCACTCCTGACCTCGCGATGCGCCTGCTGCTCGCCTCGGACAAGGCGATGCTCGAAGAAGCCCGATCGCTGGCCGAGCAGCTCAACGTGGAGAATCTCCGCCGGCAGCGGGAAGAAGCCGAGATCGTCGCGACGGCCCGGAAGATCATCGAAAGCGATCCGGACGTCGGGGCCGGGACCGTGCTGGTCGTCGCCGGGGAAGGCTGGCATCGTGGCGTTATCGGGATTGTCGCTTCCAAGCTGGTCGACATCTTCAATCGGCCGACCATCGTGCTGTCGATCGACGGAGACCTGGCGCACGGATCCTGTCGCAGTATTCCGCGGTTCGACATGCTCGACGGGCTGGAATCCTGTTCGGATGTCTTCCTGCGGTTCGGCGGTCATCGTCAGGCCGCGGGCGTGACCATGGAAGCCGGCAGGATCCGCGAGCTGCGCGCCCGAATCAACGGCTTCGCGCTCGCGCGACTGGAGCCGCAGGATCTGATTCCACGCCTATGGCTCGACGGGCCGATGCCATTCGGCGACATCAGCGATGGCGTGGCGGGAAGCGTCGCGACGCTGGCGCCGTTCGGTGCCGGCAATCCGCGTCCCGTGTTCTACGCACGTGGCGTCGACATCGTCGATGGGCCGCGCATTCTGAAAGACCGCCACGTGGCCCTCACGGTGCGGCAGGATGGACGTCGGTTCAGGGCGATCTCCTGGCGCGGCGTGGAACGCGCGCCGTTCCTGAGCGAGAACCGCACGGCGCTCGAACTCGCATACTCCTTGGAAAAGAGTGCCTACCAGGGCGAGACGTTCGTGGAGCTCTCGGTCGCCGATATCCGCAAGCTCGACGTGCCCGCCCCTCTCCCCGGCGATGCGCCTTGGTCGGCGAATGCCGCGTGCTAAAGTGGACCGAGGAGTCCCGCGGGCCGCTACGCGGCCTGGACTTCATGAGCGCGGTCCGGTCTTGAATCTGAAACTCGCGTTCTTCCGGCGACCTCATCCTGCCGCTCAGTGGCAGCGCCCGGCGCGATTGGCCGTCGCCGGATTCATGCTGCTGTTCGCCGTCATCGTTTACAACAGTCTGCGCCTGCGACCGGCGCCGGTGGTGTCGCGGCCTGAGCCCGTTGAGGTGAACGCCGTGACGGACACGCGCGGCGCCATTGCCATCCAGGCGAAGGGGTCGAAAGAAGACGTCAAGGTCGAAGCGGAACGTTCCGTCGGATACGCCGACGGGATGACCAAGCTCGAACGCGTCAGGATAACCGTTCCCTCCCGATCGGGTCGCACGTTTGTCGTGACCGCAGCGGAAGCCCGAATCGGTGCCGATCAGTCGCGATTCGACGTCCAAGGCGATGTCCAGCTCACGGCCAGCGACGGCCTGACCGCCAAGGCGCAGGAGGCGACGTACGACACGCGGGAACACGTCGTCCGCATTCCCGGTCCGGTGACGTTCGCGCGCGGCGGTCTGGCGGGCACGAGTGTCGGGGCAACCTACGAGTACGGCCGTGACGTCTTGCACCTGCTCGAATCGGCCCATCTCTCTTACAACGCCACGGGAGCCGACCCTGCTGAGGCGACCGCCCACACGGCCGAATTCGCTCGACGCGGCCATTACCTCCACCTCCAAGGGCAGGCGCACATCATCCGGGCGCATCGGACGATGGACGCCGACGTTGCACTCGTCCACTTGACTCCCGACGAACAGCGGGTGCGGCGCCTGGAGTTACGCGGCAACGCCCGCATCACGGGCGACTCAGCAGGCGCTGGGACGCTGCGCGCGATGCAGGCCTCGAACATCGACCTGGTGTACGCGGACGATGGTCGGGCGCTGAAGGAGGCCACACTGTCGAACCAAGCGTCGATCCTCGTCGCCGGCGACCCCGGGCAAGACGATCGGCGCATCGCCGCGGAATCGATGGCGATGTCGTTCGCCACCGATGGCGCCACCCTGACCGAGCTTTCGGCCCGGGATCGCGTGGACGTTCAACTGCCCGCCGAGAACGGCGGACCGGCCCGACGCATTCAGTCGACGGTGCTGGAAGGGCACGGCACGGCGCCGCAGGGGATTACCGCCGTTCGCTTCAGTCGGAACGTCGAGTACCGCGAGGTGCGGCCCGCGGCAAAGAATCGCGCCCCCCTCAACCGGGTGGCGCGATCGGAGACGCTCGACCTGGCAATCAAGCAGGGATTCGGCTCGGTCGATGATGCCGAGTTCGATGGGAACGTCAGTTTCACCGATGGAGCGCTCGAGGCCGTGTCGGCGAGCGCACACTATCGCATCGCGCAGAGCCTGATCGAGCTGGCGATTCCTGACGTGCCGAGCGTCACTCCCGCGCGTGTGAAGGACGAGCTGTCCACGGTCCAGGCGCGGAAGGTGCTCCTCGCGCTCGAAGGCGGGAAGATGACGGCGGAGGGCGACGTGCGCAGTGAATTGCAACCGCGCGTCGACCGAAGACCCGGGGGCGCCACGCCGCCGCCCGAGGGCCTGCTGAAGCGCGATCAGCCGGTCTTCGTCACGGCCGACCATCTCGAATACGAACGGGACGCGGGGCGCGCGCTGTATACGGGCCGCGCGCGCTTGTGGCAGGGCGATACCGCGGTGCAGGCGGCCGCGATTGCGTTCGATGATCGCACCCGTGATCTGGAGGCCAAGGGGGAGGTCCGCTCCACGATGGTCGTCGATCAGATCAACGCGGCGACCAAAGCCAAAGCGCAGGTCACGACCACCGGTGCCGGCGAGAAGATGACTTACAACGACGCGCTTCGCCGCATCACGTACAGCGGCAACGCGCGTCTCAACGGGCCCCCTGGCGACCTGGCCGCCACTCGCATCGAGATCTTTCTCGACGCGACCGGCAGAGGCGTCGCTCGCGCCGAAGCGTACGACGCGGTCAAGCTCCAGACCGAGGAGCGGTCCGCGCGTGGCGATCGGCTGACGTATTTCGGCCACGACGAGCGCTACCTCGTGAGCGGGGCGCCGGTCGTCATCCTGCAGCAGGTCGATCAGCAATGCCGCGAGACGAGCGGCAGGACCGTGACGTTCTTCAAGTCGAGGGACACCCTTACGGTGGACGGGAACGAGCGGACGCGGACGCAAACGAAAAGCGGCGCGACGTGTGCAGAGCTGCGGTTCGATTGAATGGCTACGCTGCGCACGAATGAGCTCACCAAGTCCTACGGTGGTAGGACGGTCGTTCGCGGCGTGAGCCTCGACGTCAGCTCGGGCGAGGTCGTCGGGCTCCTCGGACCCAACGGCGCGGGCAAGACGACAACGTTCTACATGGTGGTCGGCCTGACCGAGCCCGATTCCGGTCGTGTCATTCTCGACGGGCATGATGTGACCGACGACCCCATGTATGTCAGGGCGCGCAAGGGAATCGGATACCTTCCGCAGGAGCCGTCGATCTTTCGGGGCCTCACGGTCGAGCAGAACATCCAGGCGATCCTGGAAACCTTGGGCCTCGACTTCACGACGCGGCGCGCCAGACTCCGGGGCCTGCTCGCCGAACTCAGCTTGACGCCGTTGGCCAGGGCGCCCGCCTATACGCTTTCGGGCGGCGAACGGCGCCGAGTCGAGATCACGCGCGCGCTGGTGATCTCCCCGCTCTTCATCCTGCTCGACGAGCCGTTCGCGGGCATCGACCCGATCGCGGTGACCGACATCCAGAAGATCATCTTTCACCTGAAGGAGCGGGGGATTGGCGTGCTCATCACCGACCACAACGTGCGCGAGACGTTGCGCATAACGGATCGGGCGTACATCGTGCACGACGGGGTCATCTTCCGCAGCGGCACACCCGGGCAACTTGCGGCAGACGAGGACGTCAAGCGGATTTATCTCGGCGCCGATTTTCGGTTGGATTAAGATGAAGGACACGCCGCGGGAGGCCGGCAAGGCTGATGCCCTGCTGCCTCAGGACCGGGCACTGCGCAGGCGCGGAGGTGCACAGAAGACCGGTTACGCGGGTGGCACCCAACGGGACCCATGCCGATTCAACAAAAGCTCCATACCAGGCTCGTTCAGAAGCTCATTCTGACGCCCTCGCTGCAGCAGGCCATCAAGCTGCTGCCGATGTCCACGCTCGAGCTGGTGGACATGCTGAACCAGGAGATGGTCGAGAACCCGCTCCTGGAGGAGGTCCCCACCGAGGAGCTGCAGCCCGCGGAAGCCGCCGCCCCCGAGAAGCCCGAGGCCGAAGAGGCGCCGAAACCCGAGAAAATGGAGTGGGACGACAGCGACTACGAGTATTTCTTCGGAGACTATCTGGACGATGGCTATCGGCCGCGGACCCCGCAGGAAGTCAAGGAGCTCCCGCCGATCGAGAACACGCTGTCGACCTCCAGCTCCCTCTCCGATCATCTGGTGTGGCAGCTGTCGCTGCAGACCGAAGATGATCTGCTGCGCGAGATCGGCGCGGCCATCATCGGCAATCTCGACGACGACGGGTACCTGGTCGCATCGGTCGACGAAATCGCGGCGATGGGCAGCTGGCCGCTGGTCGAGGTCGAACGCGGCCTGCGGCTGGTCCAGCAGTTCGATCCGATCGGTGTCGCGGCCCGCGATCTGCAGGAATGCCTGTGGCTGCAGCTCCGGCATCTCGGCTTGGAGGGCACGCCCACCGAGAAGATCGTGACGGAGCACTTGCGGCTGCTGCAGAACCATCAGGTGCCGGAAATTGCGCGCAAGCTCGGGATCTCGATCGAAGAGGTGAAGCACCACATCGAGATCATTCGCAATCTGGATCCGAAGCCGGGCAGCCGTTACAACCCCACACAATCTCAGTACGTCATTCCCGATGTCTACGTGATGAAAGTCGAGGACCAGTATGTTGCGGTCCTCAACGAAGAGGGGCTGCCACAGCTGCGCATCAGCCCCGTGTATCGCCGCCTCCTGGACAAGGGGACCGACAACAGCGACGAGACGCGGGCCTACGTGAAGGAGAAGTTCCGCTCGGCGTTGTGGCTCATCAAGTCGGTCGATCAACGGCAGAAGACGATCCACAAAGTCGCCACGAGCATCATCAATTTTCAGCGCGACTTCCTCGATCGCGGGATCGAGCACCTCCGGCCGCTGGTCCTGCGGGACGTGGCGAACGACATCGGCATGCACGAGTCGACGGTCAGCCGCGTCGTGAACAACAAATACATGCACACGCCGCAGGGCGTGTTCGAGATGAAGTTCTTCTTCCACAGCGGGATCAGCAGCTCGTACGGCGAGAGCGTCTCGTCGGTCACGATCAAGCAGCGGATCCGGAAGATCATCGAGCACGAGGATCCGCGCAAGCCGCTCAGCGATTCGAAGATTGTCAGCATCCTGCAGAGAGAGGGGTTGATGCTGGCGCGGCGGACCATCGCGAAATATCGTGAAGAGCTCAAGATCCCGACCTCCAATCAGCGCAAGGTTCTCTACTGACTGAGTCCACCATGCGATTCGATTTGACGGGTCGGAACGTAGAGATCACTCCTGTCCTGCGCCAGCTCATCGATCGAAGGCTCGCCAGGCTGCAGCGGATGCTCAACGACAGTGCGGTGTCGGTACAGGTCGTGCTCACGCTCGAAAAATACCGCCACATCGCGGAAATCACCGTCCACGCGCGCGGCGATCACATGCTGCACGGCATCGGCGGGGCCTCGAACTGGCCGCTCTCGCTCAAGGACGCGGTCGAGAAAATCTCGCAGCAGGCGCACAAGCTGAAAGACAAGTGGGCGAAGCGAAAACGCGGCGCGATGCGCGCACGCGTGGTGCCGGCCGTCGCCGCCGAGGCGGTCGCACCCGACCGGGACACCCGGCACCGCATCGTCCGCGCCTCGCGGTACGCGGTCAAGCCGATGACGATCGAGGACGCCGCGCTGCGCGTCGATTCGGGCCGGGACGCGTTCATCGTGTTTCGCAACTCCACGACCGAGGCGATCAACATCCTGTACCGGCGCAAGGATGGACACCTCGGGTTGATCGAGCCGGAAGCCTGATGGCAATTCGCGTGCGTCCCCGCGCGTCGGTCGCGCGCCGTGCGGAGCCGAAGCGAAGTTGCCCCGGAGCGACGCCGGATGGCGCCCGAAAGCCCTAGTGTCACGGTCGGCGCCGTCTTGCGCAACCGGGCCGAGCTCACGGGCCTGGAGCTCGAGCTGCTTGCTGGCGGCGCCGGTCTCGACCGGCTCATCAGCATTCCCTACATCCAGAAGACGGGGCTCGCGCTCGCCGGATTTGACGAGTACCTGCGGGCCGGCCGCGTGCTCATCTTCGGCGAGAGCGAGATTCGCTTCCTCGAGAGCCTCGATCCCGACGTGCGCCAGCGCACCCTCGAACGCACCTTCGCCCGCGACATCCCCTGCGTCCTCATCACGGCCGGGTTCGATCCGCCGCCGGAGATGATCGCCGAGGCCGAGCGTTGCCGCCTGCCGTTGTTGCGGACCACGATGCCGACGCCCAATGCCATCGCGAAGCTGACCGCGATCCTCGAGGATCGGCTCGCGACGCGCGACATCATCCACGGTGTGCTCATGGACATTCTCGGCCTCGGCGTCCTGGTCGTCGGCGAAAGCGGGATAGGGAAGAGCGAATGCGCCCTCGACCTGGTCGTCCGCGGGCACCGGCTGGTCGCCGACGACACGGTCGAAGTCCGGCGTCGCGCCGACACCGTGCTCATCGGCACGTGTCCTGATCTGACCCGCCACCACATGGAAATCCGCGGCCTCGGCGTCATCAACGTCCGGGACCTGTTCGGCGTCGCCTCGACCCGATCCTCGAAGCGTGTCGAGCTCGTCGTCCAGCTCGAACGATGGGAGTCCGGCCGTGAGTACGATCGGCTCGGGCTCGATACGCCGCACTACGGGATCCTCGGATGCCCCGTTCCCATGATTCGGATGCCGGTCGCGCCGGGCCGCAACCTCGCCATCCTGGTCGAGGTCGCGGCGCGCAATCAGTTGCTGCGCGCTCGGGGCCACCACCCGGCGCGCGCGCTCGCGGCACGGCTCGAGCGGCGCCTGCAGCAGCCGGTCGAGGAGCCCGAGGAAGACGTCGATCCCGGAGAGCCCGTGTGACGGCGAAAACAGCCACCGCGCGCACACGCCGGCGGCCCGTCGTGCTTCGCCCTGCCAGTTCGTCGCGTTTCATCGTCCTGACAGGGCTCTCCGGGTCCGGCAAGTCGCAGGCGATCCGGGCGCTCGAGGATCTCGGGTACTTCTGCGTCGACAATCTGCCGACGACTCTCATCCCGACGCTGGCCGATCTCTCGCAGCGCGCCGGAAGCGAGCTGTCGAAAATCGCGGTCGTGGTCGACGTGCGGGAGCGTACGTTCCTGTCGGAGTTTCCCGCGGTGTTCAAACGGCTCCGCGCGACGCGCGGTCTCAGCCCGGTGCTGATTTTCCTCGACGCCAGCGATTCGGCGCTGGTGCGTCGGTTCAGCGAGACACGGCGGCCGCATCCGCTGGCATCCAACCGCTCGGTCATCGAGGGTATCCGGGAAGAACGGGCGCGTCTCGGGCCGATTCGACGGATGGCGGATCAGATCGTCGACACCTCGGACCTGACGGTGCACGAGCTGCGTCAGGCGTTTCTCGGCGTTTCACGCGGCTCGGCCAATCGCACCCAGCTGGTCGTCACGATCCTCAGCTTCGGCTTCAAGCACGGCATTCCGCTGGATTCGGACCTCGTCTTCGACGTGCGGTTCCTGCCGAATCCCCATTTCGTCCCGGGGCTCCGGAAGCTCAGCGGAAAAGACGGCGCTGTGAAGCGGTACCTCGATCGCTCTGCCTCGACGAAGGAATTCATCGATCGCACGGCCGGCCTGCTGCGGTTTCTGGTGCCTCAGTACGTGAGCGAAGGCAAGAGCTATCTCACGATCGCGGTTGGATGCACGGGTGGACGCCATCGGTCGGTGGCCATCGCGGAAGCGCTGGCCGCGCGCCTGACACGCATGAAGGGGATTCGATTGCGCGTAAGGCACAGGGACATGGCGACCGCGTGAAATCGGGGGGGGACGTGATTGGCGTAGTCGTCGTGACGCACGGACACCTCGCCACGGAGCTGCTGAATGCAGCCGAGATGATCGTGGGCGATCTGCCGCAGTTCGCGGCCGTCTCGATCGGCTGGCACGAGGATGCCGACGATGCGCGAGAGGAGATTCGAAAGGCGGTAGGGCGCGTCCAGGGGCCCGAAGGCGTCCTGATTCTCACCGACATGTTCGGCGGAACGCCGTCGAATCTTGCCATGACGGTTCTGGCCGAGAATCAGGTCGAGGTCATCACCGGCGTCAATCTCCCCATGCTCATCAAGCTCGCACGCCTCACCAGGTCAGCCGGCCTCCTCGCGGTCGCGCGGGAGATGCGCGAGCACGGACGCAATGCCATCTGGGTGGCATCGGATCTGCTGCGCGCCGAGGCGAAGAGCTGACGATCGCACCGATGGTGACCCGAACCGTCGTGGTGGCGAATCCACTGGGGATGCACGCGCGCGCCGCGGCTCGATTCGTGGACGCGGCCTGCCGTTTCACGTCGCAGATCCGCGTCGGGCGCGATCCGCGCGTGATGGACGGCAAGAGCGTCCTGGGCCTGCTGCTGCTCGCCGCCGCCCGGGGAACCGCCCTGACCATCAGCGCTGAAGGTGCTGACGAGGCTGAGGCGGTCGACGTGCTGTGCCGGCTTGTGGAGCAGGGATTCGGCGAACCATGATGCGACGCTTCAAGGGTTTGGGCGTGTCACCCGGTTTCGCGGCCGGCCGCGCGATTCTCCTCCGCAGCCGCGCCGAGCGCCTGCAGTTCCACCTCCCCGAGAGGGACATCGAGGCAGAAGTCGATCGTCTGACGCGCGCCCGCGAGCGCGTCCGGGCGCAGCTTCGCGACATCAAGGCCCGCATCGAGCGCACCGCGGGAGCCGATCGGGCGTATCTGTTCGACGCGCAGCTCCTGATGCTCGACGACCCGCTGCTCGTGAGCCGCGCGCTCACGTTCATTCGCGAAGACCATCTCAACGCAGATTGGGCCCTGCAGCGTGCCGGCGACGAGCTGGCCGCCGTGTTCGACGGCGCCGAAGACCCCTATCTGCGCGAGCGCAAAGGCGACATGTTCGATGTCGTCGGCCGGTTGCGCGGCAGCCTGCGGGCTCGAGGGCCCGGCGCCGACTCGCTGCCGACGTCCGACCCCGGGCCGTACGTGCTCATTGCCGACGACCTACCCCCGTCGATCGCCGCGCAGGTGGATTGGACGCGCGTGCTCGGATTCGCGACCGACACGGGGAGCTGGACCTATCACACCGCCATCCTGGCCCGCTCGCTCGGCGTGCCGGCGGTCGCGGGCCTAGAGGAGGCAAGCTCGCGCATCGCACCGGGCATGATGGTGGTTGTCGACGGCGATGCGGGCGAAATCGTCGCCGATCCGCTCCCGGAGCTGCTTTCCCGGATGCCCCGGCGGAGGCCCCTGGCCATCGGCCAGGGCGCCGCCGACGACCGCGCGCCGGTCACGCGCGACGGCCGCCGCATCCGCCTCGAAGCCAATCTCGAACTGCTCGTCGAAATGCCCGCGGTCCGCGCCCAGGGAGCGGAGGGCATCGGGTTGTATCGGACGGAATACCTGCGCGGCGCCGGACCGCTCGCCGCGGTGAGCGAGAGCCAGCAGTTCGAGGTGTATCGCACCCTCCTCGAGCAGATGGCGCCCGCGCCGGTCACGATCCGGACGTTCGATATCGACGAAGAACAGGCCGGCTGTTGGGGCCCCCCCGGGCGGCTCGGCTTGCACGCGTTGCGCCTGAGCCTCTCGCGCCGAGATCTGTTCGTCCGGCAGTTGCGCGCGCTCGTTCGCGCGGCGCGCCACGGCAGCCTCCGCATCATGTTTCCGTTCGTTTCAGGCGTACAGGAAGTGCGCGAGGCGCGACAGATCCTCCAGGAGGTCATCGAGGAAATCCGGGCCGCGGGCGGAGCAATTCCCAGCATTCCCGTCGGTGTCATGGTCGAGGTGCCGTCGGCCGTCCTGACGGCGGACCTGCTGGCGCGCGAGGTGGACTTCTTCAGCATCGGGACCAACGATCTGATCCAGTACTGTCTCGCGGTGGACCGCACCAACGCACGCCTCGCCGAGTTCTACGAGCCGCTGGACCCCGCCATCCTCCGCGCGATCCGGCTGGTTGCGCGCGCGGGGCGCCGGCAACGCGTTCCGGTCTCGCTCTGCGGAGAAATGGCGTCGAATCCCATCCTGCTGCCGCTACTCATCGGCATCGGGATCACGGAATTCAGCATGGCGCCGGGATCGCTGGCCCAGGCGCGTCGGATCATCCGTGCCGTTCGTTACGACGAGCTGCGGCAGATCGCCGCCGGCGCAATGCATGGAATGCCGGCGCGCCAAACAGAGCGCCGTCTCACGGAATACATCCGGGCGCGCGCGTCAGCAGATCACGCCGCCGCGGACGAACGCCACGACGCGTGAACGGGCCCACGACGCGCCCTCGCACAAAGGAGTCGAGCGGTGAGCAACGAAGGCGTGACAAGGATAGAGAAGCCGTGGGGATACGAGATCCACTGGGCGGAAACCGATCGGTACGTGGGAAAGGTCCTGCACGTGAACTTTGGCCACGCTCTGAGCCTGCAGTATCACACCGTGAAGGATGAGACGATTTACCTCTGGTCAGGCCGCCTGCTGCTCGAGATCCAGGAAGGGCCCGACCTCGCCGCCCGCGAGATGACGCCGGGCGACCGCGTTCACGTGGCGCCCGGCACCATCCATCGCATGACCGCGCTCGAAGACAGCGACATCTTCGAGGTCTCGACGCCCGAGCTTCACGATGTCGTCAGGCTGGAGGACCGGTATGGAAGGGTCGATCGGCCGGCAGGTACGGGTGAGCCGCCGAAAACCGGCTAAGGTTTTCTCTGTGCTCTCTGCAGAACAAACGCCGGAGAACGTGTTTTCCTGACAAGAAAGCGTTTGTTCTACTAGATCGGCGGGCCCGACGGGCCCGCCGCTCGCGCGGGTGCCCAGTGGT
>JACPPN010000084.1 GCA_016190995.1 Acidobacteriota bacterium | reverse complement strand
TAAGCCATCTCCCTCACGATCGGTTCAGGCACGGCCGGCGAAAGCCGGCCGTTTCGTTTGAGCCGCCTGCGTGTTTCGCCGCCCGCCCGCTGCTCAGCAGTTGGGTGTAGAATGACCCGTTCGCATCCCGGCCGTCGTGCTGGGGCCTGCCATCCCGTACGCCAACCGCGAACATGACGCCACGCGTCCCCTGGCCGCACGGTGGAGGTTGGTTGCCGGTCGATACGAGACTCGAAATCCTGTTCTCCCAACCTTACGTCCTCACTGGAGAAGAATAACGATGAAGCAGCCATCTAGGCTTGTGCTGTCGGTGACGATTGCCCTGGTCCTGTGCATCGCCGGGGCGCAGCGCGGCGCCGCCCAGACCGTCACGACCGGCGGGTTGACCGGTACGGTCGTGGATCAGCAGGGCGGCGTTCTCCCCGGCGCGACTATCGCGGCGGTCCATGGACCGACCGGTACAACCTATGACTCCGCCACGGAGACGGATGGGCGGTTCACCATCCCGAATATGCGGGTCGGCCCGTATTCCATCACCGCGCAAATGAGCGGGTTTCGCGATCAGACGCTCGACAATATCTACGTCAAGCTCGGCGAGACGGTGAACATCAGCTTCAAGATGGTGCTGGAGGCCGTGACCGAGACGATCAACGTCATCGCCGAAAGCTCGGTGATCGATCCGTCGCGCGCCGGAACCGCGACGAGCGTCGAGACCCAGGCCTTGGAGAAGCTGCCGACGGTGTCGCGGAGTCTCGCCGACTTCGCGCGCATCGATCCGAACTTCGTTCCCACGTCGCAGGGACAGGGCGCGACGATCATCTCCGTCGCGGGGAGGAACAACCGGTACAACAACATCCAGATCGATGGCGCGGTGAACAACGATCTGTTCGGGCTTGCGGATTCCGGCACGCCGGGCGGCCAGACCGAGACGCAGCCGATCAGCCTCGATGCGATCCAGGAGCTGCAGCTGCTCGTGTCGCCGTACGACGTCCGCCAGGGCGGCTTTTCGGGCGGCGGCATCAACGCCATCACGCGAAGCGGCACAAACCGCCTGCGGGGGACCGCGTACTACTTCGGGCGCGACGACTCGCTGGTCGGTGAAATCGAGGACCGCGGCCGGAAGATCTCGCTTGGGCCCTTCGGCGACAAGCAGTTGGGCGGCAGCGTGGGCGGACGCATCGTCGAGAACAAGGCGTTCTTCTTCGGGAACGTCGACTACGGCCGGCGCGACAATCCCTCGGGCTTCTCGATTGGTGCCTCGGGACAGAACTGGGGCCACCAAGCGGACGTGGATCGCTTCCTGAGCATCCTGCGGACCAAGTACGGCTACGATCCTGGCCGGGGCGGCGATGCGACGCGGGAGTTCGTCCGGACCACGAACAGCGACAAGATCTTCGTGCGAACCGACTTCAACGCCTCGAACAAGCATCGCCTGACCGTTCGGCACAACTACGTCAAGGCCCTTAACGACATCGGTTTTCCCTCGAACACCCTCTACTACTTCCCGGACAACTTCTACCGAATCCGCGACAAAACGAACTCGACGGTCGTCCAGTTGAACAGCACATTCGGGCGATCGTTCAACGAGCTGCGAGTGACGTACCAGACGATCCGCGATCGCCGCGGGGGCCCGACCGACTTCCCGTTCGTGCGCGTGTTCCTGCCGGACAACACGTCGGTGCGCGCGGGGCGAGAGAACTTCTCCACGAAGAATTCCCTCGATCAGGAAGTCCTCGAGATCACCAACGACTACACGATGCTGTGGGGCAAGCACACCCTGACGGTCGGGACCCACAACGAGCTCTTCGATTTCGACAACCTGTTCATCCGCGACGCGTTCGGCAACTACACGTTTTCCAGCCTCGACTTGTTCGAGCAGGGCCTGGCGCAGTCGTACGACTACAGCTTCTCGGTGACGGGCAATCCGAACCAGTCCGCTCAGTTCTCGGTCCGCCAGTTCGGGTTCTACGCCGGCGACCAGTGGCGCGCGGGCAAGCAGCTGACCGTCACGTACGGCGTGCGCGTGGACCTGCCGGTCTTCCCCGACAAGCCAACGCGCAATCCGCTGGCCGAGACGGCGTTCGGGTTGCGCACCGACGTGGTGCCGAAGAGCAAGCTCTGGTCCCCGCGGGTGGGCTTCAACTACGACCTCAGTGGTGACGGCAAGGAACAGGTCCGCGGCGGCGTGGGCCTCTTCACCGGCCGCACGCCGTACGTCTGGCTGTCGAACCAGTACGGCAACACCGGGAATGAGTTCACCCGTATCAGCGTGTCCAATCGGTCGACCAACCGCCTGCCCTTCGTGACCGATCCGAACAGTCAGCCCACTGTGATCCCGGGGGCGGTGGTCCAGCGGAACGAAGTGGATTTAGTCGATCCGGATTACGAGTTTCCCTCACTCTGGCGGGGCAACCTGGCCTACGACCGCGAGCTCGGCATCTTCGGTCTCATCGGCACCGCGGAGGTCCTGTTCTCGAAGACCGTCAACGATGTGAAGTACCAGAACGTGAATCTGGTGCAGACGACGACCGCCTTCGACGGGCGACCGGTCTTCGGTGGTCGTCGCGAAGGGACGATCAGCGATGCGATCTTCCTGACGAACACCGGCCTCGGCAATTCGTGGAACCTGAGTTTCAAGGTCGAGCGGCCCTTCCGCGACAACTGGTTCGCGCAGGGGTCGTATGCTTACGGCCGCACGCGGTCGTCCCTCGATGCGACCTCTTCCCAGGCCGCGTCGAATTGGGGGAACGCGCGAACGCCCGGCGACCCGAACAATCTGCCGGTGACCCGCTCGAACTTCGACGTCGGATCCCGCATCGCCCTGGCGGCGTCGTACGACTGGGCGATTGGACGCGGCTTCAATCTCACGACGTCCGCGTACTACAACGGGCAGGCGGGACGGCCATACTCACATTCGTACAACAACACCGACGTGAACGGCGACGCGCGGACGTTCAACGACCTGTTGTTCGTGCCGGCCAACGCGAGCGATGTGGTGATCCGCGGCGGCACGGCGGCGGACCTCGACGCCTTCATCAACGGCGATCCTTGCCTGGCTGAAAGCCGCGGGCGGATCTCCGAGCGCAACTGCGGGCGGCAGCCCTGGACGAACACGCTGGACGTGAAGTTCGCCTTCGGCCTGCCCGTGCAGCGCGCGAAAGTGGAGCTGACGCTCGACATTCTGAACTTCCTCAACCTGCTGAACAGCGATTGGGGACGCTACGAGTTCCTGGACTTCCAGACGCTCAACTCGGTCGCGTTTCGCGGCATCGACACGGTGACGCGCCAGGCGATCTACGACATCGCGACGGTGACGTCGCCAACCTTCCGGAAGTTCACGATCGACAACCTGCGTTCGCGCTGGCAGGCGCAGTTTGGCGCGCGCATCCGGTTCTAACAGGACGGCTGAGAAACCCCTGATTCACCACGGACGCAGAGGGCACAGAGGAAACTCTAGTACGACCTGGACTCCGTGTGCTTTGTGGGCTCTGTGGTGAGGGGAGACAAAAAGGAGACCCGGACCCTCGTTTCTGGCGAACGTCCGGGTCGTGTGACCGGGGGCGGAGGGAGGGACGTCAGTCGCCGACGCCGGCCACCTTCTGCTTGCGCAATTCCTGCGCGCGATCGCGAAGCCGGTCGGCCTCCTTGATGAGTGCCGACTGCTTGGCTGGATCCTTCTCCGTGTTGGCCTGCATGCGCAGCAGGATGTTTTTGTAGACGATCGCCTCCATGTAGTCCTGCTTCAGCTCGAGCGCCTTGTTGACCGCGTCGAGCCCCTTCATGACGAAATCCCGCTTTTCAGGCTCGGTGAGCCGGAAGTCCCGGAACGCCTTCTCCCAGTAGTAGGTCGCGATGGTGTAGTAGGCCTCCGGGTTGTTCGGTTCCTTGGCGGCGCGCTGCTCGAGCGCTTCGATCGTCTTGGCGAACTCCCCCTGGCGGTTGTAGTACCCGGCCAGCTGGAGGTACACGGCGGGATCGTTCGGCCGCACCTCCTTCGCCGTCAGAAGCGTGGCCTCGGCCTCGTCGTACCGCCCCGCGTCTTCGTACAGTTTGGCGAGGACGAAGTAGTTCGGGACGTCAGACTTGTCCAGCTCGATCATACGCTGCACGATTGGTTCGGCCTGGCTGGCGTCGTTCAGCTTGTCGGGGCCGTACGCGGCGACGAGGTACTGCAGCGCCAGCTTCCGCATCTGCGGGTTCTGTTCTTTCGCAGCGGCTTTCTTGTAGTTGTCGACGGCCTTCGTCAGATACTCGTCGTTTTCCTTCTCGCCCTGGCGGCTTGGCTTGTACAACTGATCGTAGCTGTTTCCGAGGTAGAAGTACGCCGTGGTCAGGTTCGGGTCGGCCTGAAGCGCCTCCTCGTATTTCCCCGCAGCTCTCTTGTACTCCTGCATCCTGTACAGCGCGTTGGCGTCCTTGAACAGCTTTCTGGCCTTCAGATTCCCAAACTGGCCGCACGCGACGACCGAGAGACTCAGCATCGCGGCGACGGTCGCGAACACCGCCAGCTTGATACGGATGTGCATCATTTCCCCCTCACTCGCTGAAGAAGACGTGCTCTGGTGACCTCGGAGCAGCTCTGGGAGCCGGCGCGTCCCGCTCGCACGCCAGGATACGGAGTTGGTCAGCCGGATGGACCGTCGCCGGGAAAAACCAGGCCAGTATAGTGAACCTAAAAACGGGCCGTCAAGCGACCGACGGCCGGAGCCTGACGGCTCGACCTGCCGGCCGTGCGGCCAACTTGACCCCTCGTCGGGCCGTTCCTATGATCGCTTCGTAGGGTCGCACACGCAAACAGCCGATCACCCTCTTAGACACCGGTGATGATGATTCGGTTCGAGGACCTCGTCGAGAAAGTCCGGGCCAACATGCCGGACGCCGATATTGAGCTGCTCAGGCGCGCGTATGTCTTTTCGGCGTTCGAGCACAAGGGGCAGGTCCGCCACTCGGGCGAACCGTATCTGGTGCATCCGCTCGAGGTCGCGAACATGCTCGCCGACATGAAGCTCGACGTCGCTGCCGTCGCGGCCGGCCTGCTCCACGACGTGGTGGAGGACACGCTGACGACGATCGAGCGGATCCGCGAGCTGTTCGGTGAAGAGGTCGCGCACCTGGTTGAAGGGGTCACGAAGCTCGGCGCCATCCCGTTTTCCTCCAGCGAGGAGCGTCAGGCGGAGAACTTCCGCAAGATGCTGCTCGCCATGGTGGACGACATTCGGGTCATCCTGGTCAAGCTCGCCGACCGTCTGCACAACATGCGCACGCTGCACCACCTGCCGGAGGAACGCCGGCAGAAAATCGCGCAGGAGACGCTCGACATTTATTCGCCCATCGCGAACCGGCTCGGCATGGGCAAGGTGAAGAACGAGCTCGAGGAGCTGTCGTTCAAGTACCTCGAGCCGGAGGCGTTCCGGGCCTTGCGCGCCAAGGTCGATCAGAAGCGCAAAGCGACCGAAGGGATGATCGAGGACCTCAAACGGACCGTCAGCGCGAAGCTCCAAGAAGCACAGGTGCCGATCCTGAAGATCGACGGCCGGATCAAGCGGCTGTACAGCATTCACCAAAAGCTGAAGCGCCAGACGATCGATCTGGAACAGGTGTACGACCTCGTCGCGCTGCGTCTCGTCACCGAGTCGGTGAAGGACTGCTATGCGGCGCTGGGCATCATTCATCAGACGTGGTCCCCGGTGCCGGGCCGTATCAAGGACTTCATCGCGATGCCGCGCCCCAGCGGCTACCAGTCGCTTCACACGTCGGTCATCTCGGAGCGAGGGTTTCCCTTCGAGGTCCAGATTCGGACGGAGGACATGCATCGGATCGCCGAGGATGGCATCGCGGCGCACTGGAAGTACAAGGAGGGAAGGGTCGGGGC
>JACPPN010000081.1 GCA_016190995.1 Acidobacteriota bacterium | reverse complement strand
TTTGCGCGGCGCGCGTCACGCGACGCGCCTACTAGGAGCCCGTTCAGGGTTACTCAGACGGGCTCCTAGCCTGACTTGAGCGTCTGATTCCGGGCGGGAAGGCGAACCGGCACGGCCGGCTGCGTCCGGGCGAGCTCCCGCAGATCGGCGGCGAAGCCGGCCGGCGTCGTGGCATCGTCGTCGGAGGCCTCTTCGTGATATTCCTCGTCGGCGTTCACGGCCCACAGATCGTGGCGCTCGCCGAAGAGGTTGCGAACGGCCAGGATTGCGGTGAGCATCGAATGATCCTGGTTGTTGTACTTGTGCATGCCGTTGCGCCCGACGAGCTGCAGGTTCTCGAAACGGGCCAGGTAGCGGCGGACCACGTCGAGCGCTTCGTCATAGCCCTCGTCATACACCGGATAGGCTTTCGGCATTCGCACGACCGTGCCGTCGATGACCTTGTCGGGCCGTGCGAGCCCGATGGCGGTGAGCTCGCGCGTCGCGAGGTCGATCAGATCGGCGTCGCGCATCGACCACAGGCCGTCCCCCTCGAAGCAGAAGTACTCGAGTCCGAGGCACGTTTGGCGCGGATCTGGCACCATGTCCGGACTCCAGTTCTTGAAATTCTGAATCCGGCCCACCTTCACGGCATCGTCGTGGACGTAGATCCAGTTGTCGGGAAAGAGCGATTCCTCGTCGATGATGAGCGCGACCGTCACGAAATCGCGATACTTGAGTCGATCGGCGGCCGCGATCACGTCCGGCGGCGCCGGTGGTTCGAGCGCGCGCACCAGGTGGCGAATCGGCATCGTCGAGATCACGTGGGTGGTTGCCTGCAGGCGTTCGGCTCCGTTCCGGGCGATCTTCACGGCGGTGACATGAGGCCCGTCGTGGTGGAGCCGGATAACGGCGGTGTCGAGCTCGACGAGGCCGCCGGCGGATTCGACCTTGCGCCTGAAGACGTCCCACATCATGCCCGGACCATGACGCGGGTACTCGAACTCGTCGATGAGCGTCTTGATCGTGTCGCCGCGCCGGGTGCTCCTGCGCGGGAACAGCATGTTGACGAGGGCGGTCCGCAGCGACAGCCCCTTGATGCGCTGCGCCGCCCATTGCGCCCCGATCGTGTGGCACGGAATGCCCCAGACCTTCTCCGTGTACGTCTTGAAGAAGATCCGGTAGAGGCGGCGGCCGAAGCGGTTGGAGACCCAGTCCTCCAAGCTGACTTCAGGCTTGATCGGAAACAGTTTGATCCAGAGGTAGCTCAAGAGCACCAGTGTGCTCGTGAGGATGCCGAGGTTCGAGAGGGCGTTGAAAGGTTTCAGGGGGTAATCGAAAAACCGGCCGCGATAGTAAATGCGCGAGAGCCGGGGGCGCCGGAGAAAATCGGATCCCAGGGTGGAACGCCACAGATCGCGGACAATCTGCACCTTCGTGAAGAACCGATGGCCGCCGATATCGAAGCGAAAACCTTTGTACTCGACGGTCCGGGCGATGCCGCCCACCTGCGAGTCCTGCTCGAAGACGAGCACGGGCACTTCGATTCGCGTCAGCTCGTACGCTGCGGTCAGACCTGCTGGCCCTGCGCCGACGATCACGACCGGCGCGTCCGGAGGAAACCGATCGTTCAGCGTCATGAGAGCCGATGCCCGTAGTGTCCGGCTTCCGCCTTCACGCGGAGCGTCGGCGGACCGCTGCAGCCTCGGCGGAGGCGGTCAGCCGGACCTTTCATCGGTAGCGCCCGGGACCAGGACCTCTCGGTCGGTGGGATGAACATGCGTCGGAGCTCGAGCGGAAGCGAGAGAGCAAAAAAGTCAAGGATAGTGTGCACGCGGCGCGCGCGCAAGCGACCAACCGCCTTGGCGCCCGGTCCCGATGGCATAATGATGAAGCCAACAGCCGCATCCCCCGCATTGGTCGGAACGATGTCTGTCGAACGCCCGGTCGCTGAGCCGCAGGTGAAGCTCGAGCCGTTGCGCCGCAAGTCGCGGGTCAAGGTCGTGCTCTTTTCCGGCGGCCGCGGATCCGGCGTGCTCTCACGCCAGCTCATCAACAATTCGGAGGTTGTCCTCACCCTCGCGGTGAACGGTTATGACGATGGAGCGTCAACCGGGGAGGTGAGGAGATTTCTAGGAGACAGTCTCGGGCCATCCGACTTCAGGAAGAACGCGTCGCGGCTGGCCGGGGAGCTGCGTTCGTGCCCGGCCGACCTATTGCAGCTCGTCGAGATGCGTCTGCCGGTGGGATGCGCGTTCGAAGACGGGCTTTCCTCACTGGACGCGATTTGCGGTGCAGCGCGTTCATCATCCACGGCTGCCACTGCGGTAGGAGATCTCGCCGAACGTCTCGACCGCACGACGCGCGGACGTCTGGCGGCACGGATCGAGGCATTCCGCCGTGAGCTGGAGACGACCCGACAGCCGTTCAGCTTTTCTGACTGCAGCATCGGGAACCTGGTCTTCGCGGGGTCGTTTCTCACTTGCGGACGCGTGTTCAATCAGGCCATCGACGACTACTGCGCGCTGGTCGGACTGTCCCCGGGACTTCTCGAGAATGTGACCGACGGTACCAACGCGTTCCTCGTCGGCATCGACCTGAGCCATCAGATTCTCGGCAGCGAAGGAGAGATTGTCGACGCCAAAGCGAGGAACCGGATCAAGGACATCTACCTGATTGACCATCCGCTCAGCGAGATGGAGCGGCGCGAGTTGCAGGCGCGGCCGTCCGAGCACATGGCCGGGCGGCTCGACGCGCTCTCGACTCGGGTGTCGATCAATCAGCGCCTCGTCGATCGGATTGCCGCTGCGGATCTCATCGTGTATTCCCCGGGGACGCAGCATTCGAGCCTGTTTCCGTCGTACTTGACGCCCGGCCTGAGCGCGGCTATTGCGCGAAACTTCACGGCCATCAAGCTGCTTGTCACCAATATTCAGGCCGACGCGGAGATTGCGGGGAGCAGCGCCGTCGACATCATCGACCGCGCGGTCTACTACCTGAAGGAAAAGGGACGGCTGCGGACGCCGACGCCGTGCCTGATCACGCACTATCTGCTCAACGATCCCACGCGCAGCGCCATGGACTCCTCGTACGTGCCGCTCGGGCGGCTCGACAGCCTCGAGGACCCCCGGATGGTGCGGATCGGCAACTACGAGGAAGGCGTGACGGGGCGGCACGACGCGGCGAAGATCCTGACGCCCTTCATCGAATCGTTTCTGATCGCGCCGAATCCGCCGCGGGTGGCGGTGTGGCTCTACGACGCCAACTCGACGAACAAGGTGACGCAGAGCATCCTCGAGATGATGCGCGGCGGCCTCGCGGATCTGCCGGTCGACCTGACCGTGTGCTACCGGGCGGATCAGCCAATCGACCCGGCGGTCACAGAGCTCCTGCCGTTCGAGATCCGAAACCTCGGGGGGCCGAAGAACGAGGAACCCGAAGCGTTCCGCGAGGCGGTCCAGAGAGGAGGCTTCGACTACGTCGTGTTGTTCGAATCGTCCGGGATGTACCAAGGCGAGGATCTCGTCAGCCTCGTGTCCCACCTGCCGTCGCGTCGTCTGGATGCGGTGTGGGGCAGCCGCCGGCTGTCGGTGCGGGACATTCAGGAGTCCTATCGGCTCCGGTACCGTCATAAGGTGGCGATTGGCGCCATCAGCTACGTGGGCAGCCACCTCCTGAGCCTTGCATATCTCCTGTTCTACGGCCGCTACATCTCTGACACCCTGTCGGGCGCGCGCGCGGTGCGGGCGCGCTACGTGTTGGAGCCGTCGGTCGATCTCGGACACAAGCAGGCGAACCAGCATCTGCTGTCGCTCCTTCTGAGCGAACGGGCGGAACTGCTGGAAACACCAGTACAGTTCCTGCCCATCTCGCCCGAACGCGTTCATCGCACGAGCGTGCTCGAAGGACTGCAGTCGCTGTTGACGATCCTGTGGTGGCGGGTGACGCGGCGGCGGCCGCTCGCGAACGAGCCGCGACCCGTTCCGGCCGTCACCGTCGATCGGAGCGGGCGCTGAGCGTGGCGCCGGTCCACAACGACCCGCCAATCTCGATGACCCGCCTGATGATCATCCCCGCCGCGGGGTTGGGCACGCGGTTGAGCGCGGCGGTGCCGAAGGTGCTCCTGCCCGTCAACGGCAAGCCGATGCTCGACATCCTGCTCGACCTGTATCGAGGCAGCGTCGATCGCTTCCTCCTTGTCCTCAATCCGCTCACGCGGGGGCTCGTCGAGGCGCATTGCGCCCGCCGCACCGAGCGCATCGACATTGACCTCCAGCCCGAGCCGACCGGGATGCTCGACGCCGTCCTCGTGGCGTCGACGCGCGTACAGATGCTCGACGTCGATCGCATCTGGATCACGTGGTGCGATCAGGCGGCGGTTCATCCCAGAACCGTTGCGCGTCTTGCAGAGCTCGAGCGCGAGCACCCGGACGCATCGCTGATCCTTCCGACCGTCCGGCGGGCGAGGCCCTACACACATCTCGTTCGGGACAGCAGCGGAGGGATCGTCGGCGTCAAGCACGCGCGCGAGGGGGATGACATGCCTGAGATTGGCGAAAGCGACATGGGACTGTTCTCCCTCTCACGCAAGGCATATCTACAGGATCTGGCTCGCTTCCAGGTTGCCGAGAATGCTGGCCTCCAGACCCGGCAGCGGAATTTTCTGCCCTTCGTGGCGTCCGAGTCATCGCGGGGACAGGTCGTGTCCTTTTCCGCCCAGCACGAGATCGAGGCCATTGGGATCAATACCGTCGACGAATTGCAACGCGTCGCGGACTACCTCTGCGCGCGCGACGCTGCGCAGCCCTCGTGACCCGCACGCTCTCGGTCATCATTCCGGCCTACAACGAAGAGGCGTTCATCGGCACGTTGCTCGACCGCGTGAAAGCTGTGGAACTGGCGCGGTTCGACATGGCCAAAGAGATCATCGTCGTTGACGACCATTCGCGTGACCGGACCGCCGAGATCGCCCGCGCGGCGGGCGTCATCGTGAAGAGGCAGGAGCAGAATCGGGGGAAGGGCAGCGCCGTTCGAGCCGGGATCGCGCTCGCGACCGGCGACTTCCTGATCATTCAGGACGCCGACCTGGAGTATGAGCCGGCCGACTACGTCCCGATGCTGGACGCGCTCCTCGGCAACCGCTCGGACGCGGTCTATGGCAGTCGATATTTAAGGCGACCGGACCGGGGGATTCTTGCGAACCTGGTGACCGGAAAGCATCCGAACCAGACTTGGACGGCGTATCTGGGCGGGCAGAGTCTCAGCTTCGTGGCATTGGCCTTCACGGGTCACTACCTGACAGACACCGTGACCGCCCTGAAGCTCTTTCGATCCGAGGTGATCAAGTCGGTGCCGCTCGACACGACCGGTTTCGAGCTGGACCACGAGATGACCGCGAAGCTCCTGGCGCGCGGCTGTCGCATTACCGAGGTTCCAATCAGATATTTCCCGCGAAGCAAGGCCGAGGGGAAGAAGATCGGCCTGGGCGACTGGTTCGCGGCCGTTCGAACATTCCGGAAGTACGCGCGCGGCTAGACATCTCCCAAGAAGATGTTCAGGTCCGGCTGAAGCCGGACGCCACGCCTGTCACCGTCAGGTCCGGCTAGAGGCTAAAGAGCTTGCTCAGAAAATAGCGCCGTTTGCGCAACATGTTTGTGTCGATGAACCCGCGATACCACAAGGCGCATTTTCATGCTTTGGGGTGATCGGAGGTCATGACCACTGTGAAGAAAAGCCATCACCGCGGAGAGCGCGAAGGACGCGGAGCCGGGGTCTCCCTGAGAATCGTTCCTCCGCGCGCTCTGCGTTCTCTGCGGTGAGAGCTTTCTTCACACGCTCCAAAGCCGGGCGCTACGAAGGTTAGGCTGTCATCTCCTTCACGTTCAGCAGCTTGGCGACGGACGCGGTTGCCTTTTGGCGTTGCGGGTCCGTATAATCGACCGATTCGTCTGGCTCCTGCTGAGCCTTCCGCACGTCATCGCGCGACACCTGATCCCGTCCGTTCCATGCGCATGCTCATGATTGCGCCGGAGCCGTTTTTCGAGCCCCGGGGCACACCGTTCAGCGAGTTCCACCGCATCCGAGCCCTGACGGATCTCGGCCACCAGGTGGACCTCGTCACGTATCCATTCGGCCGGGACGTCGCGATGCCGGGACTTCGCGTGTTTCGCTGCCTGCGACCGCCCTTCATGCAATCGGTCCGCATCGGCCCGTCGTGGGCCAAGATCCCGCTGGACATCGCCCTGACGCTCACGGCGATCCGGCGCGCGGTCGCCGGCGCGTATGACGCGGTCCATTCGCACGAAGAGGGAGCGCTGGTCGGTGTCGTCCTGGCGCTGCTCCTGGGCGTGCCGCACGTCTATGACATGCACTCGAGCCTGCCGCAACAGCTCACGAATTTCGAGTTCAGCCGCTCGCGAGCCCTGAAGTGGCTGTTCCGATCGTTGGAACGGCTCGTGATTCGCCGATCCAGGGTCGTCATCGTCATCTGCCCGTATCTCGAGCAGGTCGTCAAGGAGATCCAACCCTCCGCTCAGGCCATCGTGATTGAGAACGCGCCAGGCTCAACCGGCACGTCGCCGGCGGGGGCAGGTCCGCGGCTGCGCGAGGAATTCGGCCTGACGGACTCGACGCCCGTCGTGTTGTACACGGGCACGTTCGAGGCGTATCAGGGGCTCGACCTGCTCTTCGCGGCTGCGCGCGTCGTGCGCGACCGGCGTCCTGACGTCCGGCTCGTGCTCGCCGGCGGGCGCGCCGATCAAGTGGCCCGAGCGCGTGTCCAGGCGCGCGAGGCGGGCGTCGATCAGATGACGATCTTTGCCGGCCAGCGTCCTGCCGAGGAGATTCCGGAATTTCTGAACGTGGCGGACGTGCTCGTGTCGCCGCGCAGCACCGGGTGGAACACGCCGCTCAAGATCTACCAATATCTGCGCTCGGGAAGGCCAATCGTCGCGACTCGACTGCTCGCGCACACGCAGGTGCTCGACGATGAGGTGGCCATTCTCACGGCCGCGACGCCCGACGATTTCGCGGCAGGGATTCTGCGCGCGCTGGACAATCCGCAGGAAGCGCGCCTGATTGGCGAGCGGGCTCGTGCGCTCGCCGAGCTGAAGTACAGCTACGAGGCCTACCTCGAACGCACGCGGCTGTTGTGTACCGAGATTCTCGGGAGCCCCTCCCCGCAGGTGGCCGGGGGCATCGCGTGATGCCAGCTCCGCCGGCGCCGAGCGCCCCGGCAGATCCGACCGATACGCGTCAGGCGCACGATGGCCACTACAGCTATGCGGTCTATGCCGACCCGCGAACGGCGACCGGCTTCGATGCCGCGCGCTTTGGCGGTCCGATTGGCAAGCTGCTCGCCGATACGCAGGAGCTCGTGCTCTGCAGGTCTCTTGGATCGATCGACGGGTGCGCGATCATCGATGTCGGCACCGGTACCGGTCGCGCGGCGCGAGCGCTCGCGCGGCGCGGCGGACGGGTGGTCGCCGTCGACGCGTCGGACGCGATGCTCGCAGTCGCGCGGTCGTACGCCGAACGTGACGGTCTGAGCATCGAGTTCGCGCGCGCCGACGCTCACGTGCTGCCGTACCCGGATCGCTCATTCGATTGCGCCGTGAGTCTGCGGGTCCTGATGCATACACCTGATTGGCGCCGCTGTCTCGCGGAGCTCTGTCGCGTCACGCGGTACAAGCTCGTCATCGACTACCCGGCCGTCGGCAGCGTTGCCGCCCTGCAGTCGAGCATCCGCCGGCTGGCCAGCGCGCTTGGCGCGCCCACGGAGCCGTACCGCGTTTTCTCCCGCCGCGCGATCGAGCGTGAGCTCGCCCGCGGTGGTTTCGCGGTCCGCGGAATCCACCGCCAGTTCGTGCTGCCGATCGCGGTTCACAAACGGATCGGATCGCGACGCATGACCGTAAGGGTCGAGGATCTGCTCGCGCGCATCGGGTTGCTGCGCTTGTTCGGATCGCCGGTGACGCTGCTGGCGGAGCGGTGCGCGTTCTAGTCACCGGCGCAGCGGGCTTCACGGGCGGTCGCCTCGCGCGCCTGCTTCGATCGCGCGGCTGCGACGTGCGGGCTCTGGTGCGCGACCGGGTCCGCGCGGCGGCGCTCGAGGCGGCCGGCATCATCCCGGTCGTCGGCGATCTGACGGATTGCACCTCGCTTCGCGCGGCCGTGCGAGACGTCGAGGTCGTCTATAACGTCGCGGCCACTTATCGCCAGGCCGGTCTCCCGCGATCCGCGTATTTTGCCGTCAACGCCAAGGCTGTTGGTGATCTGATCGAGACGGCAGCGGCCGCAGGCGTGAAACGCGTCGTCCACTGCAGCACCGTCGGAGTCCACGGAGACGTCGAGCATCCGCCGGCGGACGAGAACGCGCCGCTGCGACCCGGCGACGTCTACCAGCGGACGAAGCTTCAAGGCGAGGAGCTCGGCCGTGCGGCGTCGATTCGGACCGGCCTTCCCGTCGTGATCGCCCGGCCCAGCGGGATTTACGGGGAAGGGGATCGCCGGCTGTTCAAGCTCTTCGGTGGCATCGCGCGGCGCCGCTTCGTCATGCTGGGTTCCGGCAAGATCTTCTACCACCTGACGCACGTCGATGACGTCGTCGAGGGGTTGCGACTCTGCGGCGAAGTGGAACAGGCGGCGGGGCGGACGTACATCATCGCCGGCGGTGAGGTCACGACGCTTGCCGAGCTGGTGCGTCTGATTGCTGATGAAGCGGGCGTGGAGCAGCCGCGCGGGCGCTTGCCGGTCTGGCCGGTCTGGATGGCCGGCGCACTCTGCGAAGCGATCTGCGCGCCGTTCCGGATCGAGCCGCCGCTGTACCGACGTCGCGTGGACTTTTTCACGAAGAGCCGCGCGTTCGACATCTCGCGCGCGCGGCGCGAGCTGGCATTCGAGCCCAAGATCGGGCTGCGGCAAGGCGCGCGGCGCACGCTGGACTGGTACCGGCAGGCGGGGTGGATCTGACGCGATCTCGTCCAACGACGCTTCGACGACACCGAGGCGTCGTTCCTACTCGTCGGTCTGAGGCGAGGCTTCCTGACCAGCCATGACAGAGATTCCGAAAGCGCAGGCGCAGCTCTTCGACGCGCGAATGTCGGCGCGCGAAAAATACGCCGCGCTTGTCGTCGGCCGGCCGGGCTGGCGCGCGCTCGTCCGGCACGAGCTCGTCACGCTGATGAGCCAGTCCGTCCCCGGCGCCGCAGGCCTGGCGCTCCGCAAGACGCTGTACCCGCTGCTTCTCGGTGCCTGCGGGCGCAACGTCGTATTCGGCCAGAACGTCGTGTTGCGGCATCCGCACAAGATTCGAATCGGGAGCCACGTGGTCGTTGACGACAATTGCCTGCTCGACGCGAAAGGTGACGAAAACCGCGGCATCACGATTGGCGACGGCGTCTTCATCGGCCGCAACACGATCCTCTCGTGCAAGAACGGCGATATCGAGATTCGCGACGGCGCCAACATCGGGTTCAACTGTGAAATATTCTCCGCGAGCCGCGTGACGGTGGGCGCCCGCGCGTTGATCGCCGCGTACTGCTACCTCATCGGCGGCGACCACGATTTCAGCGACACCTCACGCCCCGTGCTCGAGCAGGGACGACGATCGGCCGGCGTCGACGTCGGCGACGGTGTCTGGATGGGGGCAGGAGCCAAGGTGCTCGATGGCGTGACCATCGGGCGCCACGCCATCGTCGGCGCCGGCGCGGTCGTACGCACGGACGTGCCGGCGCTGGCCATTGCGGCTGGCGTGCCCGCGAGAATCATCGGAACGCGTTCCGAGGAGACACGGGCGTGACATGGCATTGGTAACGAACCTTCGACGCCACCGAAGCGTTGTTCCTACTCGTCGGTTTGAGGGCAAGCGTCGGGGTTGTTTCGGCGGCGATTGCCGTCTGTCGACCGTGCGGCCGCGTGCCTGACATGGATCGGAAGCTGAACATTCTGCAGGTCTGCGACCATCTGGGGTGGGAGGGATCGCGGATGCATGGCGTCAAGCGCCTGTTCGCCTGGATGATTCCGCGATTCGATCCCGACCGGTTCAACGTTTCGCTCGTGAGCCTGCGGAAGAAGGACGTGTCGGAGGAGACGCTCGACGCGCTGGGCGTCGATATCACCTACCTGCACAAAGCGAAATTCGATCCCTCGACGCTCCCAGGGCTCTTGAAGGTCATCGATCGGAAAGCGATCGATATCCTGCACATGCATGGCTACGGCGCGACGACGTTCGGCCGCCTGGCGGGCGCGGTCCGGAGGATTCCGACGATCTTGCACGAGCACGCGAACCTGACCGACACGCCGTGGTTCCAGAAGATTGCCGATCGCGTGCTCGAACCGTACACCGACATCGCCATCGCGGTCTCGCGCAGCACGGCCGACTTCGTGGCCGGGGCGCGTCTGGTTCGGCCGGAGAAGGTCAAGGTGGTCTACCTCGGCGTGCCGCTCGAGGAGTTCAGCCGGCCGCGATCGGCCCATGAGATTGCCGCGGCGCGCCAGGAGCTGGGGATCGCGCCGGCTGATTTCGCAATCGGGACCGTCACACGCCTGCACGATTCGAAGGGCAATGCCTATCTCGTCGATGCCGCGCGAGAGGTGCTGAACGAGCGCCCGCACGCGAAGTTCTTCCTGGCCGGGGAAGGACCCTTGCGTGGCGACCTGGAGGCTCAGGCCGCGCGCCTAAACCTCGGCGATCGGCTCGTCTTCACTGGTTTTCTCAGAGATGTCGGACGCGCGTTAGCCGCCTTCGACTTGAAGGTGTTCCCGTCGCTCTGGGAAGGGACGCCCCTCACGGTGTTCGAAGCGCTCGCAATGGGGAAGGCGATCGTCGCGACCGACGCCGACGGCCTGACGGACGTCCTCACGCACGGCCACGACGCGGTCATCGTCCCCAGGCGCGATGCCCCCGCCCTCGCCCGCACGATCGTTTGGGCGATGGATCGACCCGCCGAACGCGATCGTCTTGCAGAGAACGCGCGCATGACGGGCCGGCGATACGACATCGGCGCCTTCGTGCGCAAGATGGAGAGGCTCTACGGGATCCTCCATGAAGTATCGCGGCCGACGAAGCGGCGCGGTGTGCTGGAGACCGATCTCTCGTACTTGACGGGAGGGGCTGCCGCGTGCCCGCAACGGGCCTGTCGTTTGCGGGCGCTGACGTCGCGGCGCGCGCAGCCGGGATCAGGCCGGGCGTGCTGGCGGCGCTCGTGGTCCTGTTCACGTATGCCGGTTTTGCGCTGTCAGTCGATTTTCCGCGCGCGGCGTACGGCTTCCAGAGCGACGAGGCGACGTACTACATGATGGGGCACAGCCTCGCCGAAGACGGCGACCTGACGTACACCCGCGACGATCTGATGCGCGTCTGGAAGGAGTTCTCGAGCGGGCCCTCGGGAGTATTTCTCAAGCGCGGGCGGGTGGTCCAGGGTTTGAGGCTCGTGGCCGCTCCACCGTTCCTCGAGCTGCGGACGGCGCCGGACCCGGATCAACACCGCCTGTATTACGGCAAGTCCTTCGCCTACCCGTTGCTTGCCGCGCCATTGGTCTGGCTCTTCGGCACCAACGGGTTTCTGCTGTTGCACGCCATTCTGCTCGGCCTGATGACCTTGGCGGCATACAGCTTCCTGGCCGCGCGCGCGCGCCCGTTGCCTTCGGTGTTGCTGGCCACCGCCTACGTCCTTGCCTCCGTGGTTCCAACCTATGCGGTCTGGATCACGCCGGAGCTCTTCAATGTGGTGTTGGTCACGCTCGGGTATTTCTGCTGGGCCTACAAGTATGTCGCTTCCGGGCACCGCGTCGCGGGCATGCCGCGCTGGCTTGGGACGCCGGCCAGCGACTGGGCTTCAGCCACCCTCCTGGGACTTGCGACGTTCTCGAAGCCGTCGAACGTGCTGCTCGTGGCCCCCGTTCTGATCTGGCTCCTGTGGCGCAGGCAGTGGCGTCACACCGCCGCGACCGGCCTCGTGTTTCTGGTCGTGCTCGGCGGATTGTTCGCGGCGAACATCGCCGTCACGGGCGAGTGGAATTTCCAGGGCGGCGATCGCCGCACGTGTTACGAGGGGTTTCCGTTTCAGACGCCGGATGCGGTGCTCGAGATCTGCAAGGAACGGACGACCGAACGGGTCCTCACCGAGGTTATCTTTGGCCCCGCTTTCTGGACGGTGTTCGCGCACAACGTCACGTATTTCTTTCTCGGGCGATACACCGGCCTCCTTCCATACTTCTTCCCGGCGGTCCTCGCCCTCGTCGCGTTCCTGACAACGTCGACGAAGCGGGCGGGATGGCAGTTTCTGCTGCTTGGCGCGGCGGTCGTGGAGATTCTCGTCATGATCGTCTGGCTGCCCTACACGTATGCGGGCGGCCCCGTGGTCGGCAATCGCTATTTCATGAACCTGTACGGCTTGTTCCTGTTCCTCCTGCCCCCGATGGACTCGATCGCCGTTGCGATCCTTCCCTGGCTCGTTGGAGGCTTGGTTACCGCCAAGATCACGCTCAACCCGTTCGTGGCGTCGTTCTATCCGGCGGAGGCGGGGAAGAGCGGACCCCTGCGCGCGCTCCCGGTCGAGCTGTCGCTCACCAACGATTTGCCGATCAACACGAACGTGTCGCGCGTGCGCGTACCCTACGGCGAGTTCCGGCGCTTTCAGCTCTATTTCCTCGACGACAATGCATATCCGCATCCCTATCCGTGGTCCGAGAACACGTTCTGGGTGCGCGGCGAATCGACGGCCGAAGTGCTCGTCAAGACGATTGGGCCGGAGACACGCCTGCGTTTGACGATCACCGCCGGCGCGGTGGCTGATCGCGTCACCGTGCAGCTTGGCAGCCAGATCCAGCATCTCGACATTCCCGCCGGTGGGTTCCGGCGCGTGGCCCTGCGGCTCGGCAAGGGCTTTCCGTATCAAGGCACGCGCGTCTGGACCTTCACCGTGACGACCCGGCATGGATTCGTTCCGATGTTCCGCGAGCGCGTCGAGGTGCCCGACACCAGATTCCTTGGCGTGCTCGTGAAGCCCGAGTTGGTGCCATAAGTCCGCGGACGTCCCTTTGGCTCGCATTGCCGTTGTCACGTCGAGCCCGCCGTTCGCCGAAGGCGGTCACCTCGTGCTCGCGCGCGCGGTGGTCGACGCGCTGCATCAAGCCGGGCACGAGTCGTCTCTCGTCGTCACGCCGCAAAACCGGTTCGGGCGGCAGGCGGCCGAGTATCTCGCGACATGGCTGACCGACGTGGGACTGACCGGCGACGGCCGTCCCGTTCATCAGGTCATCAGCTTGCGGTATCCGAGCTATGCGGTCCGGCACCCGCAGCATGTGTGCTGGCATCACCACACGATGCGCGAGTACTACGACCAGTGGCCGCTGTTCTCGGCGCCGCTGTCGTGGAAAGGTCGGATCAAGGAACGCATCCGGCAGCGGTTGGTGCGCGCCGCCGATCGCTACTTTCTGACGCGTCATGTCAAGCGGTTGTTTGCCCTCTCGCGAACCGTGCAGCAGCGTTTGCAACAGTGGGGCGGCATACCGTCCGAGGTGCTCTATCCGCCGCCACCGCCCCGCGCCTACCGGTGCGACGAGTACGGCGACTACATCTTCGCCGTGTCGCGCCTGACGCCGCTCAAACGCATGGATTTGATTGTGCACGCGCTCGGCGCCCCCTCGGCTTCCGGCATCAAGTGCGTGATCGCCGGCGAGGGCGGCGAGGCAGGCCCGCTCAAGGAGTTGATCGCGCACTACAACCTGGCGTCGCGCGTCCGCTTGCTGGGCCGCATCGACGATGACGAGCTCGTCGCACACCTGGCTCGCTGCCGCGCGGTGTGCTTCCCGCCGTTCGATGAGGACTACGGGTTTGTCACGGTCGAAGCGTTCGCGGCACGCAAGCCGGTCATCACCTGCCTGGACAGTGGCGGCGCGGCGGAGCTCGTGGACGCGTCGAACGGCTTGGTGTGTGAACCGTCGCCTTCATCGCTCGCCGATGCCATGCGACAGCTGATGGACGATCGTGCGCTGGCCGAACGGCTCGGCGAAGCCGGGCACGCCGTAGCCGGGTGCCTGACCTGGGACGCGACGGTTCGTAAACTGGTGATCGTGTAGGATGCTCCAAGGTCCTTGGAGTCCGTGGTGCCGAGTCCGTGGTTCCCTGTCGATTGGTCGTGCCAGGGACGTGACTCGGGACGAGGGACTCGGGACTGGAGTGTGGCAGCCGATGGGTTCCGAGAATCTCATCGTCAATAACGACGTGGTCGTGCTGCTGCCGGAGGATTTGTGCCGCCGCCACAAGGTTGTGCCGCTCGACCGAATCAAGAACAGCCTGCTGGTCGCGATGGTGAATCCAGATGACGTCTGGGCCCTCGACGACATCAAGTTCGTCACGGGCCTCGACGTCGAGCCCGGCGCCGCGCCCGAGAGCTCGATCCTTGAGGCGATCGAGGCGCACTATCACGGCGCGGCTGTCGGGCCAGCCCCGGCCGTCGAGCCGGCGGTCGACGACTTCACCTATGGCAAGATGACGCCGCTCCGGAGCGAGGAACAAGAGGATGCCGAGAGAGGGCGGCAAATCGTTCTCCAGAGGGCTCTCGGCCGTGTTCGTCAAGACCGTGGGCCAGCCATGATTCCGAGCCGCCGCATGTCGGGGGGAGTTCAGTAGTGTCTTATCGTTCGCCGCTCGAGGCCAGGCTCGCCAAGACGGTAACCAAGGCGATTACCGACTTCTCTCTCATCGAAGACGGGGATCGCGTCATGGTGGGGCTGTCTGGAGGGAAGGACAGCTGGGCGTTGCTGCAGATCCTCGACGTCCTCCGGCAGCGCGCCCCCATCAGCTTTTCGCTCGTCGCGGTGAACGTCGATTCCGGTTACGAAGACTACCGTCACGATCTCATTGCTGCGGCGTGCAAGGAGCGCGGGTGGGAATGCCGGATCGTGCACACGTCAATCGGCGAGGTCATGGACGACCTCCTCGAGACAGACGACACGCCGTGCTCGCTGTGCGCGCGGCTGCGGCGCGGTGTCCTTTACCGGCTGGCTGACGAGGTGGGCGCGACGAAGATCGCGCTGGGACACCATGCGGACGATTTCGTCGAGACGCTTCTTCTCAACCTTTTCTTCGCCGGCGCGCTCAAGGCGATGCCAGCGCGTCTCGTCTCCGACAGCGGCGCCCATGTCGTCATCCGCCCGCTCGTGCATGTGTCCGAAGAAGAGGCCCGGCAATATGCGAAGGAGTCGCGGCTGCCGATCATTGGATGCTGCTGTCCCGCATGTGGCGATTTCGGGCTGCAGCGGCAGCGCGTGAAGCGACTCCTGATGGATCTCGAACGCGAGCACCCGGGGGTCAAGCAGTCGATGCTGCGCGCTCTGGGCAACGTCGCGCCGCGTCATCTCCTCGATCGACGGCTGAATCCGCCGCGCGATCTGGAGGCGGCGGCCGCCCACGCGCTTGCGCGCCGCGACCCGGATGATGTTCGGCGTGAATCGCAGCGTCTTCAGCTCCTGAGGCGATAATGCTTCGGCGCGTGACGATGTACGGGCCCTCGGTTCAATGCGAGCCGTCGTTCAGCGCGTGAAGCACGCCGACGTGGCCGTCGGCGACCGCATCGTCGGGGCCATTGGGCAAGGCCTGCTGGTCTTCCTCGGCGTCTCGGTCGACGACGGTCCAGCCGACGTTCAATACATGGCTGACAAGATTCGCAATCTGCGCATCTTCGACGAGCAGCCGATCAAGCCATCAGAGGGCGAAGGCAGCGCGCCGCGTTCGAAGATGGACCGATCGGTCGTCGAGATTGGGGGCTCCGTCCTGGTCGTGTCGCAGTTCACGCTCTATGGAGACTGCCGCAAAGGCCGCCGCCCGTCGTTCGACAAGGCGGCCCGGCCGGATGTTGCGCAGGCACTGTACGGGAATGTCGTCCGGTTGCTGCGCGACAGCGGCTTGCGTGTGGAAACAGGTGCGTTCCAGGCGCTCATGGACGTCCGGCTCGTCAATGAGGGTCCGGTCACGCTGCTCATCGACAGCCGAAAGTTTTTTTGAGCTTCGGACGCTCCAGTGAGGCGGCGCGCCCGTCCTTCGACGCGTTCCAATATGCGACGGACATGTAGCAAAGCTTCGGGGTTGACAGCGAAGCTGCGCCTCAAACTGTCTAGAGTACGGCGAAGCTTCGTTGTTTGCCTGTTTCTGCTGGCGGTCCTCCTGGTGTCCGCATCCTCAGCGCACGCACAGCAGCGGCCGCTCGTGACCGAGGATCCCGAGACGATCGGCGCCGGCCGCATCCTGCTGGAGGCAGGGCTCGATTACGCGCACGGCGTGTTGTTTCCGGTCTCGGGGTTGCAGGGCAATCTGCTGCGCGTGCCGGTCGTTGGCGTGAGCTTCGGCATCAGCTCCATCGCCGAGCTTCAACTGGACGGAGGGTTGCACAACCGTCTGGACGTGACGAGCCGGCTGAACGCGCCGCTCTCCGGTATGCTCGATTTCACCGGCACGCGAACGACCGACGTCGAAGATCTCGTTGTCGCCACGAAGATCCGGATGGCCGGCGAGACGACGGGACGTCCGGCGATCGGCGTCCGGTTCGCGACCAGACTTCCCAATGCCACCAACGAGAGTGGCCTTGGCCTGGACACGACCGATTTCTTCGCCACGCTGCTCGTCGGCAAGACAGTGCAATCAATCCGCTTCGTGGCGAACGCTGGTCTTGGGATTCTGGGGGATCCGACCCGAGGCGACCGGCAGAACGACGTCCTGATGTATGGCGTGTCGTTCGCGCGGGCGCTCACCGACAAGGTCGAGATTGTCGGTGAGCTCAACGGGCGGGCCGACGTGCGCGCGGGCGATCCGCCGCCGGGCACGGAAAGTCGGAGCGTGATGCGTGTCGGGGCGCGTTATACCCGCGGCGCCGGGCGCGTGGACGCGGGCCTGCTGATTGGCGCCACGAGCCGCGACCCTGATTATGGGTTCACGGTCGGCTACACGCACGTGTTCAACGCGTTTCGAATCCCCTGAGGGCAGGCACATGGTGACATCAGGAGCTCGCGGCCAGAGCGCCCTTCAAGTCGACCCGAACTGGCTCGTAGAACCGCTCGAGCGCCTCGACCTCGCGGCGAGCTCGCGCCTCCTCCCAGCGCAGCTCGTGTGACAGGAGGTCGAGACATCGCGCCACCGCCTGGACGTGGGGAGCGCCCGCCGATCCCACCGACGTTCGCCGCACGACGACATCCGTGAGCGTGCAGGCCATCTCGTGCCTGATGGCGTACACGACCTGCGCGGCGATGGCATCGTCGCCGGGGAGGCGTTCGGCCCACGCGCGGCAGCTTGAGGCAAGCCGCGCCACATCCTCCCACTGGCTGCCGTAGGTCCGCACGAGGCGGGACAGCACGGGTTCGGGAAAGGCGGCGCCGTGGGCGCGCACGGCTGCGCGAATCACATCGTCAACGTCATTGCCCGCAATCTCTCCTCCCGGCAGCGGGGTGCGGGCGGTGCGCGCGGCGACCGCCGGCCGACCGAGCTTTTCGACGATCAGATTCACCGTGCGCTCGGCAATGAGTCTGGCTGTGGTGAACTTGACGCCGACCACCGATATCGCGCCTTCGATCCCCTCCCGCGCGTGATCGAGAATCTCGGCCTCGCGCTTCTGGGTGACGCGACCGTCGCGCCGCTGCATGCCCGGCACAAGGCCCCGGTGCACGAGCGTCACTTCTTCCACGCGCAGGTCCTGGCCGAACAGCTGTGTGGCTTCCGTGCAGACCTCGTCGAGCTCCTGCGGTGCGACATCGACGGCGTCTGGCAGGTGAGGCCGCTCGAAGTGCCAGGTGCCCACAAGGGACCGGCCGCGCCAGGGTATCCGTAGCAGCAGGCCCCCGCGCGGGCTCCGGCGCGCGATGGCCCACGGACCGGGTGGCTCGTTCACCACCACGTTGACCGCCTTCTGGAGGGGAAACCGCCGCGGGAGCCCGAAGGCGCTCATGATCGTTCCGGCGGCCGCCCCGGCGGCGTTCACGGTCAGCCTCGCGCGAATGTCGAGCTCGTTTCCGGTGAGGTGGTCGCGAGCCTTCATCCCGCCGACGCGCCCACGATCGCGGAGCGGGCTCACGGCCTCGACATGATTCGCGGCGAGCGCGCCGCGGGACGCGGCGGCTTGCGCGAAGGCGAGCGTCATCCGCTCCGCCAGCGGCACTTGATAGTCGTGCCAGACCGCGCAACCCGTCACGCCGGGAGCGGACGTGAACGGATGACATTGGCTCTTCGGCACGATCCGGCCGCCTTGCAGCTCCAGGGTGGCCAGCGGCTTGTCGGTCGCGAAGCGGTGTACGATCGATTCAATCAGGAAGGCGACCCGAAACGCGAGCCGGCTTCGCGCGGGATGCCACGTCGTCGGCAGCACGAACGCCATGTCCTCGACCAGGTGCGGCGCGATGCGCGCGAACGTGCGCCGCTCGCGTATCGACTCGGCCGCCGCCTTCACGTCGAGCGTCTGCAGCGCACGAAGGCCCCCGTGCAGCGTCTTTAAACTGTTGAACGACGTCGCGCCGCCGAAATCACCCCGTTCGATGAGCGCCACCTCGAGACCACGCTCGGCCGCGTCGTACGCCACCGCGAGACCGTAAATCCCGCCGCCGACGACAAGGACGTCGAACTCCGTACTGGTGAGCCGCTCGAGATCGCGTGTCATGGTCAAGACGTTTCCCGCTATAGTAATCCGCCGTGCCGAGCCCGACCGACATCCAGCCAGCGAACAGCCCCGTCCGCGACTACTGGAATGCGCAGATCCATGACCTCGAGATCACACGGCATCCGGTCGGATCGGAAGGCTTCTTTCGCGATCTCGACGACTATCACTTCGAAAAGCTCCACCATCTGCTCCGGCTCGTTCCATTCGAGGCCTATCGCGGCAAGCAGGTGCTCGACGTCGGGTGCGGCGCGGGGACGGACCTCGTTCGGTTCGCGAAGGCCGGCGCCATTGTAACGGGCCTCGATATCGCCCCGTCGGCCATCGACCTCGCGCGTGGCAACGCGCGGCTGAGCGGCATCGAAGCCGACCTCAGGGTCGGCGACGGGGAGGCCATGCCGTTCACGGACGACTCCTTCGATCTCGTTTTCGCGCACGGGGTCGTACAGTACACGTCGAACGATCGTCGGCTCGTCCAGGAATGCAGGCGCGTGCTCAGGACCGGCGGCGGCGCGATTTTTCAGGTCTACAACCGCGTGTCATGGCTGAACGCCCTTTCCAAGATCATGAGAGTCCCGCTCGAACACGAAGATGCGCCGTTCATTCGCAGCTACAGCGCACGGGAGCTCCGCTCGCTGCTCGAGGCGTTTCGGGAGGTCCGTCTGGTGACCGAGCGCTTTCCGGTGCGCTCGCGCCTGCATGGCGGCTGGAAGGGCACGGTGTACAACTCGGTCTTCGTCGGAACGTTCAACGCTCTGCCGCGGGCGCTGACGCGCCGGTTCGGCTGGCACCTGCTCGCGTTTTGCAGGAAGTGATCGACGTGATTGAGTTCACCAAGGCCCACGCATACGGCAACGACTTCCTCCTCGCGCCGCAGGAATCGGTCACGGATGCCGACCTTGGGGCGCTTGCCCGCGCCATGTGCGACCGGCATGCGGGCGTGGGGGCGGACGGCCTGATCGTCTACCGGAGAACGCCGACGGGCGCACGGATGACGCTGTTCAACGCCGACGGAAGCGCTGCGGAGGTGTCTGGCAATGGCGTCCGCTGTCTCGCCGCTCTGGTCCTGAAGGACCCCGGGGCCGTGCCGGCCGAATCGGCGCCATCTGCTGAAGTCGTTATCGAGACCGATGCCGGAGAGAAGCGCCTGACGCTGTTGGGCCTGCTCGACGGTCGTTACACCTTCCGGGCATTCATGGGCGCACCATCCGACGTCCGGCAGCTCGATCTCGACCTACCCTGCGGCCGCACTTGCGTCGTGGCCCTTTCAGTCGGGAATCCACAGTGCGTCGTGCTTGGCGAGGTCAGCGAAGAGCGGCTGCACCGGCTGGGTCCGCTTCTGACGGGACATCCCGCGTTTCCCCAGGGCACGAACGTCGAATTCGCCTCCGTCGAACGGCCGGACCGCGTCCGGATTCTTATTTGGGAGCGAGGCGTGGGTCCGACGATGGCGTCGGGCACGGGGGCATGTGCGGCAGCGGTTGCGGCCATGGCGTACGGGGATGCGGCGCGCCGGCTGGACGTGATCTCGCCCGGTGGCACGCAGCGCGTCGAATGGTGCGATGAAGGGCTCTACCTCACCGGCTGGGCCGAGCTCATTTGCGCGGGTAGGTGGCTTCGATGGTGACTCGCACCGTCGGGGAAGCCGTTGAGGCGGTCGAAACCTACTCACCCGCGGAGGAGCGGTTCAACCGTCGTCGCCGCACGGCGGGGCTGTTTGCGGGTCCGGCGGTGTTCCTGCTCGTGCTGCTCTGGCCGATGCCAGGTCTTCCGGCGGCCACGCATCGGTTGGCCGCCGTTCTCGCGACCGTCGTGGTGCTGTGGATCACCGAAGCGTTGCCGATGCCGATCACGGCAATTGCGGGTCCGGCCCTTGCGATTCTCCTCGGCGTCGCGCCAGCTCGCACCGCGCTGGCGCCCTTCGCGGATCCGATCATTTTTCTCTTCATCGGCAGCTTCATGCTCGCCGAAGCGATGTTCGTCCACGGCGTCGACCGTCGCATTGCGTACACCGCGCTCTCCTGGCGGATGGTGGGCACGAGTCCGGTACGCGTCCTCATTGTCTACGGCGGTGTCGCGGCGTTCATCTCCATGTGGGTGAGCAACACGGCGACGGCCGCGATGCTGTACCCAATTGGTCTCGCGATCAGCGTGCACGTGGCGCGATCGGGTCTTTCGCGCGACCGCGCCCGTGCGTTCGCGCTGTCGCTGATGTTGATGACCTCGTTTGCGGCGTCGATCGGCGGAATCGCCACGCCCGTCGGCACGCCGCCGAACCTCATCGGCATCGCGCTGATGGCGCGTGTCTTAGGCGTGAAGATCTCGTTCTTCCAGTGGATGGTCCTCGGCGTCCCCACGATGGCGATCCTGCTTGTATTCCTGATCGCGTATTTCGGCGGCCGTACACGCGGTGTGGAACTCAGGGCTCGGGACCTGTCCATCGTGCAGCAGGAGCTGCGGAAGCTCGGACCCGTATCGATGGGACAGCGGAACGCCCTGCTCGCCTTTGCGGTCACCATTGCGCTGTGGATCATGCCGGGTGTCTTCGCGGTCGCGGGTCTCGCCGACACGGCCTTCGCGAAGGGGTACACCGCCGCGGTTCCGGAGTCGGTCGCGGCGCTCATCGGCGCCATTCTGCTGTTCGTGCTCCCCGTCAGCTGGCGAGCCCGCCAGTTCACGCTCAGCTGGGAGGAAGCGTCACGGATCGACTGGGGGATCATCCTGCTGTTCGGCGGGGGCCTGGCGGTCGGTGAGCTCGCCTTCTCGACGGGTCTGGCTGACGCGATGGGGCAGGGGATTACGTCGTGGCTTCCCCTTCAGGGCACCGTCGGCCTGACCGTCCTCTTCACCGGGTTCGCCATCATCATGTCCGAAGCCGCCTCGAATACTGCCGCGGCGAACATGATCGTACCGGTCGCCATTGCCGTGGCGCGCGCCGCCGGTGTCAATCCCATCGAGCCCGCGCTCGGCGCGACGCTCGGGTCTTCGATGGGCTTCATGATGCCGATTTCCACGCCGCCCAACGCCATCGTCTACAGTTCCGGTCACGTGCCCATTACCGCCATGATGCGCCACGGCATCGTGCTCGACCTCGTCGCGTGGTTCGTCATCAGCGGGATGGTCCTGCTTCTCGGCCCTGTCTTCTTCCACTGACAGCTTCTAAGGCCGACATTGTCACAAGTGAAGCAAGATTGTGTGGTGCCGTCGGCACGGACACCGTGTATTCCTCGATCCGCGCGATGCAGCGAAGAATATGTGCCAGGTAGACGTGATCGTCCTTCACAGAGGAACCGCCTCCTGAAGCACTCGGTCACGCAGGAGCCCATCGAGTCCTCGTTCCGTGACGACCTGCACCGGCCGCCCGAGAA
>JACPPN010000104.1 GCA_016190995.1 Acidobacteriota bacterium | reverse complement strand
GACCGAGGCGTCGTGTCTACTCGTCGGTTTGAGGCGAGGCTTCGTTACACACGACCGGCGATCTCATCGATCTGAAACCTTGACCGCGGAGGGCGCCGAGACCGTAGAGGAACTGATCAGCTTTTCGGAGTCTCCGCGTGCTCCGCGTTCTCTGCGGTGAACGCTTCTGACGCCGGATTCAGGACCCATGATCGTCATGAAGTTCGGCGGCACGTCGCTCGAAGACGCCGCCTCCGTCGCTCGCGTCGCCAGCATTGTTGGCGACCGCCGGTCGCGCCACCCGGTCGTCGTCGTCTCCGCCATGGGCAAGACGACGCGAAAGCTGCTGGAGGCGGCGCGCGCCTCGGCGGCGGGAGATCGCGCCATCACGGTGGCCATTGTCGCCGACCTTCGGCAGCGCCACCTCGATGAAGCGCGGGAGCTCCTCGGTGAGCCCGACGGCCGGGCCATGCTCGATCTGATCGACCGGTATTTCGAGGAGCTCCGCACGCTGCTCGAGGGGCTCGCGATCCTGAGCGAGGTCCCGCCGCGCGGGCTCGACAAGATCCTGGCGTATGGCGAGCTGCTGTCGTCGGTCATCGTGGCCGGCGCGTTCCAGTCTCGCGGCATCACGTCGCGGCTGCTCGACTCGCGTGAGTTCATCAGGACGGACGACCGCTACGGCCGCGCGGCGCCCATCGTGCCGCTCCTCGAAACGCTCGTGCCTCAACACCTGGCGCCCGTGCTCGCGGCCGGCGAGGTCCCCATCATCCAGGGCTTCATCGGCTCGACGCGAGCGGGCGCCACCACGACGCTCGGCTTCGAAGGATCGGACTACACCGCGACGCTGGTGGGCGCTGCACTGGGCGCCGATGACATTCAAATCTGGAAGGACGTCCCCGGCCTCATGACGGCAGACCCGCAGGTCTACGCCGAGGCCAGCACGGTGAAGTGCTGTACGTTCGCAGAGGCGGGCGAGTTGACGTACTTCGGCGCGAAGGTCCTGCATCCGAAGGCGATTCATCCGGCGGCTGCCCGCAACATCGCGGTCCACATCTACAACTCGAGAGATCCTGCCGCGATCGGGACCGAAATCGCCGCGGTCGCGCCGCCGTGCCGCAACGCCATCAAGTCGATTGCCCACAAGCGCCCGATCAGCATCATCAGGCTTGCGGCGGGTGAGGGGCTCGCTGGCACGAGCCCGCACGACGAGTTCACTCGCCTGGCGCTCGACACGCTCTCGAGGCGCCTGATAAAGCCGTATCTCACCGCGATTTCCGGCGCGAATCTGGCGGTCGCGGTCGACTCGCAGGCGGTTGAAAACGGCAACGCGGACCTGGCGGACGAACTGGGCGCATTCGGGAGGGTACGGATCGAGGACCGGAAGGCTATCATCTCGGTCGTGGGTGACGGCCTGCGGGAGAGCGCGAACGTCCGGCCGCGCATCTGGGGCGCGCTCGATTCGCTCGATGTGGATCTCGTGCTGCACGGATCGTCGGCGATTGCCATCAATCTCGTCACGCGCGACGAGGACGTCGACACCATCGTGTCGCGCCTGCATCGGACGTTCTTCGGGGAGCTGGATCCGGTGATCTTCGCAGCTCCCCGTCGCGTGCCAGCGGACTGAGGGACGAGGACGGGAGGGGGCGAGGATTGAGCGCCGCGTGCTGAGCCCGGGTGCCGGGTGTTGCGTGCCGGGTGCTGAGCGCTGATGGTGACCCCGAATCCCGAGTCCCGAATCCCCAGGCAATGACACCCGGACGCCGCGGTCGTCCTCAGTCCTCGTGCCTGGTTCCGTAGTGGTTCGCCAATGAACATCGCGCTCGCTGGCTACGGCAAGATGGGCCGCCTGGTGGAAGAGGCCGCGGCCCGTGCATCGATGGACGTCGTGTGCGTGATCACGCGCGGCGGGCTTCGCGGCAATCTGGCGCGGGCGGACGTCTGCATCGACTTCTCTGCCCCCGACGCCGTCGTCGGGAACGCGCGTGCCGCCGCGGCCGCCGGCGTCGCGCTCGTCATCGGCACGACGGGCTGGCTGGACAAGCTGGACGTGGTCGGGCACATCGTCGAGGAGCACGACATCGGCTGTGTGTACGGCTCGAATTTCAGCATCGGCGTCAATCTCATGTTCGACCTCGTCGATCGGGCCGCTGCCCTCTTCAGCCGCCACGAACCGTACGATCCGTTTCTGGAGGAAGGGCATCACAAGTTCAAGAAGGACGCGCCGTCGGGCACGGCGCTCTCGCTTCAACGTATCCTGCGCCGCCATTACGACCGCGATGTCGCGGTCGCGAGCATCCGCGCGGGCTACATTCCGGGAACCCACACCGTCGGGTTCGATTCCGAAGCGGACACCCTCACGATCACGCATGCCGCACGGAGCCGGGCCGGATTCGTGGCCGGCGCGCTCCTGGCGGCAAAATGGATTGCCGGACGAAAGGGGCTCTACGAGTTTCGCGACGTGTTGAGGACGGAGGGCTGAGGCGGGAGGCGGGGCTCAGTCCTCCGTCCCCGGCTCAGTCCTCATGGCTCGAGACTCACCACTCGAGCGAGTGAGGCGATCATGTTTGAACGTGTGAGAGGCTGCGGGACGGCGCTCGTGACACCGTTCACCGAAGACGGATCGATCGACGAAGCCGCGCTCGGACGGTTCGTCGAGTTCCAGATCGCCGAAGGGATCGACTTTCTCGTCCCCTGCGGGACGACGGGCGAGAGCGCGACGATGAGCGACGAGGAACAGCGGCGCGTGGTCGAGATCGTGCTCGAGACGTCGGCGGGACGCGTGCCGGTTGTCGCGGGCGCGGGCGGCAACAACACGCGGCACGTCATTCACCTGGCCGAGATGTATGAGCGACTCGGCGTCGACGGCCTCCTTTCGGTCTCGCCGTACTACAACAAGCCGACGCAGGACGGCCTCTACGCCCACTTCAAAGCGGTGGCCGATTCAACGCGGCTGCCGATCATCGTCTACAACGTGCCGCCGCGAACCTCGGTGAACATCCTGCCCGATACGATCGTCCGGCTCGCCGAGATCGGCAACATCGCTGCGGTCAAGGAAGCCTCCGGCGACATTTCACAGATTGCGGAAATCATCACGCGCGTGCCTGCCGGCTTCAAGGTGTTCTCGGGCGACGATTCGATCACGCTGCCGGTGGTCGCGCTCGGCGGCGCCGGCGTCATTTCGGTCGCCTCCAACGAAATCCCGCGCGAGATGACCGCGCTCACACGAGCCTGCCTCGCGAACGACTGGATCACGGCGCGCCGCGCCAACAAGCAGCTCTTCCCGTTGATGAAGGCCAACTTCATCGAAACGAGTCCCGGCCCGGTGAAGGCCGCGCTCGCTATGATGGGCAAGATCAAGGAGATCTACCGGCTGCCCCTGGTGCCCGTGAAAGAACAGACGAAGCAGAGGCTGCGCGCGGTGCTCGCGGAGCTCGAGGTCGGTTCGCTGAGTCACTGAATTCACCCGAATGCCGCAGGCTCACAACTTGATGGACGTGGCGACGCTTGCCGACCTCATCGCGCAGATCTCGGAGCTGCCCTCGACCGATCTGACGGCCGAGCACCTCGAGGTGTTCGACGAGTTGAAGCGCCGCCTGAACGCCGGTGAGGTGCGGGCGGCGGCGCGGCGCGACGGCGTGTGGCACGTCAACACGTGGGTCAAGCGCGGGATCCTTCTCGGTTTCCGGCTCGGCCGGATCCGTCCGTTCGGCCTGACGAGCGACGCGCAGTTCTTCGACAAACACACCTATCCGCTCAAGCACCTGTCCATCGAGGACGCCGTGCGCGTCGTGCCCGGCGGATCGTCGATTCGCGATGGCTGCTACATCGGACGCGGCGTGACGTGCATGCCGCCCATGTTCGTCAACGTCGGCGCGTACGTGGACGATGGCACGATGATCGATTCACATGCGCTGGTGGGATCGTGCGCGCAGATTGGCAAGCGCGTACACCTCTCCGCCGGCGCGCAGATCGGCGGCGTCCTCGAGCCGGTTGGCGAGGTGCCGGTCGTCGTCGAGGACGAAGTGCTCGTGGGCGGGAACTGCGGCGTCTACGAGGGCGCCATCGTGCGGGAGCGCGCCGTGCTCGCCGCGGGCACGATCATCACCGGCGGCACGCCCGTCTACGATGTGGTGCGCAACCAGGTGTACCGCAAGACCCCCGACGCGCCGCTGGAGATTCCCGCCGGCGCGGTCGTCGTCCCGGGGGCGCGCCGCATCGCGCGCGGGCCGGGCGCGGATCTGGACCTGTCAATCGCGACCCCCATCATCGTCAAATACCGGGACCAGAAGACCGACACGCAGATCCGGCTGGAAGACTACCTGCGGTGACTGAATTCGCAGCCGCGCCCGTCTCCACACTAGGAGTGTGTCCGAGAAATGGGTGACACACTCCTACTAGGAGCCCGTTCACGGTTACTCAGACGGGCTCCTAGACGAGGTCAAACGAAACCGGGGCTCCGCCTCGGACTCCGGCTCCCATCCCAACGTGCGTCGGGGCCCCGGCTCGCAGGCGCGCGGTGCGGGCCCAGAGGCTATTTGGCTACCGGGCCGTCGTCGCGGTTGCCGCGCCGCGCCGGACGATGCCGCCGGCGGCGGCCGTCTCGGACCGCGGCTCGCCGCTCGCGTGCATCTTCCCCGTTGCCAGATCCCGAAGTATCGCATGCACACTGCCCCAGCGACGTTCCGCATTCAACCGATGGCCGCGCTTCTCAAGCTCCTTCGCAATCCCGTACGGGAAGGCCTCCTCGACCGCCACCGGTTCCTTCTGCTCGACGTGGTACCGAGGCGCGCTGACCGCCTCACGCACGTCCATCTTCCAGTCCAGCACGTTGATGATCAGCTCCAGGCATTCGGTCTGAATCCGACGGCCGCCCGCGCCTCCGCCGGTCATGAGGGGCTGCTTGTCCTTGAGAATCACGAAGGCGTTCATGTTGTTCAGCACAATCTTGCCGCCTTCCAGCCGATTGGGATGATCCGGAACGGGCTCGGGATCGAACTCCAGCGGATGAAACAGCCCCATGCCGTTGTTCAACGAGATGCCCGTGCCCGGCACCGTGACGCCGCTGCCGAGATTCGACCGGACGGTCATGGTCAGGGCCACCATATTGCCGTTCCCGTCCATGGTGGACGTCGTGGCCGTGTCACCCTCTGGAGCCATCGGCGGGATATCGCGTGCCAGCAAGATGGGCGGCTGCCATGGACGAGCGGGCGCGTTCCGGACGTCGCTTGGCTTGGTCAGGTACGATTCGATGCCTCCGCGATCGAACTTCCACGGATCGCCCGGCCGCGCATACGGAAACGCCACCTCTGGATCAATCAGGGTTCGGCGCGTCGCGGCGTACTCGTCGGACATGAGCCCTGTGTACGGCACCTTCGCCCTCCAGGGATCGCCGACGTACCACAGGCGATCGGCCCAGGCCAGTTTGTACGCCTCGATCACGTGGTGCACGCCATCAGCCGAGAATCCCATCTTCGGCAGGTCGAATCCTTTGAGCACGTTCAAGATCTCGATGAGGTTCTCCCCACCCGTGGCGATGGGGGACGTGTAGAGGTCGTAGCCGCGGTAGTTGGTGTGGGCTGGCCGCAGGACGCGAACGTGGCGCTCGCGCCAATTGGCGAAATCCTCCATCGCCATGATCCCACCCTCCGAGCGGAGGTAATCGACCATCTTCTTGGCCAGCGCGCCGGTGTAGATGGCGTCGGGACCTTCCTGCTGGAGGGTCCGCAGCGAGCCGGCGAGGTCCTTCTGGACGAAGAGATCGCCCGGCTCGTAGAAGGTGCCATCGGGCTTCGTGTAGGTCGCCTTCGAGCCGGCCCACTTCAGGAGGTCGGGGCTCCTGAGGCCGCGCGCGAACCCGGGGGTGAGTCTGAACCCTTCCTCGGCGTAGCGGACTGCCGGCTGGATCACGTCTGACCACTTCATGGTGCCGTAGCGCTCCAGTGCAACCGCGAGACCGGCGACCGTGTTCCAGGTCGAAATCGAGAGGATGCCCGATTCGGCCGCCTTCCGGTCCTTGTAGAACATGTCGGTCTTGGCGGCGAGCGGGGCGCGCGTGTTGAAATCGACCACCACGGGCTCCGGCAGGTCGCGCCGGTAGATGACCATCGCCCCGCCGTACCCGCCGAGGCCATTCGCACCGTTCTTGACCACCGTCATGGCGAACGCCGCCGCGATCATCGCGTCAACCGCATTGCCCCCCTTCTGGAGGGTTTCCATCGCCGCGCGGGACACCAGCGTGTGCTCGCTCGACGCCGCTCCGAGGTCGGCGGCAACGCTGCCGGTCATGCTGGTTACGATCTCGCCGTCTGCGGGCGCCGCGGGCCCCCAGGCTCGTGGATCGACGATGAGCATGGCGAGGAGCGCCGTGCAGGCGCAGAGCAGCCGTAGAGTTCTCATGGCTTGGTTCTCCTCATAGTTTCGACGACATCATCCGGTCCTGACTAGACCGGGGCTCTGCCCCGGACCCTGGCTGATTACGCAGCCTCGCCTGTCTCGTGCGCGGTCGTGTCACACGAGAACCGCCGCTCCTCAAAACGCCACACGAAACGCGAGCTGAGCCATGCGCGGCTGATACTGCAAGTTCGTCGAACGGATCGGCTGCAGGAACGCCCGCGACGACTGGTTGCCGTTGTATCGGATGTAGTTGCGCCGATTGAACACGTTGAAGAGCTCGCCGATTCCCTCCAGCGTGAGACTCTTGAAGAGCGTGACGCGCTTGCTCACGCGCAGATCGATGCGGTACACCGAGTCACTCATCCCGCCGACCGGCGGCCATTTGCGTCCGTCCGGATACCGCGCCAGGTCCGTGAGGAGGTCCCCGTTCAGATCGCGGCCCGCATTGGTCGCAAACCGGGTCCCTGAGCCCGCAAAGAAGACGCCGCCGAGCATGACCTCATGCGGCATCTGGACCGTCCCATTCACCACGAACCGATGGCGCTGATCGCGATCGCTCGGTCCGTAGAGCTCGCCGATGGGCCGCGTGGGATCCAGGTTCGCCCCTGATGTGGCGTACGACCACGACAGAATGTAGGACGCCTGATATTGATAGCGGCCGCTGAATCGCTTCGTGGCGGCGATCTGCAGCGCGTCGTAGCGGGAGCGGCCGTCGTACTGCTGCAAGTCGATCAATCCGAAACGCGGGTCGGGCCTGCCAAATCGTGCGACCGGGAGCGGCTCGCCGGTGGCGGGATCCGTAAAAAGGTTGACGTCATGCCCGGACAGCTCATGCCCGCCGGTGGTGTGCACCACATCGGCCTGAACAGCCAGCGAGCCCGTCAATTGGTGCTGCACGCCAATCGAGAACTGATCCGCGTGAGATACGTGGATTCTCTTCGACATCGCTCGAATGTTCGTCGGGATGTTCTGGGCAATCAGCGACTCGAGCGTGATCCCCTTGAGCGGGTTGATCATGAATTCCGGGTCGCGGTTGTACAGGATGTTGGGCTGCGCGTACGTGTCGCCATTGAAGATCGCCTGATCCTGGATGCCGCTGTTGATGTGCAGTTGATCGTAATAGCGCCCCCCGCCGCCGCGAATGGTCGTTCGCTGGTCGTTGAACGCGTAGACGAAGCCGATGCGGGGCGACCAGTTGTTCCGATCCGTCTTGCCGCGCGGCTGTTGATCCGGCCCGGAGAGAAAACGCGTTTGCCGCACGACCTTGGCCGCGTCGATCTCGACGTCGTACCGCACCCCGAGGTTGAGCGTCAGTGCGGGGCTGACCTTGAGATCATCCTGGAAGTAGAAGCCGAGGATCTTTGGCTTGACCCAATAACTGGCATCACCAAGGGCGAACACGGCGTTGCTCGGGGCCGGAATAATCCCGCGATTGAGGAGGTCCTGCAGTCCGACCCGGTCGTTCGCCTCGACAACCCGCACGACTTCGGCCCAGTCGGTGGGATCCCGGGGAAACCGATAGTACCCGTCCCAATTCGTGCCGAATATGCCGCCGATACCCTGGGCGAACCATTCGCCGCCAAATTTCAGGCTGTGATCGCCGCCCCATCCACTTAGATAGGAGGAAAAGTCGTCGCGGAGTAACAAGAGGTGTTCGTCTTTGAAGGCGAACGAGTTCGTCGCCGTCCCGAGATCGGCCCCAGGGAAGTCCAGCCGGGGATAATGACTCTTGGCCTGCCGCGGCCGGTCGAAGTTGATGTACTGAGCTCTGAACTCGTTGAGCACCCGCTGGCTCAGCGCCCAACTGCTGTTTAGAACATAGCTCTGCCCCCACGTGGGCCGATCCCAGCCGTTGCTCACGTGGTCGACCACGTTGTCGTTGAGCAGCACGGCGCTCGTGGACGCCGCGCGCGCTGTGAGCCGATGGTTGGCAGTGACTTGATAGTCCAGCCTGAGCATACCCATGTCCTTCGAGAAGTCGTTGGGATAGCTCTTTTCGAGCAACGGAATACCGTTGCGGGGCGTCTGGGTCTGGGGACGGCGCTCCGACTCCCAACTGAAGAAGAAATGCAGCCGGTCCTTCTTCAAGGGCCCCCCAATCGTCCCGCCGATCTGGTTGTCCTGAATCGGCTCGACGCGTCCGGTGAACCAGTCCTTCGCGTTGAACGCGTCGTTACGGAAGAACCCGTAGAAGGAGCCGGAAAACTTGTTGGTGCCTGACTTCGTGACGGCGTTGATGATGCCGCCCGACGCGCGGCTGAACTCGGCGCTGAATCGATTGGAGAGCACCTGGACCTCGCGAACCGAGTCCTGGCTGAAGTCGATATCGACGCTGTTGAAGTTCGTCGATTCGTTCGTCTGCACGCCATCGACGTTGACCTTGGTCCGGTAGTTGTTCATCCCACCGAACGACGGGATGTTGCCAACGCCCGGCCCCTGCTCTCCACCGCCACCGCGCACGCCAGGCGCCACCAGCGTGAGGCTCATCCAGTCGCGCCCGTTCAGCGGAAGGTCCTGCATCTGCCGCACATCCAGGTTCGAGCCGATACCCGATCTGCCCACATCGATGAGCGGCGCCTCGCCCGTCACCGTGAGGGTTTCCTCGACGGCCGCGACCTTCATCGAGATGTCCAGCGTCGCGGCCTGCCCGAGGAGGAGTGTGATGCCCGTTCGCCGAACGGTGGCGAACCCAACGAGCTCCGCCAAGACCTCGTAATTGCCCACTCTCAAGCCGCGCGCGATGTAGCGTCCGTTCTCGGTCGTCACGACCGTGCGCGACGTGCCAGTCTCAACGTGCCTGAGCGTGAGGGTGACTCCGGGCAGGACGCCCCCGCTCTCGTCGACGACCACCCCCTGCAGCTCCGCCTCCGCGATCTGCGCAGCCAGAGGAACCCCCGCCGCCAGCAGCGCACACACGACCACCGCCGCCCGAATGCCCGATGAGAAGATCCATGTCATGAGCGCACCCCCGCGGTGCAGGGCCTCGATGCCCTGCACCGCTCGAACTTCAACACTGGTTACTGCCCGCAAGGCGGACGAGGGTGAAGACCCTGCCCTTGAAGGCACGTTAGGCGCGTTTTCGGAACCGACGTGCGATCCGCAGCGCGTCGCATAAGCCGCGCGGCGCGCGTTACTGGCGACTAGGAGGGGTTAATGGGCGAAACTGCGCGGGTTCTTACCACAGGCGTGACACCTTGTCAACGACAATGCCTTCCAATGCCTTGCCTCGCGCGGGTTGCAGTTGACGCGTCGCGCGTGACGAGAGAAACCGCCGCACGTGGGCGGGACCGCGAAAGCCGACCGTAGATGGCCAGGATCCTTACGTAGAAGTCCCCTCCGGACCCTGGCTGATTACGCAGCCTCGCCTGTCTCGTGCGCGGTCGTGTCACACGAGAACCCGCCGCTCCTCAAAACGCCAGGCGAAACGCAAGCTGACCCATGCGCGGCTGATACTGCAGGTTCGTCGAACGGAGCGGCTGCAGGAACGCCTGCGACGACTGGCTGCCGCTGTATCTGATGTAGTTGCGCCGATTCAACACGTTGAAGATCTCCCCGATTCCCTCCACCGTTACGCCTTTGAACAGTCTGACGCGCTTGCTCACGCGGAGGTCGACGCGGTACACCGAGTCACCAAGACCGCCGACGGCTGGCCATTTGCGTCCGTCCGGATACCGGGCCAAATCGGTGAGGAGGTCCCCGTTCAGATCGCGGCCCGCATCGGTCCCAAAGCGGGTCCCCGAACTCGCAAAGAACACACCGCCCAGAATGACCTCGTAGGGCATCTGAGCGGTGGCATTTATCACGAACCGATGGCGCTGATCGCGATCGCTCGGCCCATAGAGCTCACCGATGGGCCTCGTCGGATCCAGGTTCGCCCCTGCGGTTGCGTAGGACCACGACAGGATGTACGAGGCCTGGTATTGGTAGCGCTCGCTGAATCGTTTGGTCGCCGCCACCTGCAGGGCGTCGTACCGTGAACGGCCGTCGTAGTGTGTCAGGTTGATCGATCCGAAACGGGGGTCCGGCCTTCCATATTGTGCGACCGGCAGGGGCTCCCGCGTGACTGGATCCGCAAAGAGATTGATATCCCGCCCGTACTGTTCCTGCCGCCCGACCGTATGAACGATGTCGGCTTGAACGGCGAGTGTCTCCGTCAACTGGTGCTGGGCACCAATCGACAGCTGATCCGCGTGAGACACGTGGATCGTCTTGGACATCGCGCTGATGTTCGTCGGGATGTTGTTGGCAATCAGGGATTCGAGCGTCAGGCCCTTGAGCGGGTTGATCATGAACTCGGGATCCCGGTTATAGAGGATGTTCGCCTGCGCGTAGGTATCGCCATTGAAGATGACCTGGTTCTGTATGCCGCCGTCGATGTGCAGCTGGTCGTAGTAGCGCCCCGCGCCGCCGCGAATGGTCGTCCGTTGTTGGTTGAAGGCATACACGAACCCGACGCGCGGCGACCAGTTGTTGCGATCCGTCTTGCCACGCGGCTGCTGATCCGGCCTCGACAGGAAGCGCGTCTGCCGCACGACCTTGGCGGCATCGATCTCGACGTCGTAACGCACCCCGAGGTTGAGCGTCAGCGCGGGGCTTACCTTGAGATCATCCTGGAGGTAGAAGCCGAGGATCTTCGGCTTGACCCAGTAACTCGCGTCCCCAAGAGCAAAGACCGCGTTCGCCGGAGCCGGAATGATCCCACGATTGAGGAGGTCTTGCAGTCCGGCCCGGTCGTTCGCCTCGACGACACGTATGACCTGCGCCCAGTCGGTGGGATTGCGGGGGAACCGGTAGTAGCCGAACCAATTGGTCCCGAATATTCCGCCGATGCCCTGCGCAAAATACTCCCCACCAAGCTTCAGGCTGTGATCTCCGCCCCATCCTGTGAGATACGAGGAAAAATCGTCGCGAAGCAGCAGCAAGTGCTCGTCCTTGAATGCGAACGAATTCGTCCGGGTGCCGAGATCGGCACCGGGGAAGTCGAGTCGAGGAAAGTGACTCTTGGCCTGCCGCGGCCGGTCGAAGTTGATGTACTGCGCTCTGAACTCGTTGAGCACCCGCTGGCTCAGCGCCCAACTACTGTTTAGAACATAGCTCTGCCCCCACGTGGGCCGATCCCAGCCGTTGCTCAGGTGATCGTCCACGTTGTCGTTGAGCAACAGTGCACTCGTGGACGCCGCCCGCGCCGTCAACCGATGCGTCGGGGTGAGTTGATAGTCGAACCGGAGCATACCGGCGTCCTG
>JACPPN010000089.1 GCA_016190995.1 Acidobacteriota bacterium | reverse complement strand
GCCTGCGGCGTGTGGCCATTGAGCGGCGCGCTCGCCGTATTGAACGCGAAGACCGTCTCGAGCACGGCATCGGGGGCCAGACGGAATACCGTTCCCGCGGCGCCCGCGCCCGGTCCACCAGTGCTCGTCGTTCCGTAGAGATTGCCGTCGCTGGCCTCGATCATTCCTGCGAGAGGCCCGCCGCCGTCGGCGCCATTCGAGAACGCGTGCAACACGGCAAAGGCGCTCGTCGCCGGGTTGAACCTGAAGACCACGCCGCGTCCGAGCGGACCGCCGTTGGCCATCGTGCCGTAAAACGATCCGTCGCCGCCCTCCGTCAGACTGCCCAACGGATTGTAGCCATCAGGAAAGTAGCCCAGCGCGTCATCGAATGGCGCGAACGAGTACAGGACATTGACGGTTCCGCCCGCGAGCTTGAAGATCACGCCGAGATAGTTGGCGCCCCCTCCGGTCGTCGTTCCATACAAGGCGCCGTCGGTCCCTTCGATGAGACCGGCAACCGGGTCCGCGCCGTCGGCACATGCGTCGTGCAGCGGGTCGCCGTCACAGAAATGGTGCGCGACGCTGAACGTGCCGTCGGTGGTGATTTGATAGAGGGTGCCAGCATCATACAGTCCTCCGAACGTCGCCGTTCCGTAGAGCACGCCGCCCGACAGCGTCAGGCCCGCAACGGGCGAGTAACCGTCAGGATAGGCGCCGAGCGTCGGGTCGAAGGGCGCAAAGGCATGGAGCGTCGTGAGCGCGCCTCCCGTCGGGATCTTGAAAATCGTGCCGAGCCGCTTCGTGCCACCCGTCGTCGTCGTGCCGTACAGCGTGCCGTCCGCGGCCTGGACGAGTGTTCCTTCGGGTTGTGCCCCGTCGGTGACATTGAATCGGTGCAGGACCGTGAGCGTGCCATCCGGCGTAACCTTGAAGACCGTTCCGAACCCGGCTCCGAACCCTCCGGCGTAGGTGGTGCCGTAGAAGTTTCCGTCGATGCCTTTGATGACGCCGCCAATCGGCATGGCAGGCGTATGGTCAAACGCGTACGCCTCGGCATACGAGCCCGAGGTGCTGAGCGCGAACAGCGCCCCATTGCCGTTCGTTCCGTCTTCGGTGGTGGCGCCGTAGAACCGGCCATCGGCGCCTTCGATGAGGCCGGCGAAGGGATGCTTGCCCTCAGCGCTCGTGAATGGATGGAGCATCGTGAAGCCGGCCCCCGGCGTGAACTTGAAGAAGGTTCCGCCGCTGGCCGAGCCGCCGGCGCTGGCCACGCCATAGAGGCTGTTGTCCGTGCCCTTCGTCAAACCGGCCGCGATCCTCGAGCCATCCGGCGCATACCCGAGACCGCTATTGAAGCCCGCGAGTGAATACTCGACGGAAAAGAACGATCCGTCCCTCTCGATCGAGAAGACGGTGCCGTTGTCGTTCGCGCCCCCTCCGCTGGTGGCGCCATAGAGCTTTCCGTCAGCGCCTTCAGCCAGACGGCCGAACGTCCCGTAACCGTCGGCGGCCGAGAACGTGTGGAGGATCGTGAATGCTCCGGTTCCGGTGGCGTAGCTGAAGATCGTCCCGAGGCCGGTCGTTCCGCCGGCCGGTGTCACGCCGTACAGCAGATCATCGCTTCCCCGCACCAGCGCGGCAGTCGATTCCCCGCCGTCGTCGAACGCGAGCGATCGGGCGATGGCAAACGTACCGCCGGGTGAAACGCGGAATATCGTCCCGCCGTCCTCGGTGCCCCCGAAGCGGGTGAGGCCGTAGAAGTTGCCGTCAGGGCCTTCCACGAGGCCGCCGTACGGGTTCGTGCCTTCCGGATAGGTTGCCGTCACGGGATCGTAGCCGGCAAACGAGTGGAGCAGCGTGTATGTGCCGGTCGTGGTGATCTTGAAGAGGACGCCCAGATCGTTCGCGCCGCCCCCTGCGGTGGTGCCGTAGAGGAGGCCGTCCGAGCCACGTATCAGGCCCCCATATGGAGAGGAGCCGTCGGCGCCCTTGAAGGAGTGGAGGATGCTCGCCTCGCCCGCACTGTCGATCTTGAACACGGTACCGCGATTGGAGGCCCCGCCGTAGACGGCTGTGCCCACCAGACTGCCGTCGGCAAGTTCCACGACATCGCCGCGCGCGTAGTAGCCCTTCGAAATGCCGAACGAGGTCACGACGCTATAGGTCGCGGCGGTCGCGGCCGTGCTCAGGACCAACGTCATCAGGGCGCCAGCCGCAAGCGCGCCCAACCGAGCCCGCGGCCATCCAAGTGCGCGATGTCTGGAGCCGTGCGTTCCGACTCGCGAATGTTGAACAAAGACGGAGCCGATGGACATGTGGGTTCCCGGTTCGAACAGCGCCTGGCGTGTCCTCGAAAGGCGTTCGTCTTGCGCGATGTTCGTACGGTCGACCGACTACAGGCGGGCAGGTCGTTTGATCGCCGCCGTGAGCGAGGGGCCTTATGAGGATAGTCGGCGGATGGGCGATCGTCAAGGAGCGGATGTGCGGCCAGCACGGAATTGCTCGGCGTTGCCGGCGGGGGCCTGGAGCGCCTCGACATGGCGATCGCGCGGCGTGGGGCCGAGGCCTATTTCAGAATCGGGTACGGATCAATGGGTGTTCCTTCCCACCAATGCTTTTCTGGTGTCAGCTTGAAGATCGCAAAGTGCAAGTGGGGTGTCTGGCGAGGCGCATTACCGGACGTGCCGACACATCCAATCACCTGGCCGCGCTTCACGACGTCTCCTTCTCGCAGGTTGTCGCCATATCGTTCCAGGTGTGCGTAGTAGTAGACGTAGCGCTCCGAAGGATCGAACTGGTAGAGCGTGATGCCCCCCACCTTGCTGAAGAACAGTCGCGCCACCTTTCCGTCCTCCACCGCGACGACCAGCGTGCTCCGCGCGGCCACGATGTCGATAGCCTCATGGCGGCGTGAGCCGCCGCGTGTCTCGTGGAACGACTCGCGCAGGGATTCGCGCCCGAACCCCTTGACCGGCAGGAGCAACCGTCGATCTCGCAGCTCAGCCACGGGGTCCGGGCCAATGGTGGTGAGTGTGGGAGGCGACAGCGGTGCTTCGCCCGCACCCCGCGTCCCGATCGGTGTCCCGGCAGCGCCCCCGGAGGTTGTGGCCGGGGGCGGGAGCGGCAATGGTATCGGCGCGAGAGCCGGCGGCGCGTTTTCTTCGCCGGCGCCCCAGCGATCCGCAACGTGCGGCATCGCTATCGGTCCCCGCCTTACATCACGGCCGCCGATGAAGTTGCCGAAATGCCACACGAAGAGCGACACCACAAAGGCGCCGGCCACGAATCCAGCGAGGCCTGAGAGGACGTACGGCACGTACGCGTGGCCGCGTGTGCGCTTCATCGGAAGATCACCGGCGTACCCGTCCTCACCAACCGGACGACTCTGACGATGTCCCAGTTGGTGAGCCGAATACAGCCGTGCGATTCGGAATGTGCGATGCGCTCGGGCTCAGGCGTCCCGTGAATGCCATAGTGTTCGCGCGACAAGTCGATCCAGGCCACGCCGACCGGGTTGTTCGGACCCGGCGGAATCCTGGCCTTCGAATGTGACGGATCCGCGTCCCAGAAGAGCGCGGGGTTGTAGTTGAACGTGGGATACAAGCTGACGCCCGTCACTTTCCACTTGCCAATCGGCAGCGGATCGTATTCGCTCCCGACAGTCACGGGCGCATACACGAGCACTTTCTGGTTTGGCCCCTCGACGGTCAGGGCCGATGCGGCCTTCGTGACGACAACGGTCACCTCCTGCGGGCTCGTTCGATCCGTCACCCCGGTTCTTCCTGTCGTGCCGGTGACGATGCCCCGAGATGTTCCCGCCATCGCGGTCGGCTTCAGTTCGGCCCTGACGGCTGCTGCGGAGAGCTCCGTTGGGGTCACCTTCGGCACCCGAACCGCTTCGCCCGCCGCGGACCGTGCGCCGGGGTTCAGCGTCGCGAGCAGGCGCGGATCGACATGGAATCTCTCGCCGAGTGCTTCCAGCGGCGACGAGTACCCGAGCGTCTGCAGCTTGGCTTTCTCCATCATGTCGGCCGGCACGCTCACGAATGGCCCCGCCACATCTTGATCCGTGATTGTGTAGCCCGCGAGCGGCTCGGACGATCCGCCGCCGAGCGCCTGCCATGTCGCGGCGTCCACAACGCCGGTCGGCGTCAGGTTGCGCGCTTCCTGGAACGCGCGAATGGCGCCGCGCGTGTTGCCGCCAAGCCATCCGTCGATCGATCCCGGCGAGAAGCCCGCGCGGTCCAACAGGATCTGCACGGTCACGACCTGCAGGCCTGTCGCATCAGGCGTCCCACGCGATGCACGCGGACCCATTTTCTCCCCGTGGCCTTCGCCTTGAGCGCCCGCGAGCGCAACCCATCCGCCGACGACGAAAAGGCTGAGCACGACAAGAAACGAAGATCGATTCATATCACTGGCAGAAGCAAGAGACGTTCCCTTGTGGTCCGTCTGGTGATTAGGGCGACGGACCGCTCAATGCTGCGGGACTGTTGCGCTGGTCGGCGCCGGAACTTCGATGATGCGGTAGGGGGCGTCTGGCGTGAGCTCGCGCAGCAAGGGCAGCGACACGTTGTAGACCGGCACGTCACCGGTCGTGCGCCCCGTCGGTTGTCCATGGTGCGCGTGGCCATGGAAGACCGCCGTGACGGGGTAGCGCGTGAGCGGTTCTTCGAGCCGGCTGCACCCGAGATACGGGAAGATCTCGAGCGGCTCGCCTTCCACGGTCCCACGGATGGGCGCATAGTGCAGGAGCGCGATGCGGTGCTCGTTCCGCAGCCGCGCCAGCGCGGTCTCGAGCTTCAACGCTTCGTCAACCGCCTCGTGCACGAAGCGTTTGACGATGTCCTCGCCCCAAGGGCCGAGCGCGCCTCGCCCGAATCCCCCGGCAAAGCCTTTCACGCCGGCGAATCCGACGCCATGCGTCTCGAACGTCTCGCCGTCGAGGATGACTGCTCCGGCGTCAGTGAGAATGTGGCGGATCTCCTGATGCTGTCCCGCCTCGTAGTCATGGTTGCCGAGCACGCCGATCACCGGGATGCGCAGCGCCGTCGTGAGGTCCTTCGCGAGGAGCCTGGCCTCATCGGCCAGTCCGTAGTCGGTCATGTCACCGCTGATCACCAGAACGTCCGCCGATTCGGTGATGCGCGCGAAGAGGGGCAGGAGGGCGCCCTGCGAGAGCTTGCCGTAGTGTAGGTCCGCGATAGCCGCGATTCGGACAACCTCTCTGCTGGCAGCCATGATCGACTCCCCGATCCTGAGTCCGGCATTAGCGCTGTCTCCGCTGCCCTTCAGGTGGTCGGCTTCGAGGACGCTCGAGTTCAATGGCCGCTTGGGAGAGGGGCACGTGAGACCGGCGGGCGCACTGCTGCTCGAAACGACCACAGCGCGGCGGCGGCGGCCCGCGCTTGCCGCCTCACGGGAGCAGCAAGATGCATACCCGTGGCATGCCTTTTGAAGCCTCAGTAGCTCACCCATGGCCGAGCTCTCGAAATAGCTCGAGAACACCGGCTGGAGCCACCTGGCGTGGGAACGCGACATGCCGCACAGTAGCATCGAGGAGCTCGACTGCGAAGCCAAAGCCGTCTACGTCGAAGCGGTGTCTCTGCTCCGAGAGGCCGCGGTGCCGTTCCTGGTCGGCGGCGCATTCGCATTCGAGCGATACACCGGCATTGCCAGATACACGAAGGACTTCGACATCTTCCTCCGCCGTTCGGACTGCCCGCGCGCGCTCGAGGTTCTCGGCCGTGGAGGCTTCAGTGTCGCGTTGACCTTTCCACACTGGCTCGCGAAGGCGTTCAAAGGGGATCTGTTCATCGATTTGATCTTCGGCTCGGGCAATGGCGTGGCGGAGGTCGACGAACGGTGGTTCGCGCACGCCGTGGATGCCGAAGTCTTCGGCGTCCCCGTGCCGTTGATTCCAGCCGAGGAAATGATCTGGTCGAAAGCCTTCGTCATGGAGCGCGAGCGCTACGACGGTGCCGATGTCGCGCACCTGATACTGGCATGTGGGCCGGAGCTCGACTGGGCGCGCCTTGTCGAGCGTTTCGGCGACGAGTGGCGCGTTCTGCTGGCACATCTGCTGCTCTTCGGGTTCATCTATCCGGGTGAGCGCGACAAGGTACCGACGAGCCTCGTCAACGGCCTGCTCGAACGCTGGCGGCAGCAGGTGCAGACGCCGCCCCCCGATACGCGTGTGTGCGGTGGCACCCTGATCTCGCGGGAGCAGTACGACATCGACGTCACTCGATGGGGATTCGTCGACGCGCGCCTGCGACCGCGGGGACGCATTCCACGCGACGAGCTCGCGATCTGGATGGCGGACCTGGAGAGACCGAAGAGCGAGTGCCTCATTGATCCTAAATCCCGCGTCGGAAGCGCGCACCGCAGAGCAGGCGGAGCACGCGGAGACGCCGAATAGCCAAGGGCTGCGCCCTTGCTATCCCGGCGCAACCGGTGAGGCTGTCGTCTTGAGTTGTGCGGTCAGTTTTGTGGCGGACAACGAGTACAGAATTCTCGTGACGGACCGCATGATGGTTGGAGCGCTTCGCGCTCTCAGCGCCCGCGGTCGAGGCTTTGGATCGGTGAGACTTGTTGACTCATTGATCAGGCGTTTGCGCCCGAGGCACCGGCTCGATGAATTCATAACGTACGCGAACGGCCTGACTGAGGCTCGCGGCGACGTCGGTGAGTGTGCCGGTGCGGTACTCATCCTCCAGCCTCTTGAGGTC
>JACPPN010000015.1 GCA_016190995.1 Acidobacteriota bacterium | reverse complement strand
TTCGTGCGCCACCTAGTCCGACGTGCGGGGCTGACCGAAGCAGGCGATCGTATCGGACCTGCTGAAAGCCGACCGCCTGAAAGGCGGTGGGATTAAACCTGGCACGTCGGACTAAAGCCGGACACGACGCCTGCAGCTAGACCTTCACCACGTCCACCAACTCCTTCACCGCAGCGGCCGATTTCCGAATGGCGGCGGCTTCTTCATCCGTAAGCTTGATTTCGACGATCTGCTCCACGCCGCGCGCCCCCAGCTCGACCGGCACGCCCACGAAGAGATCGTGAATGCCGTACTCGCCCTGCAGGAACACCGAGCACGGCAGGATCTTCTTCTTGTCTTTCAGAATCGCCTCGACCATCTCCACCGTCGCGGATCCCGGCGCGTAGTAGGCGCTGCCGGTCCCCAGCAGCTTCACGATTTCCGCACCCCCATTCGCCGTCCGGGCGACGAGACGATCGATTGTTGCTTTGTCCATCAGCTCGGTAATCGGAATGCCCGCCACGGTCGAGTAGCGCGGCAACGGCACCATCGTGTCGCCATGGCCGCCCAGCACGAAGGCATGCGTGTTCTCGACCGACACCTTGAGCTCCATCGCGATAAACGCGCGCATGCGTGAGGAATCGAGCACGCCGGCCATGCCGACGACCCGTTCCCGCGGAAAGCCGCTGACGCGGTAGACGACCTGCGCCATCGCGTCGAGCGGATTGGTGACGGGAATGATGATGCAGTGTGGGGAGTACCGGACGACCTGCTCGGTCACACTCCTGATGATGTCGCAGTTCTTCAGCAGCAGATCGTCGCGGCTCATGCCAGGCTTTCGCGCCAGACCTGCCGTGATCACGACAATGTCCGAGCCGGCGGTATCGGCGTAGTCATTCGTGCCGAGCACGCGCGAGTCCGAGCCTTCGATCGGACACGCCTCGAGCATGTCCAGCCCCTTGCCCTGAGGAACACCTTCCAGAATGTCGAGCAGGATGACATCCGCGAGCTCCTTGTCCGCGATGCTGCGGGCGGCCGTGGCGCCCACGTTGCCCGACCCGATGACCGTGACCTTGCGATTCATAAAGATTGCGCTCCTTCGAAAACCGAGGATGAACCGACGTACCAGGGAATGTGTGTGATGAGAACGCCTCACATATTGCCGATGATGGCCTCGGCAAACTCGGACGTCTTGAGCTCCGTCGCGCCCTCCATCTGCCGCGCGAGATCGTAGGTCACCTTCTTCTCTTGAATCGTCCGCTCGATGCCCGCTTCGATCAGATCGGCGGCGCCGCCCCAGCCGAGATAGCGCATCAGCATCGCCCCTGAGAGCAGCAACGACCCGGGGTTGATCACGTCCTTGCCCGCATACTTCGGTGCGGTGCCGTGCGTCGCCTCGAAGAACGCGATCTCGTCGCCAATGTTCGCGCCAGGCGCCATCCCGAGCCCCCCGACCTGCGCGGCACACGCGTCAGACAGATAGTCACCGTTCAGGTTCGGGGTCGCAAAGACGTCGTAGTCCGCCGTCCGCGTCAGGATCTGCTGGAACATGCTGTCGGCAATCCGATCGTTGATGAGCAGCTTGCCGTCAGGGACGGCGCCGGCGGTCACCTCGTCCTCGGTGACGATCTGCTTGCGGAACTCCGCCTTGGCGAGCTCGTATCCCCAGTCGCGAAACGCCCCCTCCGTGAACTTCATGATGTTGCCCTTGTGCACGAGCGTCACGCTTCGTCGACCATGCTGCAACGCGTACTGGATGGCCATCCGCACCAGCCGCTTGGTGCCGGTTTCGGAAATCGGCTTGATCCCGATGCCCGAGTCCGGTCGGATGCGCTTGCCCATCTCCCGCGCGAGAAACTCGATGAGCTTTTCCGCCTGCGGCGTGCCGCGCGCCCATTCGATGCCCGCGTAGACGTCTTCGGTATTCTCCCGGAAGATGACGACGTTCATCCGCTCGGGATGCCGGACAGGCGCCGGCGTGCCGGCGAAGTAGCGCACGGGCCGGACGCATGCGTAGAGGTCGAGCACCTGTCGCAGCGTCACATTGAGGCTGCGGATGCCACCTCCTATCGGGGTCGTCAGGGGCCCTTTGATCGCCACCTTATAGGTCTTGACCGCTTCGAGGGTGTCGCTTGGAAGCCATTCGCCGCCTACGTGCCTCGCCTTTTCGCCGGCGAGCACCTCGAACCAGGCGAGGCGTCGTTTGCCGCCGAAGGCTCTGGCCACAGCCGCGTCGAACACCCGCACGCTCGCGCGCCAGATGTCTGGACCGGAGCCATCGCCTTCGATGAACGGGATGATTGGGTCGTCAGGAACGACGAGCCGCCCTCCCTTTCGCGTGATGGGTTTCCCCTCGGTCGGTGGAGTGAGAAGCGTGAATTGAGGCATGGTATGAAGCCGCCGAAAGGCCGCGTCGGACGAAGATGAAGAAGATGGACATCGCGTGGGAGGCACTCAGAGAGAATCGGAAACGCGGCGGTTGTGTTTAGGTCAGGTCCCCCTTCGAGCGAGGCGAGATCTTCACAAGATCTGTGGAAAACCTTGTGGAAAAGGACGCTCGATGAGTCTCGGGCCCGCGTCAAACGGAGCAAACCAGCGCTTTGCACCACTTTGGTGCGAGGCTCGATAACAGAGGCGCCACGCGAAGGCGTCACATTATACTGCCGTCGAATCGCGAGCGAGGGAACCGCGATCCGTTGCGGTGGCCGGGGCTCGCTCCGGCACGCGCCCCGCGGTGACGCCGGATGGCCCTTTCCCCATACAATTGACCCATGAAGATTGTCATCGCTGACGAACTCCCAAACTCCGCTGCCGAGGTTCTCGCCGAGCCCGGTTGGCAAATCGAGCGTCTCGTCCGGGTCCCGCGAACCGATCTCATCGCCGCGCTGTCGGACACCGACGCACTGATCGTGCGAAGCGCGACGAAGGTGGACAAGGAACTGCTCGAGCATGCACCGCGGCTGCGCGTCGTTGCGCGGGCAGGAACGGGCGTCGACAACGTCGATGTCGCGGCGGCCAGCGCCCGCGGCATCCTGGTCATGAATTCACCCGGCGCCAACAGCGTCAGCGTCGCGGAACACGCCTTGGCCCTGATGCTCGCGGCGACACGTTCGGTCGCCCGCGCCGATTCGGCGATGAAGAGCGGGCGCTGGGCCAAGCGCGACCTGTCCGGCGCGGAGCTGCGTGGCAAGACATTGGGCCTCGTGGGGCTGGGACGAATCGGCCAGGAAGTGGCGCTCCGCGCGCGCGCCTTCGGCATGACGGTCCTGGCGTACGATCCCTTCATCGCTGCCCAGGTGGCAACGGACTTCGGCGTCGAGCTGGCGTCCCTCGACGAGCTGTGCGCCCGCGCGGAGTACATCAGCCTCCACGTCCCCTCCACCGCCGCCACGCGGCGCCTCTTCGATCGTGACCGCCTGGCGCGTTGCAAGCCAGGCGCCTTCATCATCAATACGGCGCGCGGCGACCTGATCGACGAAGCGGCGCTGGCAGAAGCGATCGAGCGCGGGCACATCGGCGGCGCCGGGCTCGACGTCTACGAGCAAGAACCTCCCCGTGACTGGCATCTGACGTCGCTCCCACAGGTCGTCGCGACGCCGCATATCGCGGCGTCGACCGTGGAGGCTCAGGAGCAGGTGGGCCTGGAGATCGCTTCGAGCGTTCGCGAGTTCCTGCACGATGGCACGATCAGAAACGCTGTCAACTTCCCGGCCCTTTCGGCGGAAGAATTCGGTCGCATGCGCCCCTTTGCCAGGCTCGCCCAGGATCTGGCGTCGTTGCTTGCGCAAATCGGCGAAGGTCGGATGGAAGGCTTCCTCATCCACTATTCGGGCGAGATCGCACGCGCGCAGAACGAAGTGTTGCTGAGCGCCGCGCTCGTCGGCCTGCTCGCGCCGATTCTGTCCACCACCGTCACGTTCGTGAACGCCCGCGCGCTGGCGGCCGAACGCGGCGTCGAGGTCATCGAGTCACGCAGCTCGAGAATTCGGAATTTCCAGAACCTGCTCGCGATGGAGCTTCGCACGAGCGCGGGGACGCGGCGGGTGGAAGGGACGGTGTTCGACCACGGCAGCGCCCGGATCGTTCGACTCGACGGTGTCGAGGTCGAGGCGCCGCTGGAGGGGACGCTCATCGTCATGTCGAACGACGACCAGCCAGGGGTCATCGGCGAGGTGGGTACCATTCTCGGTCGCCACGCGATCAACATCGGCACGTTCGCGCTCGGTCGGGAGACCGGCCGCGCGGCCGCCGTCGTGAGCGTGGACGAGACGCCTGAGCGCGAAGGTGACGGCCGCGTGACGGGTCAGGTGCTCGAGGCGATTCGGGCCGTGCGTGCGGTGCGCGAAGCGAAGGTCGTTCGGCTGTGAAGGCGTCAGCCTACTTGAGCGCGATACGGAAGGCCGTGTGGTCGGTGAGGTCCACGAGCTCGACCACGTCGGTGCCGATGGCCGCGACGCGGAAACGCGGCGTGACCAGTTCTCCTTCTTTCACCATGAACAGCTGATCGAAGGCGGAAATCACCGCGGTTCTGCGCTTGGATTCGGCATGGCTCAGGTCTGGTGTTTCCTCGGCGATGCCAACGAGGGTCACGGCCGGGCGAGGCGGTTCGGGCAGCGCGACGGGGGCGAACGCCGCGGCGACAGGTGTGACGCGCGGCGCCTTGCGAACCACGGGCGCAAAGGTGAACGGATCGCGCCGGTGCCGGAGCGGGGGGCCCGAGCCCAACCGTTCGCGAAGGCGTGCCGCTTGCGCCTGAAGATCCGTCAGCGCCGGGTCGACCGGGGCGGACGCGCCGGCTGGTGTCGCAACGGGATCCTGCGCGACCACCGGCAGGCGCGCCGCCGCCGCCGCAAGCCAGGCTGCGAGCAGCCCTCCGCCGGCGACGATCACCGCAGCGCGCGCCGGGGTCATGGACATCAAGCGTGTCATCGTAGCACGTTCTCTCGGACCGGCCAACGCGCGCGCACCGATCTGAGGCGATAGCGCTCGTGGCCGGGCCGCCCCTGCTCTCGACGGCCCCTACGCGGCATGGTAATATTCGTCGTGCACCCTGGTTCACCCTCCGGGCACCCAGACAAATCCTCCAAAGCCTCCGTCGTCGTTGTCATCCCCGCCCGGTACGAGTCTACGCGGCTGCCCGGCAAGCCGCTCGCGGAGATCGATGGTCGGCCGATGATCGAGCACGTGTATCGGCGCGCCGCCGCAGCGCCGTCCGTGGATCGGGTCATCGTCGCGACCGATGATGCGCGCGTGCGCCGCGCGGTCGAGGCATTCGGCGGCAACGCACGGATGACGTCGCCGGCCCACCGCTCGGGCACGGACCGTCTCGCCGAGGTCGCGGAGGATCTCGACTGCGACCTCATCGTCAACGTGCAGGGAGATGAACCACTCATCGACCCCGGCATGATTGAAGAAGCCATTCGGCCGTTTGGCTCCGACGCGACCCTGATGATGGCGACGGTGCGGCGCCCGATCGATCGTGCGGAAGATCTGGACGACCCCAACGTCGTGAAAGTCGTCACGGATTGCGACGGCTACGCGCTCTATTTTTCACGATCGCCGATCCCGTTCAATCGCGACGCCCGTCCGCCTGCGTACAAGCATATCGGCCTGTACGTCTACCGGCGGGAATTCCTGCTGGCGTTCGCCCGCCTGGAACCGACCCCGCTCGAGCAGGTTGAATCGCTCGAGCAGCTCCGCGCGCTCGAACATGGCTTCCGCATCAAGGCCGTGGAGACCCTGCACGACTCGATTGGCGTGGACACGCCGGAGGATCTGAAACGGGTCCGCCGCATTGCACTCGAGGGATCGCGCGCATGAAGGGAGCTATGGAGACCACACGGCAACCCGTGAAGTACATCTTCGTGACCGGCGGTGTGGTTTCGTCGCTCGGCAAAGGCCTCGCGGCCGCCTCCGTCGGATGCCTGCTTGAGGGCCACGGCTATCGCGTCACGCTGCAGAAGTTCGATCCCTACATCAACGTCGACCCGGGGACGATGAGCCCGTATCAGCACGGGGAGGTCTACGTCACGGATGACGGCGCGGAAACCGACCTCGATCTCGGGCACTACGAACGCTTCACGAGCACCGTGACGTCACGCGACCATCACTGGACGACCGGCAAGATCTACCTCTCCGTCATTCAGAAGGAGCGGCGCGGCGACTATCTCGGTCGGACCGTGCAGGTCTTTCCGCACATCACGAACGAGATCAAGGACAGCAATCGCGCGGTCGCAACCGGTGTCGATATCGTTCTCGTGGAGATCGGCGGCACGGTCGGGGACATCGAGAGCCAGCCGTTTCTCGAAGCGATCCGGCAGTTCCGGCAGGACGTCGGCCGTGACAACACGCTGTACATCCACCTCACGCTGGTGCCGTTCATCGGCACGGCGGGGGAGCTCAAGACGAAACCGACGCAGCACAGCGTCCGCGATCTCCGCTCGATCGGGATTCAACCGGATATCCTGCTCTGCCGGACCGATCGGTTCCTGCCGCCGGACATCAAGCGGAAGATCGCGCTGTTCTGCGACGTCGACGAAGCGGCGGTCATCACCGCCAAGGATGTCTCGAGCATCTACGAAGTGCCGCTCGTTCTCGCGGCTGAAGGGCTCGACCACATCATCCTCAAGCACCTGCAGCTCCCGCAGACCGAGCGCCGGATGGACGACTGGCAGGAACTGGTCGAGGGCATCCACCACCCGATCGACGAGGTCACGATTCACGTCGTTGGCAAGTACGTCGGCTATGAAGATTCCTACAAGAGCCTGAACGAAGCGCTCTATCACGGCGGGTTCAAGCACCGCGTGCGCGTCAATATCAAGTGGATCGAGGCAGAGGCGCTCGAGGAGCCCGGTGGCGATGCCCTGCTCGCGGGCGCGAACGGCATTCTCGTCCCGGGCGGGTTCGGCGATCGCGGAACACGCGGGATGATGCGCGCCGCGCAGATCGCGCGAGAGCGGGAGATCCCGTACTTCGGCATCTGCTACGGGTTTCAGTGGGCGGCAGTCGAGTACGCGCGGCACGCGTGCGATCTCCCCGAAGCGGATTCGACGGAGTGCGCGCCCGACACGCCGCACAAGATCATCTACAAGCTGCGCGATCTGTTGGGCGTCGATGAGCTGGGCGGGACCATGCGGCTGGGAGAATATGCGTGCCAGCTGACGCCCGGGTCGTTGGCGCACCGATTGTACGGCGAGTCCGTCATCCACGAGCGGCATCGGCACCGCTACGAATTCAACTGTCTGTATGAACAGGCGCTCGCCGCGAGAGGGCTTCGCGTGACCGGACGATCGCTCGACGGCAAGTTCGTCGAGATCCTCGAGCTGGCGGGGCACCCGTGGCACATCGCGGTGCAGTTCCATCCGGAGTTCAAGTCGAAGCCGCTCAAGCCGCATCCGCTCTTCGCGGGGTTCATCGAGGCGAGCTGCCGGCGCAAGCTGGCGCAGACGCGGACCGCCCTGCCCGAACCGGTGGCAGGCTAGGGCGCGGCGGAAGCCAAGATCGCGCGATTTGTTCCCGTATAATGTGGCCGTGCAGTCATTCGAGGTGGCAGGGATCCGCTTCGGTGCCGGAGACCGGCTCGTCTTCATCGGCGGTCCATGCGTCATCGAAAGCGAGACACACGCGCTCGACCTCGCCGGCGCCATCCGCGACATCGCGGTCCGCTGCGGGGTCGCATACATCTTCAAGGCGTCGTACGACAAGGCGAATCGCACCTCCATCCGCTCGTTCCGTGGGCCGGGCCTTGAGGAAGGACTCCGTGTCCTGGCCGCCGTGAAGGCGCGGCTCGACGTGCCAATCCTGACCGACATCCACGAGCCGCGGCAGGCGGGACCGGCCGCGGAGGTTGCGGACGTGCTGCAGATTCCGGCGTTTCTGTCGCGACAGACGGACCTGATCGTGGCCGCCGCGAAAACCGGTCGCGCGGTCAACATCAAGAAGGGACAGTTTCTCGCGCCGCACGATACGCGCCATGCCATCGAGAAGGTCGTCGCGTCAGGCAACCCGCGCGTCCTCGTCACCGAGCGGGGCTTCAGCTTCGGCTACAACAACCTCGTCGTCGACATGCGCGCGTTCCCAATCATCCGCGAGGAGCTTGGCTGGCCGGTCATCTTCGACGTGACGCACAGCCTGCAGCTCCCTGGCGCCGGCGACGGCGTCACCGCGGGGCTCGCGCGCTACATCGAGCCGCTGGCCGCGGCCGGCGTCGCGGCGGGCATCGATGGGGTGTTTCTGGAGATTCACGAACACCCGGACCAGGCCAAGAGCGACGCGCAGAATGCCTTCGCGCTCGACCGGCTCGAGGGGTTGCTCGAGCGTCTGGTGGCGATCAACGACATCGTGAAGCGCCCGCTCATATCTCGGGGCAGCGGGACGCTGGTGTCTCCAACCGCGGTGATGAGAGACGCACTCGATGGCCAGTGAGAAGCCAGCCATGCGGCTGGGCGACGGCGCACCCGGAAGCGCTCGCGCCGCAGCGTCGGATCTCGAGCTCGCGCGCCGCGTGCTGCAGACCGAGGCGGCCGCGATCCTCGATCTCCTCGATCGCCTTGACGACCGGTTCGAGCGCGCGGTGCGGATCCTTCTCGACTGCCGCGGCCGCGTCATCGTCACCGGGATGGGCAAGTCGGGCATCATCTGCCGGAAAATCGCCGCGACCTTCTCGAGTACCGGCACCCCCGCCTTTTTCCTGCATCCGGCCGAAGCCATCCATGGCGATCTCGGGGTCATCCAAAGCGACGATGTCGTGATGGCGCTGTCCTACAGCGGCGAGACCGACGAGATCATCCGCTTGCTCGAGACGATTCGGCGGATCGGCGCCGAGCTCATTGCGATTACGGGGTATCCGAAGTCCTGTCTCGGGCAGGCGGCTGACGTGACCCTCGACTGCCGCGTCGACTCCGAGGCCTGCCCGTTGAATCTGGTCCCCACCGCCAGCACCACCGCGGCACTGGCGCTGGGCGACGCGCTCGCCATGGCGCTGCTGGTGCGCCGCGGATTCCGCGTCGAGGACTTCGCCAACCTGCACCCGGGCGGCAAGCTCGGAAAACGCCTGATGCGCGTCGAGCACCTGATGCACGGCGGGAAGCAGTCTCCAATCGTCGGCCCCGACACGCCCATGCGCGACGTGATTTACGAGATGTCGAGCAAAGGGCTCGGCATGACATCGGTCGCCGATGCCGAAGGGCGCCTGTTGGGCATCATCACGGATGGCGACCTCCGACGCCTCATGAGTCGGACCTCCGACGTGTTCGGACTCTCCGCTGCCGACGTCATGACGCCCAATCCGGCGACGGTCAACGGCGCGATGCTGGCCGTCGAGGCGATGAAGATCATGGAGGACCGCAAGATCACGTCGCTCATCGTCGTGGGCGACGGGCGCCTCGTCCAGGGCGTGCTCCATCTGCACGACCTGTGGCGAACACAGATGTTCTGAGGCCACCGACGGGATTCGTGGCATGATTCCTCGGCTGCGGCGCCGCGCGGCGGCGCAGGCTTTCCCGTGACGCCGGCGACCGATCGATCAAGCTTCGAAGCGAAGGCCTCGCGCATCCGTCTGATCCTGCTGGACGTCGATGGCGTCCTGACGGACGGAACGATACTGCTCCACCCCGACGGCACGGAGTCCAAGCAGTTTCATATCCGCGACGGGACGGGAATCGTCCTCGCGCAACGCGCCGGGATGCTCACCGGCCTTTTGTCGGCGCGCGTGTCTCCGGCAACGATGACGCGGGCGGCCCAGCTCGGCATTCGCATCGTGGTGCAGGGCGTGACGTCGAAGCTGCAGGCGTACAAGGACATCCTGCAGGCGCACGAGCTTCGGGACGTCGACGTCTGCTACATGGGAGACGATCTACTGGATCTGACGGTGCTGTCGCGCGTGGGGCTCTCGGCGGCGCCTGCCGACGCGGTGCCGCAGGTCCGTGAGAGGGTGGACTGGGTGGCGGCCACCGGCGGCGGACGTGGCGCCGTCCGCCAGCTCGTGGAAGAGATCCTGCGGGCGCAGCGGCGGTGGGATGACCTGCTGGCCGACTACCTGGAAGACGCGCACGTGTAATGGACGGCTATCCGATACTGCTCGTCGCGCTGATCGCGCTGCTTCTCGGCCTGGCCGGAGGCAAGGCGTGGGAACGATACAAGCTGCGCGAAGGACGCTGGATCGATCGGCGAAAAGTGCGCGAGTCGCCGCATTACATCCTCGGGCTGAACTTTCTGGTTGCCAACCAGATCGACCAGGCCATCGAGGAGCTGACCGAGGTCGCGAGCCTCGATCCCGCCGCGCTCGAGATTCACATGATTCTCGGCAATCTGTATCGCGAGAAGGGGCAGGTTGGCCGGGCGGTCCAGATCCATCAGAGCCTGCTCCAACGTCCGAAGCTCACGAAGCTCGAACATGCGTACGTCCTGCTGTGTCTCGGGCTCGATTTCAAGACGGGCGGATTCGTCGATCGCGCGCTCGAGGCATTCAATGAGGTGCTGCGGCTCGACCCCCACAACCAGCACGCGCACCTCAATCTCGAAAAGCTTCACGAAGAGCAGCACCAGTGGGGCGAGGCATATCGCATCCGGCACGAGCTCGCGAGGCTGCCCGATCGGGGGCAGCCCGCGCGCGATCGGGCCATCCTTGCCTTTCTCGAGAACGAGCTTGGCCTGCAGGCGCTCAAGCGCATGGACCACGCGGAGGCCACGAGACGGTTCGAGGCGGCCATCGAGCTCGACTCGACCACCGTGCCGGCCCACTTGAATCTCGGCGATGTGCGGTTCGACGCGGGCGACGCGGCGCGGGCCATTGAGTCGTGGGAACAAATCCTGGCCTCGGCGCCCGACCGCGCGTATCTGGCATTCGAGCGGCTCGCATCCGCGTACGCGAGCCTGGGGAGATCCGACCAGTTCGCCGCCTTGTGTCGCCGGCTCATTGCGGGCACCCCACAGGACTGGCGCGCGCGCCTCGCGCTCGCCCGGCACCTCGCCGCGACCGGCTGCCCCTCCGAGGCGCTCGATCTACTGTTCGACGCGCTCGTGCAGAACCCGCACGCGCTGGTCCTGCATCAGACGATCTGGCGCACGCTTTCGCAGCTGAACCTGCCGACCTCGCTCGTGGATCGGTACATCGATTTGACCCGCACCGCGGTTTTCTACCTGGACCCCCACATCTGCACCCGGTGTCGGTACCGCAGCACCGAGCTCCTCTGGCAGTGCCCGCACTGTCATGAATGGAACACGTTCGTCGAAGAGCGGATCGCACCGGCCAAGGACGGCGAGACCGCCTGAGGCATTGACGGATGCTCAGGACAGCGCTCACCGGCGGGATCGCGACGGGGAAGACCTACGTTCTCCGCCGTTTCACCGCGCTCGGCGCCGCTACGGCGGACGCGGACGAAATCGCCCATCAGGTGATCGCCCCCGGCGGCCCGGCCTATGCGCCGCTCGTGCAACGCTTCGGTCGCGACGTTCTGGGAACCGACGAGGCCGTGGATCGCCGCAGACTGGGTGCGCTCGTCTTCAGCGACGCCCGCGCGCGACGCGATCTCGAAGCGATCGTGCATCCAGTCGTGTATCAGGAGATCTTCCGCTGGTTCGAGCGGCTCGAACCAGCGGGTGCGACCGAGATCGCCATCGCCGGCATTCCCCTGCTCTTCGAGACGTCCCATGAGGCAGATTTTCATGCCGTGATCGTGACGGCGTGTACTCCGGAGCTGCAGCTCGACCGTCTCATGCGGCGCGACGGCCTGAGCGAGCCTGACGCCCGCCGGCGTCTTGCCGCGCAGATGCCGATCGACGAAAAGGTGCGGCGCGCCGATTTCGTCATTCACACCAGCGACGGTTTTTCAGAGACGGACCGGCAGGTGGCTGAGATCTGGGGGCAACTCAGGTTCCGCCACGCCATCGACGCTCAGCGGCGGTAACCGTGTTTTTCATCAGCATGGCGATCGTGAGCGGCCCAACACCGCCCGGCACGGGCGTCATCGCGCCCGCCACGTCCGCGACGTCGGGGTGAACGTCGCCCACGATCACAGCGCCGCGACGCCCGAATTCCTCCAGACGAGGTGATTGTGCGCCGAACAGCCGGCCGACTGCCCCGGCATCGGTGACGCGGTTGATCCCCACGTCCACGACGACGGCGCCCGGCTTGACGAAATCGGGCGTGACGAACGCCGCGCGTCCGATGGCCGCGACGAGAATGTCGGCCGACGCCGCGATCCGCGGCACATCCGGTGTTTTCGAATGACAGATTGTCACGGTGGCGTCGCGATGCAGCAGCAAGAGCGCAATCGGCTTGCCGACGATGCCGCTGCGTCCGATCACCACCGCGCGGGCGCCGCGCATCCGAACGCCCTCGCGCTCGAGCATCTCGATGATCCCGGCCGGCGTGCAGGGCACGAGCGTGGCTCGATTCTGCACGAGACGCCCGACATTGACTGGATGAAAGCCGTCCACGTCTTTCGCGGGGTCGATGCGCTCGAACACCCGCTCGGTTCCGGCGGCAATCGTGTCAGGCAATGGCGCCTGCACGAGGATGGCGTCGTGCGCGCTGCTCTGGTTCAAGCGGTCGACCAGGCCCAGCACCTCGTCGATGCTCGATGAAGCCGGCACTCGGATGACTTCAGCCTTGATGCCCAGCGCGTCCGCCGTCCGGTTTTTGTTCCGCACATAGATCAGCGATGAAGGCTGCTCGCCGACCAGGACGATGCCCAGGGTCGGCGGGCGGCCGGCGGCGGCCGCGAACCGCGCAACCCGGACCCTGAGCTCTTCGGTGATCCCTCTGGCGATCGCGGCGCCATCGATGACACGGGCGGGCATGGCGAGAGTGACAGAACGCGAATCTCAGGCGCGCGCCTGCGCGGCCGCTTCCAGCTCGCGGAGGCTGTCGGCGTGACCGAGCACGACCAGACTGTCGCCGGGCTGCATCACGGCGTCGGGCGGCGGGTTGAACTCCATTCGTCCGTCCGGCCGTTGAATGCCGATGACGACCACGCCAAAGCGCTGACGCAGATTCGCCTCGACAATCGACCGATTGGCCAGCGACGCGCTGCCGTCGATTTTCACCTGCTCCATCATCAGGTCCAGGTTGTCGGAGCTGGTGGCAAGCTGCACGAAGTCCACGACGGCGGGTCTCAAAGCGGTTTGCGCCATCTGCAGGGCACCGATCTGGTAGGGCGAAATGACCCGATCGGCGCCGGCCCGCAGCAGCTTGCGCCGTGAATCGTCGGTCTCGGCGCGCCCGATAATGAACAGATCAGGACGCATCAGCCGCGCGCTGAGCACCGTATAGACGTTTTCCGCGTCGGTCCCGACGGCGGCGATAAGGCCCCGCGCCCGGGCGATTCCGACACGCGTCAGCACTTCCTCGCGGCTCGCGTCCGCCTCGACCGCGAGTCCGCCCGATTCGATGATGTTGTGCACGCGCTCCGAGTCCCGCTCGATGACGATGTGTGGCACACGCTGCCGGCGAAACTCGTCGACGATGATGCTGCCAATGCGTCCGTACCCGCAGATGATGAAATGACGGTCGAGATCGTCGATCATACGTTCGCGGCGCCGCCGCGCCCACCTCGCCTGAAGGCCGCCCTCGAGGATGGCAGACGCCGTGAACGAGAACGCGTAGAGCGCCGTGCCGAGCCCGAGCCCGAGGACGAAGACGGTGAAGACCTGCCCGCCGCGTGACAGCGGGTGAACTTCTCCATACCCCACCGTCGTGACGGTAATCATCGTCATGTAGAAGGCGTCCCACACGGTCCAGCCTTCGATGACGACGTATCCCAGTGTCCCGCCGACGAAAATCAGCAGGAGCAGCGCGAAGGCGAGGCCCGGCCCGTGAATCCACCAGGCGGGCTGAAGGGGGCTCCTCGCCTTTTCCCCCCTCGCAGGTGACGTGGCAGGCAGGTATTCGCGAGGGTGTTCCGACGGGGATGAAGGCGTCACAGTCTGATGCCCATCGAACGCGAACCTCGACCTCGCCACGTGTCGCGCGACGTCGGCCGTCCATGACTGGCCGCGTGACGGGTCCGCGCTCCCCGCCTGGCGTGTTATCGAGTCGTGCGACCGGCTGCCGCCGTTTCCGCCTTGCGAAGCTCACTGTGCCTGTAGCCGTACGCGAAGTACAGCACAACCCCAATCGCCATCCAGACGATGAGCCGCAGCTGCGTTTCCCACGGAAGACCGAGCATCAACAGCAGGCTGACGGCGGCGGAAAGGCTAGGCACCAGCGGGACGAGCGGCGTCCTGAATGGCCGTTCGAGCTCGGGGCGCTTGTACCGAAGCACGATGACGCCCAGAGAGACGATCACGAACGCCAGGAGCGTTCCGATGCTGACCAGCTCGCCGAGAATGCCGATGGGCGTAAAGCCGGACGCGAGGGCCACGGCGACGCCCGTGACGATGGTGGTGATGTGCGGCGTGCGGAACCGCGGATGGATCTTCCTCGCCCAGGCCGGCAGCAGACCATCGTTTGCCATCGAGTAGAAGATGCGCGGTTGGCCGAGCATCATGACGACCATGACGGAGCTGAGTCCGGCGATTGCGCCCAGCTTCACGACGTAGGGCATGCTGTTCATCAGGCCGCTCCACAGGGTGCCCGCCGCCTGACCGCGCGTTGCGTCGATGGCGACCGCCATCGGGGCGGGCACGCCAAGCGTCGAGTACGGGACGAGCCCCACCATCACGCCCGATACGAGCACGTAGAGCACGGTGCAGACCGCGAGCGAGCCGAGGATGCCGATCGGCATGTCGCGTTGCGGATTGCGCGCTTCCTGCGCGGCCGTCGAAACGGCGTCGAACCCGATGTATGCGAAAAAGATCACGCCGGCGCCTCGTAGAACGCCGCTCCATCCGTAATGGCCGAACTCTCCGGTGTTCGCCGGAATGAACGGCCGCAAGTTCGCGGCGTTGATGAACGACGCACCGGCCACGATCACGAGCAGCACGACCACGACCTTGATGACGACGATCACGCTGTTCACGTTGGCCGATTCCTGAATGCCAATCACGAGCAGCATCGTCACGAGAACCGTGATGAGAACGGCCGGCACGTTGAACACCGCCGTGACGGCCGTGCCATCGGCGAGCGTGACCACCGTGCCCGGCGCCGCACTGAACGCTGCGGGGAACTGCAAGCCGAGATCGTGCAGAAAGCTGACAACGTAGCCGGACCATCCCACCGCGACCGTAGCGGCGCCCAACGCGTACTCGAGAATCAGGTCCCATCCGATGATCCAGGCGAAGATCTCGCCGAGCGTGGCGTACCCGTAGGTGTAGGCCGATCCGGCGATAGGGACGGTCGAGGCGAACTCCGCGTAGCAAAGGCCGGCGAGCGCGCTCACGACGCCCGCGACCACCATGGACAGGACGATGGCGGGTCCGGCGTACGCGGCGGCGGCCTGTCCGGTCAGGACGAAGATGCCGGTGCCGATGATCGCGCCGATTCCGAGCGTCACCAGGTTGACGGGGCCCAGTACCCGTTTCAGGCTGTGTTCCCCAACCTCGGCGGCCTCGGCTTTGAGGCGCTCGATCGACTTCGTGGCCATGAGTGACATCGCGTCGGCTCCTCCTTGTCAGCGTCGTTGCAGTGCGGCACCTGCCTGCGGGACCGCGGCATTATACACGGCAAGTTCGGGGGCAGAGGCGCGGACCGCCTCAGAATTCGCGTGCGGGCTCGATCGCAAGACCCTCGAGGAGCGTGACGAATCCGCGCGTCCGGCTCTCGGGATTGCCACCGGCGAGCAAGTCGGTGATCACGGCGACGCCCGCCGCGCCGGCCGTCACCACGCTCGTGACGGTGTCCAGCGTGATTCCTCCGATCGCCACGACCGGAACCGTCGCTGTCTGGCGCGCCTGTCGAACCAACGCGAGACCAACCGCGGCGTAGCCGGTGTCTTTCGTGCCGGTCGGAAACACAGGTCCGATCGCGACATAGCTGAGGGGCTGCCCGATTGCACGTTGCAATTGTTCCGGCGTGTGCGTGGAGAAGCCGACGATGGCTGCGGCGCCCACAATGCGACGCGCGGACCGGGGATCGAGATCGTCCTGGCCGACGTGCACGCCCGCGGCGCCGGTCAGGCACGCGATGTCGGCGCGATCGTTCACGATGATCCGGGCGCCGCACGGCTGGGCGTCCGCGACGATTTCATCGACGAGGGCTAGGAGTGCGCCGCTCGGGAGGCCCTTGCCACGCACCTGAATCAGCCGGGCACCACCCGCGAGATATGCGCGGGCGAGCTCTCGTGGACGCCAGCCGTAGCTCAGAGCGACCTCTGCGTCGGTGATGGCGTAAAGGAAGGGACGAACGCTCGAAGTCACTGATCTTAGGTTGGGCGGCTGTGACAGCGGCCTGCCGCGATCAGCCGGCGGCGGCAAGGCGATTGGGGCGGTCGGCGGCGAACCGATTCATGAAGGATGTGCTGATCTTCCCCGAGACGAAGTCCGGGTCCGCCAGAATCTTCAAGTGCAGCGGAATCGTCGTGCGGATGCCTTCGATGACGGTCATCTCGAGCGTCCGGCGCATCCTCGCGATGGCTTCCTGGCGGTCGCGGCCGTGCGCGATGATCTTGGCGATCATCGAGTCGTAGTACGGCGAAATCGTGCAGTCCGAATGCGCCGCGGTATCGACCCTGATGCCGGGTCCACCGGGCACGCTGAACACATGGATGACGCCCGGGCTCGGCACCAGCGTGTCCGGATCCTCGGCGTTGATGCGACATTCGATGGCATGGCCGTTGAACGCGACGTCCCCCTGCCTGAAGGAGAGGCGCTCCCCGGCGGCCACCCGGATTTGCTCCTTGACGATGTCCACGCCGGTGACCGTCTCGGTGACCGGGTGCTCGACCTGGAGTCGCGTGTTGGCTTCGAGGAAGTAAAAGTTCCCGGCCTGATCCAGCAGGAACTCGAACGTGCCGGCGTTCGTGTACTGCACGGCCTTGGCCGCATCCACCACGCTCGCGCCCATCCTTCGACGGACCTTGTCGGTCAGGGCCACCGACGGTGATTCCTCCAGCAGCTTCTGGTGGCGGCGCTGAATCGAGCACTCGCGTTCGCCGAGGTGCACGACCGCCCCATGATGATCGCCGATCACCTGAAACTCGATGTGGCGCGGCGACTCGACATATTTCTCGAGGTACACGTCGCCGACGCCGAACGCGGCCTCCGCTTCCCGGCGCGCGGTCTTCAACGCCTGCGACAGCTCGTTCGCAGATTGAACGATGCGCATGCCGCGCCCGCCCCCTCCAGCGACCGCCTTGACGATCACGGGATAGCCAAGGTCCTTCGCGATCTTCGCGGCCTTCTCGTCATTGTCAATCGGCCCGTCGCTTCCGGGGAGCACCGGCACACCGGCCTTCTTCATCGCCCGCCGCGCCCGCGCCTTGTCGCCCATCAGGCGAATGACGCCCGGATCGGGCCCGACGAACCTGATGTGGCAAGCCTCGCAGACCTCGGCAAGGTACGCGCTCTCCGACAAGAATCCGTAGCCGGGGTGGATCGCGTCGGCCCCGGTGATTTCGGCGGCGCTGATGACGGCCGGAACGTTCAGGTAGCTCTCGGTGCTGCGGGCCGGACCGATGCAGACGTCTTCGTCGGCGAACCGCACGTGCAGCGAGTTCTCGTCCGCTTCCGAGTAGACGGCGACCGTCTTGATCCCCAGCTCGCGGCACGCGCAGATGATGCGCATCGCAATCTCGCCGCGGTTCGCGATTAGGATTTTCTTGAACATGCTACGAAATCTTCAACGCGAACAGCCGCTCGCCGTATTGCACGGGCTGCCCATTCTCAACGTAGATCTTCACGAGATCGCCGTCGTACTCCGACTCGATCTCGTTCATCAGCTTCATCGCCTCGATGATGCACAGCACCTGTCCCTTCTTGACCGTCTCGCCGACCTCGACAAATGGTGGCGACGCCGGCTCAGCGGAGCGATAGAACGTCCCGACAATCGGCGAGCTCACGACCGCGAGATCGTAGTCGGCTTCTTCCCCCGCTTCGGGTGCAGGTTCGGCGATTGAGGGCGGCGTTTCCCGCGCGGGCGCCGCGGCAGCGGGTGCTGGGAGCGTGGCTGTCCCGGCCGGCGCCGGTACCCCGCTCATCAGGAGGCTCGGCTGGTGGATCGCGTCCTTGCGGATCCTAATCTTCAGGCCGTCGCGTTCGAGCTCGAATTCAGAAAGCTCGTGCTCGCGCACGAGCTCGAGGATGGACCGAATCTCGTCCAGATTCATCATTGATTGCACGGCCGCCGTCCGCACCGTGCCGAGCGTACGCAGCGTACGGTCGATCGCCAGGCTTCCGTCAGGAGATGCACAGCGCCGCTCGAACGTTGGTGAGCCTCTCGCATCCGCCCGCGGTCACGACATAGTCGTCCTCGATGCGAATGCCGCCACGATGGGCGTAATAGACGCCTGGCTCGATCGTGAAGACCATCCCCTCGTCGAGGATCTCATCGGCCGGCGCGGGCGCCGGGTCCAGGCGCCTGCGCGCGAGGCGAGGCGCCTCATGCACCTCAATCCCCAGACCATGTCCGGTGCTGTGGCCGAAAGCGTCTGCGAGACCGTAGCCCTCGAGCGCAGCCCGCGCGGCGCGATCGACGTCGCTTGCCGCGACCCCGGGACGTACCGCCGCAGCGGCGGCCGCATGGGCCTCCGCAACCGCCGCGTACGTCCGCTGCCACTCCAGCGGGGCATGGCCAAGAGCGACGGTGCGGGTCAAGTCGACGCAGTATCCGTCGTACACGCCCCCAAAGTCCAGCATGACAAGATCGGCCGCCTCCAACAACCGATCGCCTGGCCGCGCGTGCGGCAGGCCGCTGTTTGGTCCGGACGCGACGATCGTTTCGAATGCCGGACGTTGGAACCCTCTCTGTCGCATCTTGGAATCAATTTCCAGCGCGAACTCCCGTTCCGTGACGCCGGGTCGGACGCCCGAAAGCACGTCATGGGCGACGGCGGACAGCCGCGCGGCGGCGGCGCGAAGCGTGGTGAGCTCGAATGCGTCCTTTCGCATCCGCAGGCGCTCGATGATCGCATCGGTCAGAACGAATGCGGCGGATCCTGCGGCGGTGTCCTTCGGTGCCGTAAGCGGTGCCGCCCAGCCGAGCGCCGCCGCAAGCCACTGGTAGCGAGCTATCGACAGATGTGTCGCCTCGACGGCGACGCGTGACGCCCGCGATCGCTGGATCGTCGCGGCGATGGTCTCGTCGTAGGTGCTTGGCACCGGCACGAGCTCGGCGCCGGGAGCCCCTGAATCGCCGCCAAGAAGCGATTCGGCCGCCGCCATGTAGCGAAAGTCGGTGATCAGATAGAGGCGATCGGCCCCGACAATGAGCGCCGCCGACGTGCCGCCGAAGTTCGTCAGATAAAAAATGTTGGACAGGCTGGTCACCACGAGCGCGTCGACCGAGCGCGCCGCAAGCTCCTCCCGCACACGCCCCAGGCGCGCAGCCAAATATCCGCGAGGCGCGAGCCCCATCAGCCGATTGTACTCTCGGCTTGACGACGTGCCTTCAGCCGCGCCTGCACGCCCTGAACATGTGAGAATGTGTCAACGTTGCCCGCGGGCTGAGGCCGCCCTGAGTTCATCGAAGGGACATATCGAAGGGACAACCCCGGGGGCCGCAACGCGGCAGCCGCGTTGGGGTGGAAGCCAGGCTCAAAAACGGCAACGTGTCAGCGGACGCATCGCCATCGTGTGTGCTCTTCGCGTGACTGCTGAATCGCGGCGAGGAACCGCTCGAGCTCTGCGACCAACTGCTCGTCCGCAAGGGCCGGCTCCGTCGACTCGCTCGGGCGTGCGGGGCGCAAGATCGACCCACCCGGCGCAGCAGCCTCCGGAGACCGAGAGAAGCCCGGCGGGTCTAACGCCGCGGGTTCAGCCTTTCGGATCGTCCTCACGTAGTTCGAAAAGTCGGAGGCGGCAACCTCCCGCGTGAGGTCGAGTGCGCGCTGATAGAGATCGAGCGCTTCTTTGAATTGACCTTGCCGATGCTTCAGCTCTGCGAGACCGCGAATGGCGGCAAGATGATCGGGAACCATCGATAGCACGGAGAGGCCGGGCCCTCGCGGATCCGGCCCTCCAATCCCTCCATCCGGCGGCTGTCCCTCCCGTCAGTCACGGATCGACGGTAAGGGTCTTGAAGCTCGACGCGGTGCGTCCGTTGCTATCCACCACCGTCAGGGTGATGGTAAACGTCGTGCTGTTGAGCACCACGTACGTGTGGTTCGTCACTGGCTCGGCGGTGACGAACGTCGGTGTGCCGTCGCCGAAGTTCCAGCGGTACTGAACGATGGTGGCGCCGGCGCTTGCCTTCGACAGCGACCCATCGAACGTCACCGTCTGCCCCGACTTGGCGGGCGACGGCGAGACGGTAAAGTCGGCGGTCGGATTCTGGGCGGCGCCGGATCCCACCCCGACCGTGCGCGACGTCGTATTGGTGGCGCCCGCGCTGTCGGTCACTGTCAGAACGACCACATAGTCCTGCGGGGTCGGATAACTGTGCTGCACGACTCGCCCGGATCCGGTCGCGCCGTCGCCGAACCTCCACGCGTAACTGACGATCGTCCGGCCCTGCGGTGCGGTGGACGGTGACGCGTCGAACGTGATCGTCTGGTTCACGGTCGGATTCGCCGGTGAGTAGACGAACGAGGCTGTCGGCGTCTGGCTCGAGCCGACAATCACGAGCGCCGACGAGGTGGCGGTCTTTCCGAGATCGTCCGTCACGGTAAGGGTTGGGGTGAAGTTGCCCGAGGCGAGGTAGGGATGCGACGTCGTGACGCCCGAACCGGTCGCGCCGTCACCGAAGGTCCAGAAGTAGGAGACGATCCTGCGCCCATCGGCGGGCCGCGATCCCGACGCGTTGAAGAACACCGTGTCGCCCGCGGCCGGGGTCGTCGGCGAAAACGTGAACGAGGCCGAGGGGTTTGCCGTCGTCAGGACCAAGATCAACTGGGTCGTCGACGCACTGAGACCGCGATCGTCGGTCACGGTCAGGGTCACCTGGTAGCT